>CANQGL010000027.1 GCA_947623185.1 uncultured Lachnospiraceae bacterium
TCATTGTCCTTGATCGCGCGAAGCTCTTCCTTCGTCGCTTCGTCAAAGTAAGGATTCGCGAGCCATTCCTGATAGATCTTCATGTAATCTTTCATAGCGGTAAACTCCCCTTATTGATAAATTCCTGCCCTCATGTTCCGCTGCGGCCAGGTTCCTGATAAATATGCATCTATTATATACCAATTAAAGGGAAAAATAAAGCCTTTTATCGGACATTCATGCCGGAAAGATCTCATTTAGAAACAGTTCTCTGTTTTTTTGCTGCTCCTCAAGCCCGCGGACCTTGTCTGCGCTCCGCATCGGGATCCACGCCTTGTTCGCGTTATAATAAAAGTTGATCTGTTTCCAGTATTTTTCCGGATACAGGAAAAGATAATAAAGGCACTTTTTCTCGATCCCGTTCATCGGCAGTACGCGCTCGTAGGCGTTTAACATCGAAGCGCCGAGCTTCCGGTTCCAGTCGTGCTTTTCCATCACCTTGCGCATGAAGTAGTAAAGATCTTCGACCTGAAGCCCCAGATGCATTTTGTTGAACTCCGTCACGGCCACATAGGCGGGGCCGATCAGGATATGGTGCTGATTCAGCTCTCCGTGACAGACGTGATAGTCCGCCCGGATCTCCGGTTCCTTCGCGGCAAACAGTTCCTCCATCCCACGCTGCGCCTCGGCGGCCTGTTCAAAAAAGCCGTCGAAATTGCCGATCACGCAGAGCTCGAATTCGTTCTTCTGCCGCTTGTTCCGAATGTACATCCGGGCTTTTTTCAATTCCCGGTTGTGGCGCGCCATCGCCTCGTAAAGCGGCGGCGATATCATGGATTTCAGGTTCCATTCCTCGCGCGCCTCGATCCCCCGGAAGCGCTTATGTAAGACGGCGATCTGCCGGACGGCCGAAAGGATCTCCTGCATATCTTTCAGGTTGCATTCCCGGTCCGCGTACCAGTCTTTCACGACGCAGCGCGTCCCGTCCTCGGCCGACGATATCAGTTCTCCCTCGCGATTGCGCATGTACTGGTCGACCCGGAGCGTTTCGAGTCCTTTTGCCGTGTCCAGTACCATCTCTTCAAATTCCAGCCTTTTAACGCTCCCTTTATATTCTTTCAAAAGTTTCAGGCCCCGGTTCGTTTCAATGATCCACGCGCCGCGGCCCTTCCTTAAATTTTCCACTTCAAGATCGTACTGTCCGATCACTTCTGTATTCCAGTCGTTCACATGCGTCCCCTCCATACCCTTTCTAAACTACTTCTAGGGTATGAAACGGAGCATAAAAATATGCGCCGGCTCAGCGGATATCCGCTGGCCCGCGCATAACGACCGACAGCAGTTTTTCTCTGTCGTTAAGTTCCGGTTTTTCCAAAACCATTTCAAGCAGGGCGTTTAACGTCTCCCCGATCTCCTTCCCCGGTTTCATGCCGAGCGCGATCAGATCGCTCCCGCCGACCGCGAGCTCCTTAAGGCTTAAGCAGTCGCCCGCATCCCGGATCTGCTCCCAGAGTTCGCGGATGCGCGGAACGGAGGAGTCGTTCTCCAGCTCCCTTAAGCAAAGCCCGCCCTCGAACTGACTCTCCGTCGTCCGGCTGAGAACGCGGCGGACGGATGCCTTCTCCGGCTTCGGCGGATCTCCGAAAACGTCCAGCATGGCCTTCACGTTTCCGATCGTCTCGTTATCGAGTTTAAGTCCCTTTAATATTTTCACCGCCTGTTCCGGCGCAAGGAAACGGAGGAACGCCGCCCATCGCAGGGATTTCTCCCGCGGAAGCGCCCCGATGCGGCCGAATTTTTCCGCAAATTCGGCGCAGCAGTCCCCGCCGGACTGAGCTTCCCTCTTAAAGATATCCGCAAAGCCCTCCGTCACATACGCGGCGATCCCCGTCTCGAAAACCATCGCCATCTTTTCCGGATGATCCGAGAGCAGGAGTTTCGTCAATTCGACCTGGATCCGCTCCTTGCTGACTTTGGCGAGATTCGGCGCGATGTCCGAGATCGCCTTGTAGGTCTCGTCTTCGATCGAAAAGTCGAGCTGCGCGGCAAAGCGGATCGCCCGCAGGATCCGCAAGGCGTCCTCCGTAAAACGGTCGTGCGCGCAGCCGACGCAGCGGATGATCCCGTTTTTGAGGTCCGTCATCCCGTCAAATTCATCGACGATCCCCGTCTCGTGGCTGTAAGCCATCGCGTTGATCGTAAAATCGCGGCGTTTCAGGTCCTCGGTAAGGCTGCGCGTAAACTCGACCGAATCGGGATGCCTTCCGTCGTGATATTCGCCGTCGATCCGATACGTCGTGACTTCATAGCCCCTCCGGTTTTTGATGATCGTCACGGTCCCGTGCTGCAGGCCGGTGTCGACGGTTTTTCCGAAGATCGCCTTGACTTCCTCCGGCATCGCCGAGGTCGTGACGTCCCAGTCTTCCGGCGTGCGTCCGAGAAGGACATCCCGGACGCATCCGCCGACCGCGAACGCCTCGTAGCCGCGTTCCCGTATTTTGTTTATGATCCACTCCGCCTCGTACGGCATCTCGATCCGCATGATTACGCTCCCGTCGTGTTGTGATACGTCCCGATCCGGGTACATCAGCCCCGGCAAATGCGCTAGGAACCGGCCCGCTCCGGCTTTCCCGGCAGAAGTACTTCGCCGTGACCCGTCTTAATACGCCTTGCCCCAGTAGAGCATCTTCGTCGCCGGTTTTCCGCAGTATACGCAGGTATCGGCGATCTTTTCCTGCTTAAACGGAATGCAACGCGAGGTGACTCCCGCTTCTTCCTTTAATTTATCCTCGCACTCCTGGCATCCGCACCACATCGCCTTGATGAATCCGGGCTTGTTGTCCGCGATGTCCTTCAGTTCCTCAAAATTCTTTGCCACATAGGTATGCGCATCGCGATGCTCTCTCGCGCGTTCCAGCATATCCTTCTGCATGGTCTCGAGCAGTTCGCCGACCTTCGCTTCGATCTCGTCGAGCGCGACCGTGATCTTCTCGTGCGTGTCGCGGCGCACAAGGATCGCCTGGCCGTTCTCGATGTCCTTCGGTCCCAGTTCCACACGGACCGGGATCCCGCGCATCTCAGATTCGCTGAACTTCCAGCCCGGGCTCTTGTCGGAATCGTCCACCTTCACGCGGAAGTTCGAGAGCGTCTTCTCGACCTCTCTCGCTTTCTCAAGCACGCCCTCCTGCTGCTGGCGGATCGGTACGATCACGACCTGTGTCGGAGCCACCTTCGGTGGAAGCACAAGCCCCTCGTTGTCCCCGTGGACCATGATAATGGCCCCGATCATGCGGGTGGTGAAGCCCCATGAGGTCTGATGGACGTATTTTAACTGATTGTCCTTGTCGGAATACTGAATGTTGAACGCGCGGGCAAAGCCGTCGCCGAAGTTGTGGCTGGTGCCGGACTGCAGCGCTTTTCCGTCGTGCATCAGCGCTTCGATCGTGTAAGTCTCCTCCGCTCCCGCAAACTTCTCCTTATCGGTCTTCTGGCCGCGGATGACCGGGATCGCCAGGACTTCCTCGCAGAAATCCGCGTATACGTTTAACATCAGGATCGTGCGCTCCTGGGCCTCCTCGGCGGTTGCGTGGGCGGTGTGGCCCTCCTGCCACAGGAACTCTCTGGAACGCAGGAACGGACGCGTCGTCTTCTCCCAGCGCACGACCGAGCACCACTGATTGTAGAGCTTCGGCAGGTCGCGGTAGGAGTGGATGTCGCGGGCGTAGAAATCGCAGAACAGCGTCTCCGAGGTGGGGCGCACGCAGAGGCGCTCCTGGAGCGGTTCAAGGCCGCCGTGTGTCACCCATGCGACCTCCGGCGCGAAGCCCTCGACATGGTCTTTCTCCTTTTCCAGAAGGCTTTCGGGGATAAACAGCGGCATGTAGACGTTGCGCACGCCCGTCGCCTTGAAACGTTTGTCGAGCTCATGCTGGATATTCTCCCAGATCGCGTAGCCGTCCGGTTTGATGACCATGCAGCCCTTGACGCTCGCGTAGTCGACCAGCTCGGCCTTCTTTACCACGTCGGTGTACCACTGGGCGAAATCCTCCTCCATCGAGGTGATCGCTTCCACCATCTTCTTTTCCTTTGCCATAATCTACTCTCCTTTAATTGTTGGAATTCGTTTTCTGCAGCATTTTTCGGTTTCCCGGGCGTGATCCGTTCCGCCCGTTTCGGTAAAACGAAAAAGGCTGCCGCTCCACAAGGGACCGACAGCCGGCGTTACCACCCAATTTAGTCTCCGGCCGGGCCGGAAACTCTCTCTCTTTCCGTTAACGCCGGAATTACGCCGCGCTTCGTCCGCCTTTCTCCGGATGCCGTTTTCAAAACGGCTTTTCTCACCCTGGTCTCCGGTCGGGCTTCCTTTCGCGTGGGGCTCGCGGGCCGGTTTCGGCGCCGCCTGCATGGAAGATCTCACCGTTTCTTCCTCTCTGGAATGCCGCGTCTCGCTTACTGTTCCCGTTCACAGCCTGTTATTCTGCAATTTTCCGTACCATGATTCTAAAAGATTCCGCCTGATTTGTCAAGTGGGTAGATGACATAATCGGCGCATCTGCGGCTCCATATGCCCATTCCGAGGCTGTAAATGTCCGCGAAGCATAAAGCGGGGCTCCCCGCCGGCATTGCAGCGCCGGTAGTGAGGAACCCCGGTTCTTCTTATATCACTTATCCATGCACTCGTTTACCCATTCGATAAAGTTTGCTGTGCTGCTTCCGGTCCGTTCGGCCTTAACATGCTGCTGGCCCCATACTGTGGCAAAATCGACCGATTCCACGCCATTGTAATTTTCAAGCGCAAGCGCAAGATCGACCTCTGTCGTCAATGATGTATCGCTCTGAGCTATTCCGGTTCGAATTCTCCAATGCTTTGCAGGCGTACTGGTACCGCAGCCTTCTTCTGATTCCAGCAGATAGTAAAGCGGCGTATACATATTCAGCCTTTGTTCTGCCGTATATCCAAGCGCGTCTGTTTTCTGAAGATCAGCGACGTAATCGGATGCATACTCGTTTCCGAGGTCGTTCAATATTTCCGCAAGTATGGGATCAAAATGCGCACCGTTTCCGTCGCCATATCCAAACAGGACATTTTCACCCTGTCCGGCATCCAGCTGATCAAACGCTCCGAGATCCTTGGATGCGTTCTTAAATGCTTTTACAAAATCTTTGATCTCCGTAATGGAGGCGGTATTGGTCTCGGCGTCATATATCACCCACGTTCCGTTTGCATTCAAAGCGTCGATATAATCTTCCGCCGTCTCATATGTGCCTGAGATCGTAATCCCGCCTGATGTTTCGATACGGGAAATGTTATCTCTCTCCTCATAGGAACCGTCACCGCCGAACTCACCATTGCCGCCGAATTCTCCACGGCCGTCGAATCCCCCATGACCGCCGGCTCTTCCATTGCCGCCGGCTCCTCCATTGTCGCCGAATCCCCCATGACCGACCATTCCACGGAATTCCCGGTCTCCGTCGAGTTCTCCGTTCGGGCCTCCGAATCCACCATGTCCTCCGGGGCCGCCATCGTTTCCTGTGGGCGCGGAAGAGTCATAAGGGAACTCTGTGTCTTTAAGAAAATCGTTCAGAGATCCCTCAATAACCGACACAATATAATCATAATAGCTTCCCGACTGGTAAATGCCGTCTGCGGACTCCTCCAATGTAAGAACATTACCGTTTTCGTCCTTGATGCCCAGACCGTTGATATAGCCGGCAAACGCTTCCGCCATCGCATCTGAGATCGCCTGCTCCTCTTCAGACAGTCCGCTTCTTGTCACGCCCATCATCCACTCGTAAGCTTCATCTGCACTGTCGAGATTCGTGATCGGACACCAATCCATAGAACCGTATACCGCATCGCTCACACCTGAAACTGCGCCGATCGCATTGAGATAAGGCTCATACAGACTGCTGTCACCCGCAGCCCCTACAAGTGCGGATTGCGCCCCGCCGCCACTCATACCAAACACGAAGATCTTTTCGGCATCTCCGGGAGCGATATCGTCTGTATATCTCAGGTAGCGGATAGCCGCCTTCAAATCAGTAACTCCGGCAGGTGCGCCTGCATCTCGTCCACGGCATCCGGCATGAACGTATACAAAGCCTGCCTCCATATATTCAGTAAAGCTCGCGTAAGAAGTTAATGCTGCCTGCGCCGAATAGCCGGGAGTCTCGATCGGCATTACAATAGGTGCTGTTTTTGCCGAATAACCGTTGACCGAAGCGTCAGGATCGATCTCGCAGGTGTATGTTCCGTCTTCGTTCTCGCTTCCGGTGAAATAATCTCCCGGAACGAAAACGGCAAGCGTTTCATAGGACGGATCTGCAGGAATTTCGCAGTAAGATATGCCGGTCTGATAATAGACATTATCGTCTGCGTTGTATTCCCACTTGGACATATCGATCTTTGAAAGATTCGTTGCGATATTTACTGTTTCGGTCTGCGCGGCCTCATTTCCCACCGTTGCGTTTTCGTCTGTTCCCTGTGTACCGCAGGCAGCCAGTGAACCTGCCGTGAGTGCCGCGAGAAGCAGTGCGATCGTTTTCCTGAACATAAAAATTCCTCCATTTTTTAATTTTGGAGCCTTTTATATTGCGAACTACCATCCGCAGCAGCCTTATTATACTGTACTGCACAGTTTTCTGCCTGATCTTTAAAGGAATCTTGTTTTCATATTTATCCCAGCTACATTATAGCGAGTGAAAGCACGGCTATCAATACACAAAATTAATTTTTCCGAAAGAAGGAGAGAGCGTCCTTCTTCAGAACACTCTCCCACACCGGATCACCGCCGCCTCTTTATTCCGTCCAGTATGCCTCCAGAAGGTCTTCGATCAGAAGTAGTCCGACCGGTCCGAGCAGAAAACCCGCGATCCCGAACAGCTCGATCCCGACGTACATCGACGCAAGCGTCTCCAGCGCCGACAGCCCGACCCTGTCTCCCATAAGGCGCGCTTCCGCGATCTCGCGCACCAGATAGCAGACGCAGAAAAGTGCAATGAGGATCAGGGCCCGCCCGGTCTGCCCTCTCACAAGCAAGACAATTCCCCATGGAATAAGTACGCTGCCCGATCCGAGAACAGGGAGCGCATCCAAAATTCCGATCCCGATGCCGAACAGGACCGAGTAGGGATTTCCGATCAGGAACAGCCCCGCCGCACACAGCGCCGCCGTGATGAACATAATGACAAGCTGCGTCCTTATCCATGCGTTTCCGACCGCGATCAGTCTTCTCCCGATTATCGAAAATTCACGGTGAAATACCGATTCGCTCCGTCTCTCCCGGATCGTCTCCATTTCCCTGACGCAGAGGACCGTCGCGATGAAATAGATCACCAGAAAGACCGCCGTCCCGGCCAGGACCCGAAACGCAAGGACGGAATTGCTCATCAGCAGCGGCATCGTCGAATTTCGCACCGTCTCAGCCAGACTGCGCAGCAGTGCCCCGGCAAAGGCGGCGAGGGATGCCTCGTCGAACCCGGATACCCGGCTCAGCTTACGGCAGACGCCGGTCAGCCAGAGGTCGGCCCCGTCCAGCCATTCCGGAAACCGTTCCGAGAACATGCTGACCTGCGAGACCAGCAGTCGCCCGGCAAAGAACAGAATCGCGCAGGCCGCCGCGGCGAGCAGCACAAGCTCTGTGCCGCCGATCAGCGCCGGAAGCCCTCCGCACAGCCATCTGACCGCCCTTTCCCGGAAGGTTTTCGGTCCGCCGTCTACGCCGCGCGTCCCTGTTTCCAGGCGCACGCTGACCTTTCTCTCGAGCCAGCGCACGGAGGGCCGGAGCCAGAGCGCCGTCGCATAGGCAAGCAAAAAGGGAATTACGAGAGGCAGGAGGTATCGAAACCCTCCGTAAACCGCTCCCGTAATTCCCGATATAAATAAGATCCTCTTCAGTTTCTTATCCGGTTTTACCATGGAATCACCCGTTTTTTGATTTGTACTTCTTTTGTACAGTCCTTATTATGGGCCGATTCCTCCTTACTATTCCCAATGGGAAAATTTCTCAAATGCGCCGCCGGAAGGGCGGATCGAGAACCGCATCCGCTCGCCCGTCTTCGGGTGGAGAAAAGAAAGCGACGTCGCGCAGAGGGCCAGGGGGCCACGGCCGCCGTTTTCCGATACGACCGGTCTGGCGTCTCCCGGTGCCGCCGGTCTGACGTCTCCCGGTGCCGCCGGTCCAACAGCTTCCGGCGTCAAAGGGCCGCCGTGCGCCGCGGATCCGTACTTCGTATCGCCCCACACGGGCGTCCCGTGCGCGGCAAGCTGTACCCGGATCTGATGATGGCGGCCGGTCTTTAAATCGATCTCAAGCAGGGACAGCAAACCGTCGCCGTGTTCTCCGCCGTCCCGCGCACCGTCCGTTTCTTCAGCCCGGACGTCGACCACCCGGTACGACAGTTCCGCCCGCTTTGCTCCGGTTATCCCCTTGTCCACAACCGCGGACGTGTTTTTATCCACCGATTTCTTTAAGTAATCCACATAGTTATCCACTTCTTTTTCGGGTTTTCCACAGACCACCGCGTGATACGTCTTATGCATCCGTCCGTCCCGGACCTGCCTGCTCAGCGCCGCCGCGGCGTCTTTCGTTCTTGCGTAGACCATCACGCCGGAAACCGGCTTGTCCAGTCTGTGGACGGCCGCCACATACGGCTCGCGCCCCGCGGTGCATAATTTGTTGATAACCAGGTATTTTTTGATCTCGCTCACCATGTCCGGCGCAAAGCGGCGCGCCGTCTGCGATTCATAGCCCGCCGGTTTGACGGCTACGATCAGTTCCTCATCCTCGTAAAGTACCGTAATCATGCGCATCTCCTCCGGACCTGAAATATCCGGGCAGCGGTCACCGTTTTCAGGTAACAAAAAAATATAAAATAGCCTTGCATTTTGAGAATCAAAGTGTTATAGTATGGATATGATTACACATAGTTTTAAAAACTATGTCACATGGTAATGATTGGAGGTGTCCTCTATGAAACTGCAGTTCAAAGACCCCGGAAGCGCCATAACGCACCTGATCGCCATGCTGCTGGCGATCCTGGCGGCGGCTCCGCTCCTTATAAAAGCCGAAAATACGTCCGGTCCCGCCAACGCGGCCGCGCTGTCCGTATTCATTGCAAGTATGATCCTTTTGTATGCGGCAAGCACGATCTACCATACGTTTGACATATCGGAACGCGTAAACCGCATCCTGCGCAAGATCGACCACATGATGATCTTCGTTCTGATCGCCGGGACGTATACGCCGGTCTGCCTGATCGTTCTCGGGAACCCGGCCGGATACCGTCTTCTGGCGCTCGTCTGGGGGATCGCCATCGCCGGTATGATCGTCAACGCCGTGTGGATCGGCTGCCCGAAATGGTTCTCGTCCTGCATTTATATCGCGATGGGCTGGGTCTGCCTGACCGCGCTCGGCCAGATCGTTTCCGCCTTTACGTCGGCCGCTTTTGCGTGGCTCCTCGCCGGAGGGATCATCTATACCATCGGCGGCGTGATCTACGCGCTGAAACTGCCGGTCTTCAACGCACGTTTCAAAAATTTCGGATCTCACGAGATCTTCCACGTTTTCGTCATGGCCGGCAGTTTTTGCCACTATATGGTTATGTACGGTTTCGTCGCGGCGTTTGCCTGATCCGGTCTAACGCCGCTTGCGGTCCCGTTCGCGGTCCTTCTTTTCCGCCAGTAAACGCTCAAACTCGGCTTCCATCCCACCGCCTTCCTCCATCAGACGTTGTCTGCGGCGGGCGCGCCGTCTGGCGGCTTCCTGTTCGGCTTTCCGGCGCATGTAGACGAGATATGCCACGATGAAGATCGTAGCGGCGGCCAGGATCACCAATACAACAATGACGATCCTGCCAACGATCCCTCCGAAAAATCCCGGTTCTTTCTGTTCTTTCTCCGTTTCGTTCCCTTCATTGGCTTCCGTTTCCGCCGCAGCGGTCTCTTCCGTCGCAGCCGGATCGGTCTCCGCCTCGGCTATCGTCGCGGCAAACGCGCCCGTATAGCGTTCCCTCTCCACAAGAAAAGCCGAACCGATCGCCCGGTCGTTATAGGTATACTGTAAAAGCGCCACGGCGCCGAGCGGACTGCTCTCCGGCAGCTCCGCAAGCGACACATCCGCGTCCGCGATCGTCGTCCCGACGGGCAACGTGACCGCGCGGAGCGGCTCGATCATCAGATCGGACGGCGACCACGAGATCCCGTTTACCGTAACGGGATCGTTTCCCGTCACGAAACGCGTCTCGTTCTCCGCGATATCCGCATTGTAAAATCTGCTGAAACCAAACTGCAAAAGCGCTTTCCCGTCGAGGAAATACTGGCGGGGCTTGCCCTTTAAGATGACGGACACCAGACGGCGGCCGTCTTTTTCCGCATACGTCACCAGCGTGTTCCCGGCCGCGATCAGGTAGCCGGTCTTTCCCGCCACAGCCTCCGGGTAATAGTAGGAGCTCGACTGGTCTTCCGTCACTACAAGACGGTGCTCGTTGCGGATCGAAACGCCCTCCGGGTTGTTTTGCGTCGGCCCGAGTTCCCTGGTGACCGTGGAACTGATCTCCAGAAGCTTTTCGTTGCTGTACGCGGCTTTCGCGATCTTCGCCATATCATAGGCGGACACATACTGCGAATCCCCGTTGAGTCCGGACGGATTCTCAAAATGGCTTTCGGTCAGCCCCAGCTCGTCGAGCTTCGCGTTCATCATGTCCACAAACGCCGGGATACTTCCCGCGACATGTTCGGCAAGCGCATTCGCCGCCTGGTTCACGGATACCAGAAGCATCGCGTACAGGCAGTCCTCCACGGTCATGGTATCGCCGGCGACCAGGCTCAGTTTGTTGCCGCTGTCCCGCTCGACGCTGTTCATGGCCGTTTCCGAATATGTAACCGTTTCCGACAGGTCCGCGTGTTCCAGTACGATCAGCGCGGTCAGGATCTTCGTGATGCTGGCGGGCGGATAGCTCACATGGCTGTTCTGCCCCAGAAGCACCGTATCCGAATCCAGATCCGTCACGATCCCGGCCTCGGCCTGGATGCCCACATCCGCGGGCCAATTCGGTCTGGCGTATGCGCTTATCGTGAATATCCATGTGAGGATCAGGACCGCGCATAAACCTCGCTTTAACTTTTGTCTCAAATTGATTACTCCTCCTTCAGGGGATCTCGGTTTTCGATCAGCGCGAGCTTGTCCTTCCGGTCAAGCCGCTTTATCTCCGCTTCCCGCCGCATGGCTTTTTCTTTCGTCTCGAACTCTTCGTAATAGACGAGCGCCACCGGCCGCCGCGCTTTTGTATATTTTGCGCCCCGGCCCGCGTTGTGGGCCGCGATCCGTTTTTCAAGATCGTTCGTCCAGCCGCAGTAAAGCGACTTGTCGGCGCATTCGACCAGATATGTGTAATTCATGTTTTCGTCCTTTACCTATGTAACGGTAACAGTACCCCATGGGAACACCGCTACCGCCCCGAAATTCCCATGAGGGTATTCCGGATCTATAATAAAGCACCGGCCGGATGCGTTGTTGTTTCTTGTTTCCGGCTTATACTCTATTATATGGTATTTTCCCCGAAATGCAACCTCTCATTCTGTCACAATTTTCTAAAAAACATATAAAACAGCCGCCGGCCGAAGGTCCCGGCACAGTCCGGATCAGGGGACCGTGCCGAAAAAACGGCCGGGCGGCATCGTAAAATCACTGTTCTTTTTCCTTCACCGTCTTTACCAGGATCAGTTTGTCGCCCGGCCGGATCGCATCGTCCGTCAGGCCGTTCGTATCCATGATCGCGTCCACGCTCGTGTGGAACCTGCGGGCCAGCGTCCACAGGGAATCTCCCGGCTGCACGATGTATCCGACGATCCCCGGCATCCGCTTCAGCTTCTCCATATCGGCCGGTTCCTCATGCACGTCGAGGATCACCTGCCCGCAGACGGGCTGCAGGATCAAAATTTCGACGGAAATCGACGCCTTGATCTCGACGCTGTCGCCGCCGAGCATGACCGCCGAGATCTGTTCCAGTCCCGGCTCCGTCTGCCATACGCTATCCTCCGCAAGCCCCTGCGCTTCCGCGACCGCGTGGAAAGGTATCGTTTCCGTCGCAGTCCCGACCGGGGAGGTATCGTCCGCCGTCAGATACAGGATCCTCGCCTCCAGAACGCCGTCGATGTGCAGACCGTCCTCCTTTATCTGGACCTCGTCGATCTTGACGTCGCCGTCGCTGTGGCAGATCTGTAAAACGCGGGCCCCGCCGGGAAGGGATATTTTCTCCTGGATCCTGTTTTTCAGCGTGTTTCTCGCCGCGATCCGGTCGAAGCAGACCTCGCCCGTATCAGGCATGATCTCGCGGTCCAGCGCGTACAGATCGCTCAGGATCTCCACCTGCTGTTCCTCATAGAGCCGCATATCCAGCTCAATGACCGCGTCGACCGCGACTTCGCGCATCTCTCCGTCGGCATCCGGATCGACTTCCAGCTCTTTGTGGATCAGCCGCACGGTGATGAACGGGATCATTTCCTCCACGGACTCGTCGAGTTCGATCTCCCCGGAGAACGGGATCGTCTCCTCGAGACACTGGACCGGGACCTGACCGTCCCCGCCGGAATAGACTGCAAACACCATCAGGTCGCCGTCGATATGTACCTTTCCGTCAAGCGGTTTTGTATTCACATCCCGCAAGCGGATATCCTGCCAGAGGAGCGTGTCGATATCCGGACGGTTGGCGGGGATCGTGACGGTCTCCCGGATGCGGAACGTGTCTTTTCTGCGGACTGCGATCGCCGCCACCGTGACGTCGCGTTTTTTCGTCTCCACGCTGCCGTCGAAATCCGCGTCGGCCGCCGCCTGCGCGTCGTAAATGGAGTCGGCCTGGATCTTGATCGTCACCAGCGCCTTCACGTTCAGTTTCCTCGAGTTGATCATGCCCACATTCAGATCGTCAAGCTCCCAGCCCGCCTGCACATAATCATTCTCCGCAAGTCCGGGCATGTTTACGTTCTCCTCAAACGGGAGACTGCCCGCCAGCGTCACCAGCCGCCCGTCGGGCCTGCGGTAAAGCACCCGGAATTCCAGCTTCCCGCGCACCGCCACCTTCTCTCCCTGGTTCTTCGCCGACTCTATCTGAACTTCGCCGCTGTCAAGGATCAGTTCCTCGACGTCATCCATCGAGTCCGGCACGTTAAAATCGTCATCCAGCGTCATCTGCGAAGCCGCGTTGCCCTTCCGCCGGTTCATGTGGATATGCTTTTTCACAAGTTCGATCATAAAATGTCATCCGCCCTTTCCGTAAGTCTCTGCTTTCATGACACTCTATGAATAGGAGCGGTGAAATATGCGGACTTTCTCCCCCGGGCGCGTCTTCACCGAAATACGACCAGGCACCCGTAAAATCATGTCTTAACCGGAATAAGGCGGGGTTCCCGTAAAACCGCGTCTTCACCGGAATACGACCGGTTCCTCGTAAAACTGCGTTTTCACGATCAGTACGGGATACGACGTATCCGTCCCGCTCGCCTCGTTTTTCTCCGGTCCGGTCAGCTCGGTGCGGATCACGACGGAATTCTCCGTCAGGTAGAGCTCCTTGACCGCGACGCTGTAGCCGCCGCCCTTCTGCGGGCCCTCGCCGACTACGATGTACATATCCTGTCCATCCGCATAGGTGAGTTTAAAAGGATTCTCCCGTTTCTGCCGGATCAGATCCTGCAGCTGCACCGGCGTTTCCTGTTCCGCCACCACTGAAAATTCAAGGTCCTGCAGCTTTTCGCTGTCCGTGGCCTCTCCGCCGTGACAGCCCGTAAACGCGGCGCATCCGGCCACGACGACCGCGACGGCCGCGAGCACGGTCATCGCCTTTCTGCCCGGCCGTTTCAATCTCTTTAACCTCTGAAGCATAAAAAAGAAGGCTCCCTGTGAATTGGTTACTACCATTCTATTGGGAAGCCTTCCGTTTTATTCGTCCGTTCGGGCCGCGTCAATCGCTGTCCGGCAAAAGCTTTACCTTCATCGAGATCAGTTTCACGATCTGACCTTCCTTTAAAGGAATATCTTCCACATGCGTCGCAAACGGCAGATCGCCTTCAAACTCGTCGATCTCGACCGTGACCCAGTTTAAGGCCGCCGCCCGCGCGTTCTCGACCGCGTCCTCAAGATCGGGACCGTCCGCCTCGCAGCACTCCAGATCCGGAAATACCGCGTGGTATCCCTTACCGTTTTCATGCGGCGTAAAAACCGCAGGATATACAAACGTCATATTTTTTATCCCTCCCGTAAATATCCGGACTTACACCTTAAAGCGGTATCCGACGCCCCAGATCGTCTCGATATACTGCGGTTTCGCCGTGTTCATCTCGATCTTCTCGCGGATCTTCTTGATATGGACCGTGACCGTGGCGATGTCGCCGATCGACTCCATGTCCCAGATCCTGGAGAACAGCTCCTCCTTCGTAAAGACGTGGTTCGGATTCTGCGCAAGGAAAGTCAGCAAATCGAACTCTTTCGTCGTAAAGTTTTTTTCTTCTCCATTTATGTAAACCCGGCGGGCCGTCTTATCGATCTTAAGACCGCGGATCTCGATGATATCGTTGACCGGCATCCCGCTCCCGATCAGGCGCTCGTAGCGGGACAGATGCGCTTTCACGCGCGCTACCATCTCGCTGGGGCTGAACGGCTTCGTAATGTAGTCGTCCGCGCCGAGACCAAGGCCGCGGATCTTGTCGATATCGTCCTTTTTCGCCGAAACCATAATGATCGGAATGTTCTTGTTCTCGCGGATCTTCCGGCAGATCTCAAAACCGTCGGTCCCCGGCAGCATCAGGTCCAGGATGTAAAGGTCAAAGTCCTCTTCCAGAGCCCTCTTTAAGCCGGTCGTCCCGTCGTTTTCGATCTCGACTTCAAAGCCCGACAGCTCCAGATAATCCTTTTCCAGTTCCGCAATGCTGATTTCGTCTTCCACGATCAGAATTTTACTCATATGATTTCTCCTTTAAGCGCTGGTCTTTCTAAGTACGAAATGGATCTGCGTCCCGACGCCCTCTTTGCTGGTCGCCCAGATCTTGCCGCCGTGGTCCTCCACGATCTTTTTGACGATCGAGAGCCCGATCCCGCTGCCGCCCTTCGAGGAGTTTCGCGAGGAATCCGTGCGGTAGAAGCGGTCGAAGATGTAGGGCAGTTCTCTCGTTCCGATACCTTTTCCGTTGTCCTCGATCTCGATCTGGACGAAATCTCCGACGTCGAGGATCCGGATATTGATGACCCCCTGTTTCTTGTCCATGTATTTCAGCGAGTTGGCGATGATGTTGTTGATGACGCGCTTGATCTGCTCTGCGTCCGCGATCACCAGAACATCTTCATCCACATAGTTGAAATATCCGAGCTCGACGCCGCGGGCTTCCAGTTCCAGCCCGACCTCGTCGACGCAGTCATGGAAATAGTTCGATACATTGATCTTCGAGAACGTATACGGGATCTTGTTGGTGTCGATCTTGGAGTAAAACGTCAGTTCGTCGATCAGACGGTCCATGTCGTTTGCTTTATTATAAATGGTTCTGATGTATTTGTCGAGCTTTTCCGGCGAAGATGCGACGCCGTCCATGATCCCCTCGACGTATCCCTTGATCGCGGTGATGGGCGTTTTCAGATCGTGGGAGATGTTGCTGATCAGTTCCTTGTTCTCTTTGTCGTACTGGATCTTTTCCTCCGTCGACTCTTTCAGGCGGATCCGCATTTCCTCAAAGTTCTGGCACAGCTGCCCGATCTCGTCGTCGTCCTCGACGTCGAGGGTAAAATCGAGGTTCCCGTCGCGGATCTGCTTGGTCGCCTCCTGAAGACGTCCGATCGGCCGCAGCATCGAGCGGTAGATCCAGGCCGTCAAGAAAGCGCCCGTGATAAAGAGGATAAGGATGCAGGATAAAAGCATCTCCGACGTCATGCTGCGGACTTCGGGGATCGCTTCGGCCACATTCGTCACGAGATAAACGTTTCCCACGCTCCCATCCGCGAATGTAAACTCACGCTGTTTGATCAGGTGTTCCGTCTCCGCGTCCAGATAGTTGCGCCATGCGGCCGGAGACCCGGGACTGCCGAACCCGGTCATCTCGCCGGAGAGCTTGTCCGTCGTCTCCTTATCGCCTGTGTAGATCATCCCGCCATCCTTTTCCATTATCAGGAAGGAATGGCGTCTTGTGAGGCGGTAGTTGATCTCCTCGAGGTATTCCGTATTGTCCAGCCGCTCCGGCTGTTCCAGGATCAGTCGGTCGATCTCGCGCTGGACAGTCTGCGTCAGGCGGCTGAATACGCGGATCGAAGCGCCGGAGCTTAAATCCACCTGCTCAGCCAGCCCGTAATTTTCGCTGAAGGTCCGCTCCTGGTAGGAGTTTAGGCTGCGGATCACAAAAAGGATGAGAAAGACCGGCACCACGCTGATCGCCAGAAATGTAAACACAAGTTTTGTGCGGATCTTCATATGCGCCGTTCCTCCTTTCCTTTATTCATTGTACCGCATTCACTAAACTCGTCGTTCGCCTTACGGCTCCGACTCGTTAAGTGTCTGGGTATTACTCGCACTAAGCTCGTGCGGCGCCTTACGGCTTGCACTTGCTAAGTGCTCATATTATATCACATTCATTCTGCTTTGTTTATAAAACTATTCTAAAATCTCGGATTTTTCGTCACCTTACTTATTTCTGAATTATTCTTACATCTTCATAACTCCCATTGATAAAACAATTTCAAAATGTTATGGTAAATTTACTGAAACTATGGTTTTGTTTGAGGAGAGGAGAGTATTATGAAACTGTTTAGAAACCGAACATGGATCTGCATTTCCGTGTTCCTTGCAGTCCTGCTCGCGGCAGGCTGCGGCGCGGGGAGCACCAAGAGCAGCGCTACAATGGCCATGAACGCGGCGACAGCGATGGCCGAAACATACGCTGAAACGACCGCGGCGGCCGCCCCGGTGGAAATGCCGGAGGAAGCTTACGACTATGAGATGGAGGGAGGCGTCACCGACGCCATGCCGGCGCCTGCGGCGGGACTGACCGCCGACGCGGGCGGTCCGGATACGGCCGCTCCGGTGCAGACCGGCCGCAAGCTGATCCGCACCGTAAGCATGGATGTGGAGACAAAGGATTTTGACGGACTTTTTTCCGCGATCAGCGCAAAGATCACGGAACTCGGCGGCTATATGGAAAGCTCCGACGTTTCCGGGCGGCGTCTCGACTGGAACGGCGATCCGATCGCGCGCCGCGCTTTTATTACCGCCAGGATCCCGAGCGCTAAGCTCGATTCCTTCGTCACCTATGTGGAAGACGACGGGAACGTGACGAACAAGATGGAAAACGTCGAGGATGTGACGCTTCGGTATACCGACGTCGAGAGCAAGAAAAAGACGCTCGAGCTGGAGCAGGAGCGTATCTGGGATCTCCTTGAGAAGGCGGAATCCATCGATTCCGTGATCGCGCTCGAGGAGCGTCTGTCGGAGATCCGCTACGAGCTGGAAAAGATGGAGTCGCAGCTTAGGGTCTACGATAATCAGGTGGATTACAGCACGGTCAATCTTTCCGTCTATGAGGTCATCAATTCCAGCCTCACGCCTACGGAACCGCTCTCGGCTACGGATCGGATCCGGATGGGCTTTGCGGACAATCTGGTCCGCCTCGGAACGGCGTCCACCAATTTCTTCATCGGCGTCCTGACGTTTTCGCCGTTCTGGGTGCCGGTCGTCGTCATCGTCCTTATCGTATGGCGCGTGGTGACGGCAAAGATGAGGAAGAAAAAGAAGAGCTCCGAACCGGAGCAGCCGGGCGGCGGAGCGGCGGATAAGTAAGCGAAAACCTCCATACAAAAAGAGGCCCCTTCGGTATCTCCGGAGGCAGCCTCTTTTTCTTTCATTTTCTGTTATTATTCAGCGTTTGTCTTCTTTTTCCCCCGCGCTTCCCGGATCAGTGGAGCGCAAAGGGAAATTGCAGAGATCACCAGTAAGATCAGGCAGATCGGGCTTGTAAAGATCGATTTGACCGCACCTGCAACACCATGATTGATCAGGATCGCTCTGCCGAGGCCGCCCTCAGCGATCGGTCCCAGAATCAGTCCCAGAACTACAGGCGTAACGTCAAAGTTAAAGTGGATCAGCATGAACCCAATGATCCCAAATAAGATCATGACATACACATCGATCATGGAATTGCTGATCGCAAACGCTCCTACCGCACAAAATACCACGATCGTAGGCGTTAAAATATAAATCGGGATCTGCGCAATATAAGCAAAATATTTTGCGCAGGTAATGCCGATGAGCAAAAAAGCGAGGTTGGAAAACAGCATACCGGACATGACCGGATAAATTACGTTAGCCTGTACGGTAAACAGATCGTTACCCGGAAGCAGTCCATGTACCATCATGCCGCCCAGCATGACCGTACATGCCGTACTGCCGGGGATCCCCAACGTGAGCATTGGGATCAGAGAACCGCCCGATACTGCATTATTTGCAGATTCCGAAGCACCTACGCCTTCCCGCAGACCGGTCCCGAACAACTCCGGATGTTTCGATGACCGCTTCGCTTCATTATAGCCAATGAACGCCGCGATACTTCCGCCTGCGCCGGGCACGATCCCGACGATGATACCGATAATACTGGAACGGAGATAAGTGATCGGATAACGGCAGATATCCTTCAAAGTGAAACGGCTCGGCTTCAAGTTGCGGATCATATCCTTATCAACGATCGTAACGCTGTCGCTGGAAGCCATCGTAAGCACCTGCGAAATGGAGAAAAGACCGATCAGAGCTACGATAAGCTGGATCCCTGTCTGAAGATAGGCAATATGGAACGTATATCTTGCGTAACCGACAAAGGAATCCATGCCGACACAGCCCAGCAGCAGACCGACCAGACCGGAGATCAATCCCTTCAACATATTTTTTGACGCGATCGAGGCGATGATCGTTAACCCGAAAATCGCGATCATAAAATTCTCGATCGGTCCGAAACGAAGCGAAAACTTTGCGATCGCCGGAGCCATTGTATAAAGAGCGATCAGGCTTATCACGCCGCCCCAGAAAGACGAGATCGCTGCTTCCATCAGCGCCTCGCTCGCCCGGCCCTGCTTTGTCATCGGATATCCGTCAAAAATCGTCGCCGCAGCCGCCGGTGTCCCGGGCGTAGATAAAAGGATCGCAGATATAGAGCCTCCGTACAGTGAACCGCAGAAGATCGAGATCATTAAAAGCAACGCCGGGACCGGTTCCATCGCATAAGTGATAGGAAGCAGGATGGCGATACCCATCGTCCCCGACAGCCCGGGCAAAGCGCCGAATACGATTCCGAGGACCGTACCAAGGACCGTAATCAGAAGATTGTACGGCTCAATAGCCGTAGTAAATCCCATTAACACATTTGAAAACATGATTACCTCCTAAATCAACAGTCCCGACGGCAGCGGAACGTACAGCAAATTCTTGAATATAACGTAGATCGCCACGGAGATCACTACCGAAGCGACCACAATGACTACCGCCGGTCTCCTGTTATCTTTCGATATTTTCCCCGGATACAGGAGCCATGATGCCGCGGTCATAAACACGATACTGGAAACCGTAAAACCGATATAAGCGACGCCGACCGCGTAAAGAATGATCATGACTCCCATGATCAGCAACCGTTTCCTTTGAGCGGGCGTGATGGTGCTTGGTACATCGGCGTCCTGTCCCTTCTTCTCTTTTCTGATCGCTCCGATCAGTAATAATATACTAAGGAAAAGGCCCACAATACAGATAAACCGCGGAAAATAAGCGGACCGTTCCGGAAACGCGGTTGACATAAATAATCCGCAGCCGAACAGCACCATCAAAAGCACACCTGCGGTCTTATCACTCTTTGCCATAGTTTTCTCCATTCTGTTCTTGAAATCAGGCGGATATCCGGCCGGCGCGGGACACTGTCCTCTCCGGCCGGATGTCATACCGGTTATTTTGCAATACCCAGATCCTGGCACAGGGCAGTATAACTTTCATACTGTTCCTGCATAAACTCTGTACAGCCCTGCGGATCAAGATAATTCAAGCAGGTGTCAAGTCCGAGAGTCTTGCACTCGGCGATAAAATCCGGATCCTCGATGCACAGTTTAAAGACCGCCGACAGGTAGTCCACCACATCCTGCGGAGTACCGGCTTTGTAGGCATAGCCCCGGAATGTTCCGGTGACAGACATATTCATTCCAAGGTCTTCGTTCGTCTGGACCCCATCCACATATGTACGGTCGCCAAATGTGCAGACGAAAACCGCATCTCCGGAAGTCGTCATCTGGATCGTCTCCAGAAGTGTTTCGCAGAACGCGTCAACATGGCCGCCAAGGAAACCTGTTTTTGCATCGGCGCTTCCGTCGAACGGAATGATCTCGACCGACATTCCGTTGTCCTCAAAGAAGCTCTTCGTCGCAAAGTGGTTCGCATTATTGACGCCGGAGGTGGAAACGGTGATCTCGCCCGGATGGTCTTTTACATACTGAAGGAATTCATCCGGAGTGGAAAAACGATCGTCGTCGGCCCGGAAAACGAGCGCATAAGGCACGTTGTCCTGAAGGGCTACCATCTGCAGATCCTTGTGGAAATCATAGGAGACAGCCCCTGTAATATCACCGATCAGAGCGCCGGAAGCAATAGAGATCAATGTTGTTCCATCTGCGGGAGCTGCAAGCGCCTGGGTAACAGCGACTGCACCGGAAGCTCCTGTTACGTTCGAAACGACAAGCGGAACGTCGATGTATTCCTGAGCATACTTTAATAACAGACGGGCGGCCGTATCAACGCCACCGCCGGCAGCAAAGCCGACATAACAGGTAATAGTGCTGGTCGGGAAATCGGCCGGTTTTTCGGGAAGGCCGTTTGCCGTCGCTGCGCCGGTATCCACAGTCGCTGCAGTGGTCGCAGCCTCTGTAGCTGCCTCAGTCGCTGCCGTAGCGGCTGCCGCTGTGGTTTCGGCCGTCTTTGAGCTGTTCCCGCAGGCGGCAAGATTCAGACATAACGCCGCTGCCAGGATGAGAGTCACAACTTTCTTCATAATAGTTTCTCCTTTTCTAATGTTTATTTTTTCGTATTGCTTTATTAAGCATACAGCAATTCCCAAGGGGTTTTCACCAGCATAAGTGAGAGCTCCTCTTCGCTGATCCCCAGTCCGTTCAATAGCCGGGCAAACTCAAGAAGTCCCTCGTCCGGATACGGGTTATCGATCTGCCCCAAGTCTGAGCTTAAAACCACATGTTCTGCTCCGATATGCCGGATCTGTTCGGCAACGAGATCCAGCTCGCATTTACCGCTAAGTATATGGCAGTATGAATATTCGACCCATGCGCCGAGCGCGATCGATTCGTCGAGCTGTGCGCAAGTCATCCGACAGACCGGAAGTGACACATGAGTAAGGCAGATCCGTTTCAGACCCATGCAATGGGCCGTCTGAACAAGCTTCATTGCATCTTCTGTACCGATGTGTCCGGTCCCGACCACCATGTCATATTTCTTTGCGAGCCGCAGAACTTCCTTTGTTTCCTCTGTCACCTCGCCGTCAGTCCCGCAGACAGACAGGGCATCCTCATAAGGCTTACCCTGTTCCTTCCGGTATGCCCGTGCATCCATGGTGGGGAACCACACATACCGCGCACCCATCTTTCCGGCAGCTTCGACGGCAGCAGGGTTGATCCCTCCGACACTGCGATTGAGAGTAATACTGCCTATAACATCCACCTGAGGATATCGTTTTCCAAGGTTCACCGCCTGCCCCATCGTCGGCGCAGCATGGCATTTCAGAACACAGCCGCGCATTCCCGCAGAAGCGGCGCGTTGAACCATCTCTTCATCGGACAGCTTTCTCGGGATAATATCCGGGGAGGTATGGACATGCAGGTCGTATGAACCTTTCAAGGTAATTCCCATTCCGGGTTCTCCTTTCCTGTTCTCTTTTTAGCTGGCGCTGTTCAGGTACTGTCTGTTCACCGTCTCAGTGATCTCCCCGCTTGCCTCGAGTTGTCTGATCTGTCCGACCAGGCGAGGGATCATTGCCTCTGCGAGATCTGAGGTCGTGCCGCCGATATGCGGTGTTAAGAGTACGTCGTTCCTTCTGCTCAAAGCGGCAGCCTCCGGTGATCCTTTCTTTTCCGTTCCGTCGAGACCCGCGCCTCCCAGCTTCCCTGACTGCAGGGTCTCAAGCAGCGCTTTCTCGTCTATCAGTCCGCCTCTGGCTGTATTGATCAGGAAGGCATTCCGTTTCATCCGGTCCAGTTCGTTCTTTCCGATCATATGGCGGGTGTCCTCTGTAAGCGGAACATGCAGAGTCACGATATCGGACGTTCTGATCAGTGTATCGAAAGGAACAAATGTCAGTCCGTATTCCTTTTCCGTACTTTCGCTCAAACGGAACTCGTCATAATACTGGACCCGCGCTCCAAATGCCTGTACCCGGCGCGCCACTTGACGGCCGATGTTTCCTCCTCCTATCAGTCCAACCAGTTTGTTGTTAAGCGAAGCATTATAGGTAAAGGCGCCGCGATCCCAATTTCCGTTTCTCACGTTTTCGCTGTAGCCGCTCAGATTGCGTCCCAGCGCGATCATCATACCTACGGCCAGCTCGGCCACCGCATAAGCGTTAGCTCCCGGAACATTAGATACAAGTACGCCGTTCCGTCCCGCCGTCTCGATATCCACCGAATCCACGCCCGCTCCCCAGCGGAGGATCGCTTTCAGTCTTTTATTGTTGACGATGACTTTCTCCGGAGCTTTTAAGATCCGAAGAATAATACACTCGGCGTCCGTTGTCTTATCCAGCACTTCCTGTTCTTTTACTTCAACGACGGTATCCTGAGGAAATGCTTTGATAAATTTTTCAGTTGTCCCGTCCGGGTAACTGCCGGCAAGAATGATCTTCATGCGACTGCCTCCTTTATCTTTTCCGCTGTCTTTCTCATCAGTTCCTCCGACGGGCTTTTTCTGTCGACTTTCGAGGTTTCCATGATCAGTCGCTTCACGTCGATCCCGTACTCATTTGCGATTGCTTTAAAGGTCTTCATAAACGAAGAATGTGCGCCCGAGCAGCCAAGGATCAGCTCGATCGGGGTAATCGGCGGTTCGTAACCATGCGTTTTCATTGCCGGGATCAATTCACTTTCAAGGAAGTTTAACAAACCGTAGAAGTCAACTTCCCTGGCCTCTCCTTTTTTCTGTGCCAGCGCGGTAGCAACCTCCGTCGCCAGATTTCCGGCGCTTCTCGCCATCCCGAGCAGACCGCAGTCTAAAAGATCGGTGCCGGCTTCAATGGCGGCCAACGCATTGGCGGCAGACATGCCAAGATTGTTGTGACAATGGAAGCCTACCGGGATCGTTACTGCTTTTTTCAGCTCCGTAACATATTCTTTTACTTCGTCGGGCAGCATACAACCGGCGGAATCCATGATCGTCATCTCATCAACGCCGTATTCTTCGAGTTTCTTCCCTTCCTCAGCCAGTTCTTCCGGTGTGAGAAGGTACGCTTTCATCAAGGAGTATCTGCACTTGAGACCGTATTTCTTCACCGTTCGGATAACGTCGATATATTTCTCCGCATCACCTGCATCAGCGCCGACCCTGAGGAAACAAAGCCCACTCTCCGCGGCGGCCTTCACGTTCTCTTCTTTATACCTCTTGGCATTTAAGAACATTCCGATCTCTGCCTTGTCAAGATAAGGCTGTGCCAGTTCAAAATAACGCCTGTCGCTGACCGGCCCTGCAAATCCGAGATCTTCCGCACCAAGGCCCTTTGCGTTACCGAACTCAATCACGGAAACACCATTCTCGGTCAATCCCTTTAACATCATCACGGTGAGATCTTCAGGGAACCCGTTTCCAAGAACGTTTGCTCCGTCCCGCATCGTGCAATCCATAATCTTCATAGATATCTGTGTCCTTTCCTAATTGTGAAAATTGTTTTTCTTTAAGTACATCATAATAAAAGCATCGCCAAATGTGAAACGGAGTTTTTTTGTATGTCTACAAATAATTTTTGTCGTGTTTTGAAAATTGCCAAAATGATTTTGTTAATTTATTGACAGATCCCCATTTTAGAATTATAATGTTCTTCAGAAAGAGGGGGACCCTGAATGGATACAGCCAGTCTGCAATTCTTTGCCGAAGCGGCAAAAGATCTGAATTTTACGAAAACTGCCAAGCGCCTGTTTATCTCTCAGCAGAATCTCAGCAACCATATCGCCCGTCTGGAAGAATACTATGGAGTAAAGCTGTTCGAACGGAAACCGCGCCTTTCGCTCTCCTACTCAGGCGAGGTCTTGCTGGCTTACGCCAACAATTTCCGCATCGAACAAGACAACCTGTTTAATGTTCTGGCAGATATTCGGGAGAAAGAGAAAGGATCTCTCCGCATCGGCTGCAGTCTTCTGCGCACCAGTATCGCCATGCCGAATCTGGCCGAGCGTTTTGCGCAGGATTATCCGAATGTTGAGCTTCATTTCTTCCACCATCACACACGGCAGCTCGCGGAAATGATGCTGCTTGGGGAGCTGGATTTTTCTGTCAGTGTCGATAAGATCGTACATCCCAGCCTGCTTTCGATCCCGCTGTTTAAGGACACGGTCTATCTGATGGTCTCCGAAAAGCTCCTGCAAAAGTATTTCGGTGGCCGGGCGGAGGAACTGATCAAGCGTTCTCTCCCGGGCGCCAGTCTGAAAGATTTTATTTCACTGCCCTTTACCAATGTCCTGTCCAGCTCTCTGTTTGAGGACTGCTTTACTTACAGCGGGCTGAAACCGAATTTTATCATCACCACGACTTACCCTTTGTTTTTCATGCAGAACTATTACGAAAACATCGCTGCCTCGATCATCACCCGCACGATCTATCTCCACCTGCGCACACATGTCTCTCCCGGGATCCTGTTTTTTCCGATCATTCCGCCTGCAAATCTCCCGCTGCATGATATCGCTTTTATTCGCAACAGAAAAAAACATTTCACGCAGTACGGACAACATTTTCTCAACATGACGACACAGTATTTCAGGGATCTGGAAGAAATGGATCAATAGTGATAGTGAAACGCCCCGCGGGGTTCCGGCGAAAACCGGTCCTCCCGCGGGGCATTTTTTCGGATCCGTTCTGTGCGAAGATCCGTTTCTTTATTATAAATACTTATAAGTACGCGCGCAGCGCCTCGACCTTGTCCAGCCGCTCCCACGGCAGGTCCACATCGGTGCGGCCGAAATGTCCGTAGGCCGCAGTCTGTTTGTAGATCGGGCGGCGCAGATCCAGCATTTTGATGATCCCGGCCGGTCTGAGGTCGAAGTTTTCCCGGATGATCTCCACCAGCTTCTCGTCGGAGACCTTGCCGGTCCCGTCGGTATCGACCATGACCGAAGTCGGGTGCGCGACGCCGATCGCGTAGGAAAGCTGGATCTCGCAGCGGTCCGCAAGCCCGGCCGCCACGATGTTCTTCGCCACATAACGGGCCGCGTAAGCCGCGGAGCGGTCGACCTTGGTGCAGTCCTTTCCAGAAAACGCGCCGCCGCCGTGACGGGCGTATCCGCCGTAGGTGTCAACGATGATCTTGCGCCCGGTGAGTCCGCTGTCGCCGTGCGGGCCCCCGATCACGAAGCGCCCGGTCGGATTGATAAAGAATTTCGTCTCAGAGTCAACCATCTCCCGCGGCAGGACCATATCGAACACATATTTTCTGATATCCGCGTGGATCTGTTCCTGCGTTACGTTCTCGTCGTGCTGCGTGGACAGGACCACCGCGTCCAGACGGCACGGTTTTCCGGTCTCGTCGTACTCCACCGTGACCTGCGTTTTCCCGTCGGCGCGGAGATAGGGCAGCGTCCCGTTCTTGCGGACCTCCGCGAGTTTCCTCGCCAGTTTGTGGGCGAGAGAGATCGGGTACGGCATGTACTCCTCCGTCTCGTTCGTGGCGTAGCCGAACATCATTCCCTGATCGCCCGCGCCGATCGCGTCGAGCTCGTCCTCCGTCATCGAATTTTCCTTCGCTTCAAGCGCCTTGTCCACGCCGAGCGCAATGTCGGCGGACTGCTCGTCGATGGCGACGATCACGCCGCAGGTATCGCAGTCAAATCCGTACTTGGCGCGGTCGTAACCGATCTCGCGCACCGTCTCGCGCACCAGTTTCTGGATGTCGACATAGGCGTTGGTCGTGATCTCACCCATGACCATCACCAGGCCGGTCGTCGTACAGGTCTCGCACGCCACGCGGCTCATCGGATCCTGCTCGATCAGAGCGTCGAGGATCGCGTCCGAGATCGCGTCGCACATTTTGTCCGGATGGCCCTCTGTGACCGATTCGGAAGTAAACAGTCTTTTCTCCATAAAGTCTCCTTTCGGCAACGAAAAAGTCCGCTCACGATAAGCGGACTTGACAACTCATTTCTCTGTCAAAATCCTCTTATTGCTCGATTGCTCGCTCAGGTTGGCACCTTCCTGTCCTCTCGCTCTCGCGATTAACAGGGGTTGCCGTGGCTTCGCAGGTCCTATGTACCTCCACCAACTCTGAATAAGGGATGTTTGCGAACTTTTTCTATTCAATTGTTACAGGTTGTATGATACTCTATTTGCAGGACAATGTCAACCGTTATCCGACACGGAGCCGGAATTTTTTCGCTTCCTTCTCGGAATCCACCCGTTCGATGTTTGCGCCCAGGCCGCGCAGCTTGCCTTCAAAGTTCTCGTAGCCGCGCTCCACGAACCCGATCTCGTCGATCGTCGTGTAGCCCTCGGCCGCAAGTCCGGCCAGCACCAGAGCCGCTCCGGCCCGAAGATCCGGCGCTTCGATCTGCGCTCCGGTCAGTTTCTCGACTCCGTCCACGATCGCGACGGAACCCTCGACCTGGATGTTGGCTCCCATGCGGGAAAGCTCCGCCACATATTTGAAGCGGTTCTCAAAAATACTTTCCGTCACGACGCTGGTTCCTTCCGCCAGCGACAGCGCCACGGTCATCTGCGGCTGCATGTCGGTGGGGAATCCGGGGTACGGCAGCGTCTTGAAGTTCATATGACGCTGTTTGGGTTTGCCGACGACGCGGATCTCCTCGTCGAATTCCACGACCTCGCAGCCCATCTCTCTGAGCTTGGCCGAGATCGCCTCCATGTGCTTCGGGATCACGTTCTTGACGGTGATGTCCCCGCGCGTAACGGCCGCCGCGCACATGAACGTACCCGCCTCGATCTGATCGGGTATGATGGAATAGGTGGTCCCATGGAGCCTGCGCACGCCGCGGATACGGATCACATCCGTTCCCGCGCCGCGGATATTCGCTCCCATGCTGTTTAAGAAGTTCGCCACATCAACGACATGCGGCTCCTTCGCGACGTTTTCGATGATCGTTTCGCCCTCCGCCATCGTGGCCGCCATCATGATATTGATGGTAGCGCCGACGGAAACGACGTCAAGGTAGATATGGCTCGCCACAAGATCGATCGCGTGTGCGAAGACCGCACCGCGGACGATCGAGACATCGGCGCCCAGCGCCCTGAACCCCTTGATGTGCTGGTCGATCGGACGGCTTCCGATCGTGCATCCGCCCGGAAGGGGAACTTCCGCGCTCTTGTACTTGCCGAGCAGCGCGCCGATCAGGTAGTACGAAGCGCGCATTTTGCGCATGTCCTCGTCCTCTACGGTGATTGCGTGGATGTTTTTGGCGTTTATCTTAACGGTATGGCGGTCCGGACGTACGACCGAAGCGCCCAGATGACAGATCGCGTCGATCAGGGCATTGGTATCGCTCACATCCGGCAGATTTTCGATCACAACGTCGTCATCCGTCATGATCGACGCGGCCAGAATGCCCAGCGCCGCATTCTTTGCACCGCTGATGACAACTTCTCCCGCAAGCGGATTTCCGCCTTTCATTATGTACTGTTCCATAATGCGCTCCTGTATCTACAGGCCATTTTTTCCGAAATTATCCAAAAAAGGCCAAAAATTCAACTTTACACACAGTGATTATACCAGTGCTTAATAATTTTGTAAAGATTTGTTTTTGTCTTATTTTGTAAAAACGCAGCAGATATAGTCGCT
>CANQGL010000028.1 GCA_947623185.1 uncultured Lachnospiraceae bacterium
GTCTATGTCCACAATCCACTCATAACCTTCGTTCAGGTATTCCAGTAACTGCCTGACCGCCATTTCACAGCTTCTGTTCGGTCTGAATCCGTAACTCCACTTTGAAAACAGCGGTTCGCACATCGGACTTATCACCTGTACGATTCCCTGTTGAATGACCCTGTCCATGACCGTTGGGATTCCGAGTTTTCTCACTCCTCCGTCCGGCTTGGGTATCTCTACCCTCCTGACAGGCTGGGGTTTGTACTCCCTGTGTCTGATTTGCTCCCGGATACCGTCCCAGTTCTCTTTGATGTAATCGCCGAGTTCCCCAACTGTCACTTCGTCCACTCCCCCTGCGCCTTTGTTCGCACAGACTTTCTTGTAGGCGGCGTTCATGTTGTCTCTGGACAGTATCTTTTCCAACAGCTCTGACATTGCTTTGTGTGCTTTCTCCTTTCCGTTCCCATGGATTTGCCCTAAGTTTCCGCAGTATCTGCTCATTTACGTTTCGCCCTTCCTGCTGTCAGGTATTCCATGAGACATACATTTGATTACACGGTTACGTTGTTCGGCCCTTCGGCATAGCTCATTTCAGGGTTATTCCTACTATGGCCTCTGCTGACTTCTCGCAGTTCGTTGTTACTACGGCTAATGGAACCGCCTGCGAGACCTCACGGGATAAACCTGCCAGTCTTTCCTCGTCTACCTGCCTGATTTACGCACATGGGTTACGATTGCCTTTTGGACTTCGCTGTCTTGCGCCAGCTTATCCGCCATATACGCCTTGTATCAGGTTTCTGTTCGCCAAGCTACGATTTCGCTATCTCTTCTTCTCGCCTGCACCTCTCGATGCAAACCTTGGGAGTCGCTTTAGGGTTCGTCGGCAACTACGCCCCTTGTGGATTTTCACCACAGACTGACGGCTTGCCCGTCATATGTAAAAAAATCAGGCGGGGAAAATCCCCCGCCTGATCATGTGCAATTAGAAAATTTCTAATATGGCTTATATAGTTGCCTAATTAATTACATTGCAACATTAGTCCTGCATCAGTTCTGTGGCATTAATAATGTCTACGTTGTTAATTGCAGAAATAGCGTGTACAGACTTGCTGTACTGATCCTTCGGATCAACGTCCGGGTGTTCCGTTGCATAGTCGTAGGTTAAGTCGATAGCATACTTTTCAAGCGCAGGGACATTACTTTCTGTGCGGAACTTTACATACTGGCCGATACACTCTTCGGGAGTACTATCACTAGCCTTGGTTGAGTCCTTAATATTTCTAGCATCAATCAACACATCGCCATCCTCCTTATACTGGGAGTTGTTATGTTGGATCGATCCATTGGAGTTTACAATAAAGTATTCATTCAAACCATCCCCATCAACATCGATCTGAGCGATCTGGTATTTATAGTCAACGGCCTGAACCAATCTTCCGAAATAGTACAGCTTTCCGCTCTGATTGCCTGTGATTCCTTCGCCCTTTGTACCAGTCTTGGCGCTGAAATAGAACTTGTAGGAATCACCTGCATCATCTGCGATAGTCTGAGAACCTGTTTTCATGGAGCCATCATCTTTGCCGCCGAAGTAAAACATATGTTCAACATCATCGCTGCCCGTCATCTTCCAGAATCCGGAAACCATCTTGCCTTCTTCGTCAACCCAGTAATCCTTGGAATTAACCTTCTTTTTGCTGATTAAGACATTGGTATTACTGCTGTCTGCATTAAGGCGTCCATCTTCGAATTTGTACTTTGTAGCCTCTTCGTTACCCTTTGTAGCTGCAGTGCCAACAGTCTTGTATACTTTACCGTCTTTCTCGAAGTAGAACCATGCAAGATCGTCCTCTTCTTCTCCGGCCTTATCCAGCGGAGCCCAAAGTTTGACCCATTTGTTTTTCTTAGCATAACCTTTATCGGAATCGCCGACATAGTAAACATCGGTGTAGTTCTTTATTGCGTCTTCTTCGCCCTCTTTGTCAATCTGCTTGTACGCCTTGCTGTCCGACATATAAGCAACCCAACCAGTAAGCATACGGCCCTCTGCATCGAAGAAGTAGGTCAGTCCTTTGATGTTAGCCTGTTTGCCAGTTGCAGCTTTTCCGCTTGATTTCATATAATAGTTGTAGTAATCAGCGTCAGCATCGTCGTCCTGAGTCTCAGGAGTCGGGGCTTCTACCCATGCAGACTGTACGCGGGCACCGGTTTCATCGCAGTAGTAGGTATTATCAGCCTCGAAACTGTTAGCCTCATTAACTGCGGAAGTAGTGCCGCTCTCTGCGGTAACCCAACCAGTCAGCATCTTACCGTCGGAATCAAAGTAATAAGTTTTACCCTTCCAAGTGATCTTTTTGTTCTCGGCCCTCTTGCCGGTGGACTGGAAGTAATACCATTCTTCATCTGCGTCCGGATCATCATACGGAGCTGTCAGTCTCCAGTCGTTAGTGATCTTCTGACCAGCACTGTTTACGAAGTAATATGAACTGTCGTACTCGACCCAATCGGAACGGACCAGAAGTCCGTCTTCGCCTACATAGTACTCTTTGCCATTGCTGACAGCGAATACGTTCTCATAAGCTTCGCCGTTCTTGTCATAGCATTTCCACTCGCCATCTTCGATGCGCCAGGTGCCGCGAACGGCCGCGAAGGAAGTGATGGAAGCGCCCAATGCCAGCAGTGCTGCTGCGGATACGATCGCAGCGATCTTTGTCTGCTTTCTCATAATGAATGCACTCTCCTTTTTGTTTTTTGAAACTCTTTTTGAAATTCCTAATTGCATTACGAGGCCATTATACTTCTTATAAGGGAAATTATCAATACTTTTTTTACAAATTTTGTAGATTTTGTAAAGATCGTATCGATTTCTCCCCGCTAAGGGGTACTCCGTCCCTCGAACACATTCACATTATAATACGATTTCTTAAGAATTTCTATAACTTTTCTCTGTTTATTTTCTTACGAAATCTTTACTTTCTTCCGATTTTTGGCCGATATTGTATTAATTCCAGTACAATCCTCTTCTGTTTCCCACTTGCAATTTGTCCAAAGCATGGTATAATGTTCATATGCAACAAATTTTCTCTATTTTTTGAACGCGCATAGGGATGAATCTTATTTTCTATTTCGGAGGCACTTTTTATGGACCGTTACGGACTTCTCTGCAGGAATATCTACGATAACCGAAGGATCACGCAGCGCGAACTTTCCGCCGCCATGGGGCTCTCGCTCGGGACCTGCAACCATCTGATCCGGGACGCACAGGAGCGGGGCCTGATCTCGTACGACGCCGGATCCGGCGAGTATTCCTTATTAAAGGAAGGCGTCCGTCTTCTCGGAAAATACCGCGTGGACAGCGCGGTGATCCTGGCGGCCGGTTTCGGCTCCCGCTTTGTCCCGCTGACGTTCGAGACCCCCAAGGGGCTTCTGGAAGTCTTCGGCGAGCGCATGATCGAGCGGCAGATCCGGCAGCTCCACGAGGCCGGCATCATGGATATTACCATTATGGTCGGCTATCTCAAGGAAAAATTTGAATATCTGATCGACAAATACGGGGTGCGCCTCATCTACAATCCGGAATATCACTGCAAAAACACGCTGTCTACGCTCTGGTATGCGCGCGGCTGTTTCATGGGAAAGAACACCTACCTTCTCTCCTCGGACAACTGGCTGCGGAACAATATGTATCATACATACGAGTGCGGCGCCTGGTACTCCTCCGTTTATATGGAAGGAACGACCTCGGAATGGTGCCTCGGTTTTAATAAAAAAGGACTTTTGACCGGCGTCACAGTCGGCGGGAACGATTCCTGGGTCATGTACGGCCCTGTGTTTTTCTCGAAAGAATTCTCGGAGCGCTTTTTCCCGGTCCTTGAAGAGTATTACAAAACGCCCGGGACCGAGCAGATGTACTGGGAGCAGGTCCTTCTGGATCTCCTGAACGGGACCGTCGGCGAACGCCTTCCGGCAAAGAAAAAGTATTTCGCGCCGGAGATCTACATTAATAAGCAGCCTGCGGACCAGGTCTACGAATTCGAGAACCTTGAGGAGCTCCGGAAATTCGACAGCCGCTACCGCAACAATTCCGACAATGTGGCCATGCAGCTGGTCTCCGATGTTTTACATGTCCCGGAATCGGAGATCACAAACATCCGCTGTCTGAAAACGGGTATGACGAATCAGTCGTTCCTCTTCGAGACGAAAAAGCGCTCCTATATCTGCCGGATACCCGGTCCGGGGACGGATCACCTGATCGACCGGGCCCAGGAAAAGGCGGCCTACGAAGCGGTCAAACCGCTCGGGATCACCGAGCATGTGATCTATCTGAGCGCGGATACCGGCTACAAGATATCGGAATATTACGAGGGATCGCGCAACAGCGATCCGCGCGACTGGAACGACGTCAAACGCTGCCTGGAGCTGGTGCATAAGCTGCACGATTCGGGCATCACGGTCGATCACTCGTTTGACATCCGGGAGCGCATCGGATTCTATGAGGGACTCTGTTCCGGCTACGAGCGGAAACTTTTCGAGGACTACGCAGGCGTCCGCGCCCACATGGACATTCTGATGGACCGGCTGGACCGGCTCGAACGCCCGAAGGTCCTGACGCACATCGACAGCGTTTGTGACAACTTCCTGTTCCTGCAGGACGGATCGATCCGGCTGATCGACTGGGAGTACGCGGGCATGTGCGACCCGCTGATCGACATGAGCATGTGCGCGATCTATTCCTATTATAATGAAGACGAAGTCGAAAAACTGATCCGGCTTTATCTCGGGCGGACGCCGACGGCAGTCGAGCGGTTCGTCTACTATTCGTATATCGCTCTCGGCGGTTTTCTGTGGTGCCTGTGGGCCGTTTACAAGAGCAGCGTGGGGAAGGAATTCGGCGAATACACGCTGATCATGTACCGCTACGCGAAGAATTACTATAAAAAAATCATCACCACGCCCGATTTCCTCGAAATTGGCTCAATTTTGTAATAAAATGTTCAAGACATTTCCGGGATTATATGCTATAATTGGTATAATTAGGCATGTTATGAACACTAAATATAGTAAAGGGGGATTTCTATGCGGCACAGAAAGCGGTTCGCGGCGCTTGTCCTGAGTCTTGCGGTGACGGTTATGGCGCTCGTCCCTGCGTTTCCCTCGCAGGCGGCGGCCTGGAGGAAGGGCGCGAACGGTACATACGTCGGAAGCGACGGCTCCGCGATCACAGGGGTCGTAGCGAGAGGCATCGACGTATCTCACTGGAAGCAGGACATCAACTGGAGCGCGGCGGCGGCCGACGATATTAAATTTGCCATGCTCGGCGCGCGCTACAACAATCAGGTGGACCCTTATTTCGATGCGCATGCGCGCGGCGCGTACAACGCAGGGATCCGAATCGGCGTGTACCTTTATTCCTACGCCACCACGACCGCGATGGCGGAACAGGAAGCGGATTTCGTCCTGAATCTGATCAAGGACTACCCGATCTCCTATCCGGTCGTTATGGACGTCGAATCAACGGAAATGAGCGCGCTGTCTTCCACCCAGCTTTCGGCCGTGATCAACGCGTTCTGCAAAAAGATCGAGAACGCCGGTTATTACCCGATGATCTATACGAACGACTACTGGATCACGAACAAGATCGATATGACAAAAGTCCACTACGATGTCTGGGTGGCGCGCTACAACGTGAAACCCGCGTACGCGGGGGCGGCAATGTGGCAGGCTACCAACGAGGGCCAGGTGAACGGCGTCTCCGGAAACGTCGATATCGACTTTACGCTCAAGGATTTCTCGGACAAGCTGCCCGCCAACCGCTGGCGCATGATCAACAACAACTGGTATTACTATCAGAATTATGTGAAACAGACCGGTTGGATCAACGACGGCCAGAGCTGGTACTATCTGAACAATGACGGCACCCAGTACAAGGGATGGCTGCAGTCCGGAAACGACTACTACTATCTGCTCCCCTCCACCGGACAGATGCAGACCGGCTGGGTCCAGAGCGAGGGCAACTGGTATTATCTGAAGGACGACGGCCGCATGGCGCGCGAGTGGGTCCTCGTCGACGGCAAGTATTATTACCTGCTGAACGGCGTGATGGTGACCGGATGGCTCCGGATCGGCTCCGATTACTACTATCTGAAGGGCGACGGTTCCATGGTGACAGGCTGGCGGTACATGGACAACGCGTATTACTACTTTGCCGCCGACGGCAAACTGGTCCGCGGCTGGGCCGACATCGACGGAAAACGCTACTATCTGCAGTCCGACGGCAAGATGGTAACGGGTTCGCAGACGATCGACAACGTCACCTACTACTTCAACAGCGACGGCGCTCTCGCCACCAAGTGGGAGAAGATCGGCGATTACTGGTACTACTTCGGCGGCGACGGCCGCATGGTGACCGGCTGGATCCAGATCGACGGCGCCTACTATTACCTGCACACCGACGGCCGCATGGTGACCGGCTGGCAGAGCGACGGCACCAACCGTTACTACATGGATACCACATCGGGCAAGATGGCTGTCGGCTGGATGAAGATCGACGGCACCTGGTACTACTTCAACCCGTCCGGACATATGGTGACCGGCTGGCTGCAGGATGGCGGAAAGTATTACTACCTGAATCCGTCCGACGGCAAGATGCTCTCGAACGGCTCCTACACGATCAGCAACGTGACCTATACATTTAACAGCGACGGTGTCTGCCAGAACGAGGCGTCTCTGCGTGACGGAGGTTCGGCCGGAAGCGTTTACTCTTCCCCGTCCGCCAACACCAGCACCCCGAACGTTTCGTCGTTCAGTTCCAATCCGGGCAGCACGAACGCACCCGGATACTCCGGGACGCCGGGCAATGTGCCGTCGAGCGGCATGAGCGCCGGAAGCTCCAACGTGCCGGGCAATACGCCGTCAAGCGGCATGAGCGCCGGGAACTCCAACGTACCCGGTTCAAGCAGCACATGGAGCGGGACCACCTCGAATACCATGAATCCGGATTACCAGCCGACGTATCCCGGCAACGACCCGAATTACAGCAACGCCAACGTCGGTCCCGGTTTCGGAACCCAGTATTATTACAACGATAACGTACCTGCCCCCGGGTCCGGCAGCTCCTCCAGTTCGAGCAACTCGTCGGCCAGCGTGCCGGGAACCAGTTCCGGATCGTCAGGCGGCCTGAAAGAATATCAGCGCCAGGGTCCATCCAAATAAAACAGCAGAATAACAAAAGACCGGGCAGTCAGGAATGGCGGCCCGGTCTTCTTATATGTCGGAAAGATTCTTATATCCCGGTCAGTTCCCGGCGTTCGGATCCCTGTCTTCTGTTCCGGTCGCAGGCGATCCATTCATCCAAAGTCAGAGGTGTATAATCCGAATACATGCAGAAACAGTTGATCATATTCGATGGGATCTCCCGTTCCGTCCCATCCGGGCTTTCCCGCACACTTTGCCGGGTTATATCCTGAAACCTTTCGATCAGCCTTTGATCGTATGTGTCGTGCACATGGCCGTACAGCATATAGACCCTCGGGTTTCCCTTTTTGTCAAGGCGGTACTGGCCGTTGTAGCACATGATCGGATAATGGCAGAGGATCACCTTTCGGTTGCTGTCGTGCATTTCCTCGTAGGATTTGATCCAGACGAACCGGTCGGAATTGTACTTCTTGTTCCGGATAAAGCGGTCATGATTCCCCTGGATCAGGTACAGGCGTCCGTTGAGCTTTTCAAGCAGCTCGTTTGTTTCTTCCGCGGTCCCCAAAGACAGATCGCCCAGAATGACGACCTCGTCTTTTTTCCGCACCTTTCCGTTCCACTTCTCCAGCATGTACCGGTTCATCATTTCCGCGCTCGCGAATCCGCGCCGGTCCATCTTTTCATTCAACGCGGCGTGGAAAAAATGCGGGTCGGCAATATAATATCTCATTCTCTTCCGCCGTCTCCTTTCGTCTGTTTCCGGCAGGTTTCCGACCGGCTTTCAGCAGGTTTTCAGCAGGTTTGCGGCCAGTTTTCGGCCGTTTCCGGCAAAAAAGAAGCGCTTCTCCACAAAATCTTTCGTCCATGGAGCAGCGCCTCGTTTTAAACTTCAAAGATCAGATCGCCGTAGCTCGGGATCGGCCAGAATTCCTTGTCCACGATCATCTCCAGCCGGTCGGCGGGAGCGCGCAGGCGGTTCATGGCCGGCACCACGTTGTCGTAATAGGCATGGGCGCGGGCGCTTCCGTCCTCAATCTTCGCGCTGGCGTCGGTCTTCTTCTCCAGATCGGCAAGCGCCTTCTTCATCTCCGCCAGAAGCGCCGAGATCTCTTTCAAGAGCTCGGTCTGAACGCTGGCGTCTGCCTCCGGGCACGCGGCGCGGACCGCGGAAACGGACTCCGCCAGCACCGTCGTGTATTTGATCACCGCCGGGATGATCTGCTTTCCGGCCATGTCGATCATCGTTTTCGCCTCGATATTAACGGATTTTGCGTACGCCTCGTACTCGATCTCCGCTCTCGCTTCCAGCTCGGCGCGCGTATATACGCCGAAATCGCCGAACAGCTTAAAGGACTTCTCCGTCACCAGCGACGGGATCGAATCGACCATGCATTTGAGATTCGGAAGTCCCCGCCGTTCCGCCTCCCTGACCCAGGCTTCCGTATAGCCGTTTCCGTTGAAGATGATCCGGCGGTGCTCGGTGAACAGGCGCTTGATGAGGTTGTGGACGGAAAGATCGAAATCTTCCGCCTTTTCCAGTTCGTCGGCGGCTTCCTTGAACGCCTCCGCGACGATCGTATTCAGAACGACGTTCGACTCCGCGATCGAGTCCGAAGATCCGACCATACGGAATTCAAACTTATTGCCCGTAAAGGCGAACGGCGACGTGCGGTTACGGTCCGTCGCGTCCTTGTCGAAATCGGGCAGCGTGGTGACGCCGGTCGTCAGTTTCCCTCCGGTGATCGAGTGGATCGCGGAACCGGTGCTGCAGAGCTGGTCGATCACGTCCTCAAGCTGGTCGCCGACAAAGATCGAGATGATCGCCGGCGGCGCTTCCTGCGCGCCGAGGCGGTAATCATTTCCGGGGACCGCGGCGGACTGGCGCAGAAGATCGGCGTGAACGTCGACCGCTTTCATGATGCAGGCCAGGACCAGCAAAAACTGGACGTTTTCGTGCGGCATCACGCCCGGATCGAGCATGTTGACGCCGGTATCCGACGTCAGGGACCAGTTGTTGTGCTTTCCGGACCCGTTTACGCCCTGGAACGGTTTTTCATGGAGCAGGCAGGCAAGACCGCGGCGGCTGGCGACCTTTTTCATGGTCTCCATCACCAGCTGGTTATGGTCTACCGCAAGGTTGGCCTTGTCGTAGATCGGCGCAAGCTCATGCTGCGCGGGAGCGACCTCGTTGTGCTGCGTCTTTGCGGGAACGCCGAGTTTCCAGAGCTCCTCGTTGACCTCCCTCATGTAAGCGCCGATGCGCTCGCGGATGACGCCGTAGTAGTGATCGTCCATCTCCTGCCCTTTCGGCGGCATCGCGCCGAACAGGGTGCGCCCCGTGTAGATGAGGTCTTTTCTCTGGAGATATTTGTCCCTGTCGACCAGGAAGTATTCCTGCTCCGGTCCGACCGAGGGCGTCACGCGCTTTACGGCCGTATTCCCGAACAGATGGAAAATGCGCACGGCCTGTTTGTCGATTGCTTCCATCGACCGGAGGAGCGGCGTCTTTTTGTCGAGCGCCTCTCCGCGGTAGGAGCAGAACGCGGTCGGGATACAGAGCGTCACGCCGGTGGCGTCCTTTTTCAGGAACGCAGGCGAAGTGCAGTCCCAGGCAGTGTAGCCGCGCGCCTCAAAAGTCGCTCTGAGGCCGCCCGAGGGGAACGACGATCCGTCCGTCTCTCCCTTGATCAGTTCCTTTCCGGAGAGGTTCATGCGGACCTTTCCGTTTTCGTCCGGCGCTCCGATAAAGGAGTCGTGTTTTTCCGCGGTCACGCCGGTAAGCGGCTGGAACCAGTGCGTATAGTGCGTCGCGCCGTTCTCGATCGCCCACTCCTTCATCGCGTGGGCGACCGCGTCCGCGATCGTGGGATCGAGCTCGCGCCCGTCTTCTATGGTCTGCTGAAGGCGTTTATAGATATTTTTGGGGAGCCGTTCTTTCATGACTGACTCATTGAACACGTTCTCCCCGAAAATATCAGCCACGTTTATGGCATCATTCATATTTTAGGCCTTTCCTACGGAACCGAACAGTTCCATCTTGGTCTTGACGGTCTCTTTGATCGCCTCAAAGCCCGGAAGAAGAAGTTTTCTCGGGTCGAAGCCCTTGCCCTCGAGATCCTTGCCGGCCTCGATGTACTTTCTCGTCGCAGCCGCGAAGGAAAGCTGGCACTCGGTGTTGACGTTGATCTTGGCTACTCCGAGGGAGATCGCTTTCTTGATCATATCATCCGGGATACCGGTACCGCCGTGAAGGACCAGCGGCATATCGCCGACTTTTTCTTTTACAGCTTCCAGAACGTCGAAGCGAAGTCCCGGCCAGTTTGCCGGATATTTTCCGTGGATGTTGCCGATTCCGGCTGCCAGGATATCGACTCCGAGATCCGCGATCATCTTGCACTCGTTCGGATCCGCGCACTCGCCCATTCCGACGACGCCGTCTTCCTCGCCGCCGATCGCGCCGACCTCGGCCTCAAGGGACAGTCCTTTTTCCGCGCATAGCTTTACGAGCTCGGTCGTCTTGGCGATATTCTCCTCGATCGGGTAATGAGATCCGTCGAACATGATGGAAGAAAATCCGGCTTCCACGCACTTTAAGCATCCGTCATAGGTGCCGTGATCCAGATGGATGGCGACCGGGACCGTGATCTTCATCTCTTCGAGCATTCCGTTTACCATGCCGACGACGGTCTTGAAACCACACATGTATTTTCCGGCGCCTTCGGATACGCCGAGGATAACCGGGGACTTTAATTCCTCCGCGGTCTGAAGGATCGCTTTTGTCCACTCAAGGTTGTTGATGTTGAACTGGCCGACTGCATAGCCTTCTTTTCTTGCTTTCTGAAGCATGTCTTTTACGTTTACTAACATTTTGTACCTCCGTTTAACATATTATTGGCGGGGCTTCCGCCCGGCTCATTGCTTACCGCTTATTATATCGCATCTTTCCTATTTTGAAAAGGTCGATTTCACGGTTTCTTTCATTTCTTCCGGCCTGCACCGGCGGTCGTGGCGGATCTTTGCGTCGCGGATCTCCTCGATGGCCTGCGGGATCGGAACGCCGGACATTTCGTGCATTTTGTCGATCAGCTCAAACTCGCCGGCTTCCGGCTGTTTTCCGAGGATCGCCTCCATGACGCTGCGGGAGAATTTATACGGGCTCGCCGTGGAAGCCACGATCATTTTCTTCCCGTCTCCGGTCAAAGCGCGGTATTTCTCGCATACCGCGGCCGCGACGCCCGTGTGGGTGTCGATCAGGTAGCCGTTCTCCTCGAACATCTTTTTGATCTCCGCCGCGTTCTCGCTCATGTCCGCGTAACCGGCCGCGAAGTCCTTCATGAATTCGCGCATTTCGGGCGTGGATTCGTATCTTCCGCCCGCGGAGAGCTGGTCCATCATTTCGCGCGTATGTTCCGCGTCGCGTCCGCAGCTTAAGTACAGCAGCCGTTCGAGGTTGCTGGACACGAGGATGTCCATGGACGGGGACGATGTCAGGATGAACTCGCGGTTTTTGTCGTAAACGCCCGTCTCGAAAAAGTCGTAAAGGACTTTGTTGTCGTTCGAGGCGCAAATCAGCCGGTCGATCGGGAGTCCCATCTGTTTTGCGAAATACGCCGCGAGGATGTTGCCGAAGTTGCCGGTCGGCACCGTGACGTTGACCGTTTCGCCTTCTTTGATCTCCCCGTTCGCGCAGAGTTTCGCATAGGCGTACACATAATACACGACCTGCGGGATCAGACGGCCGATGTTGATGGAGTTGGCCGACGAGAGCTGGAATCCCATCGCGTCGATCTCCTTCGCAAAATCGTGGTCGTTGAATATTTTCTTCACTCCGGTCTGCGCGTCGTCGAAATTCCCGTAAATGCCCACGACCGCGGTGTTTTCGCCCTTCTGGGTCAGCATCTGCAGTTCCTGCACTCGGCTTACGCCGTCCTTCGGATAAAACACGATGATCCGCGTGCCCGGAACGTCGGCAAATCCGGACATGGCGGCTTTTCCGGTATCGCCGGAGGTAGCCGTCAAAATCACGATCTCGTTCTTTACATGGTTCTTTTTCGCCGCCGTCGTCATGAAATACGGCAGGATCGACAGCGCCATGTCCTTAAACGCGATCGTTTTTCCGTGGAACAGCTCGAGGAAATACATGCCGCCGGCCTTCGCGAGCGGGGCGATCTCCTCCGTATCGAATTTTTCGTCGTATGCGTGGGAGATGCAGTATTTCAGCTCCTCCTCCGTAAAATCCGTCAAAAACTGCTTCATCACGGCAAAAGCCGTCTCCTGATAGGACATCCCGGCCAGCTGCGCCAGGGAAACGTCCAGTTTCGGTATCCGCTCCGGCACATAAAGTCCGCCGTCCGCGGCCAGTCCCTTCAAAATCGCCTGCGAGGCGGTCACGCCGGTCTCGCCGCCGCGCGTACTCTCATACAACAGGTCCATTGCTCTTCCCTCACTTTTTTATTGTCCCGCGGCGCGGGATATGCCCGTTTTTGCGGGATTTTCCGCCGCCGCGTTGAAATCTTTTCAGAAATTGTACCATACTTCGCCGCCGCAGGCAAGCGGATTGTGAGAGTATTCGGGCGCCGGCCCGGGCGTCGGCGTCCATGCACGGTTTCACGTTCGTCCTCATATCTCATCCATAAGCGAACTGCGAATGAGTGATTTCATGGTGATTCCATTAAGCAATACAGAACCCGGCGATACGGTCCGTATCGTATTTCTCTCCAACGAAGGCCCCATGGCGGGGCGGCTGCGCGACCTCGGCTTTACGCCCGGGGCCACGGTCTCCTGCGTTCTGCAGGGGCGTAAAAAGAACATCGCGGCCTATCTGGTGCGGAACGCGGTCATCGCCCTGCGCGAGGGGGACAGCCGCCTGATCATGGCGGAACCGGTGGAAGACAGCGCCCGAAGGCAGGCAGAGAGCGAGCCGTGGCCGGAGAGCGGGGCACTTCCACAGGATCCGGCGCTGCCGGAAGGCGAAATCCTGCCGGAGAGCAGCGCACTGTCGGAGAGCGGGGCGCGGCTATGAGCGCGGACCGGGTCCGGATCGCGCTGGCCGGGAATCCAAATGTCGGAAAAAGTACGATTTTTAACGCGCTGACCGGACTGCACCAGCATACCGGAAACTGGACCGGAAAGACGGTCGCCTGTGCGAGCGGCACATTTTCCGTCGGGGAAACGGGCTTTTCCGTCGTGGATCTGCCCGGGATCTACTCCTTTGACGCGCATTCCGAGGAGGAGGGGATCGCCGGGGACTATATCCGCAACGCGGAGTACGATCGCCTGCTTCTGGTCTGCGACGCCACCTGTCCGGAGCGGGGCCTGCATCTCCTAAAGCAGGCGGCCGAGCTCCTTCTCCAGAGAGCGGATACTGGAACAGATCCCGTTCCGGGCATCATTCTCTGCGTCAATCTCTGCGACGAAGCGGAAAAGAAAGGGATCCGCATCCGCTTCGATGTGCTGGAGCGGGAACTCGGCATCCCAGTCGTTCCCTGCCGCGCGCGGGAAAGGCACGGGCTTGACGGGCTGAAAAGCGAGCTGGTAAAAGCACGCCCCGCACAGGGGTCCCCGAACGGCTCCGACACCGCCGAAAATTCCGACGGTGCGAACAGCCCCGGCGGCAATGAAAGCCCCGAAACCTCCGACAGCATGAATGGCCCCGGGAGTAACGGCGGCGCAGACGTTTCCCCGACGTTTTCCGCCACTTTCTGCCCGGCGGCGCTCGCGGCGCAGGCCGTCTCCTACACCCGCGCCGACTACCGCCGCCGTGAGGAGCGGTTGGACAGGATCCTCACCGGGCCTGTGAGCGGCGTCCTCATCATGTGCCTTCTTCTGACCGGCGTCTTCTGGCTGACGATAACCGGGGCAAATTATCCGTCGTCTCTTCTCTGGAAGTTCTTTTTCGGGATCGAGGAGCGGCTGGCCGCAGCCGCGTCGGCCGCCGGGCTCCCGTCGTGGTTTATAAGCGCGTTCATCTACGGAATGTACCGGGTCGTGGCGTGGATCGTCTCGGTCATGCTGCCGCCGATGGCGATCTTCTTTCCGCTGTTCACGCTGCTTGAGGATCTCGGCTATCTGCCGCGGATCGCCTACAATATGGACGGCGCTTTCTGCAAATGCCGCGCCTGCGGGAAACAATGCCTGACGATGGCGATGGGGCTGGGGTGCAACGCCGCCGGTGTGGTCGGCTGCCGCATCATCGACTCGCCGCGGGAGCGGCTGATCGCGATCCTGACAAACAGTCTGGTCCCCTGCAACGGACGGTTCCCGCTGCTGCTCATGATGATCGCGCTACTCTTTAGCGGTCTGCCTCCGGAGGGAGCAGCGTTCCCCGGCACACCGTTTTCCAGTGCAGCAGCCTCCAGTACGGCCCCCTCCGCCGCGGCCATGTCCGGATCTCTCTCCGGCCTTCTTACCGCCTTAACGCTCACCGGCTTTATCCTGCTCGGGATCGCCGCGACGCTCGGCGCGTCGTGGCTTCTGTCAAGGACGCTGTTAAAAGGTGTGCCCTCGTCCTTCACTCTGGAGCTGCCGCCATACCGCCGCCCGCAGGTCGGAAAAGTCATCGTCCGGTCGGTCTTTGACCGCACGCTTTTTGTCCTCGGCCGGGCCGTCGCCGTCGCCGCGCCGGCCGGTCTCATGATCTGGGCGATGGCGAACATCTCCGTCGGCGGCGAAAGCCTGCTGTCGATCGGTTCCGGTATCCTGGATCCCCTCGGGCGGCTCATGGGTCTTGACGGCATGATCCTGATGGCGTTCATCCTCGGTTTCCCGGCGAACGAGATCGTGCTCCCGATCGTCCTGATGGCCTATCTGCAGAGCGGCTGTCTGGTCGAGATGGGCGATAAAGCCGCGCTTGCCGCTCTGCTCGCGGCGCACGGATGGACCCTGAAGACCGTGCTGTGCATGGCGGTTTTTACCCTTTTTCACTGGCCCTGCTCGACGACCTGCCTGACGATAAAAAAGGAGACGGGCAGCCTCAAATGGACTGCCGTCTCCGTTTTGCTTCCGACTGCGATCGGTTTTACGCTCTGTGTCGTGATCGCAGGAATCTTTTCGCTCTGCGGTTTCTGAACGCTTATACCGCGCCGCCCGCCGCCTTTTTCTTCGCCGTGATCTGCCAGACCGCAGACAGGCCGACGAGCGCGATGCCCACGATATCGGTCACGGTCCCGGGTATGATCAGGCACAGGCCGCCGACCACGGACAGGAGCCGCTGTACGGGATTCATGTTCGCAAACATGTATCCCTCCAGACCGGCCGCCACGCCGAACAGGCCGACGAGCGAGGTAACAATGATCAGGACCACGTCCGCGACGCCGGCGTCAATAAAGAGCATGGCCGGGTTGAACGCGAAGATGTACGGTACGATGAACGCGGCGATCGCAAGCCTCGAGGCGTTTAGCGCCGTCTTCATCGGGTTCGATTTCGCGATCGCGGAACCGGCGTACGCGGCCAGCGCGACCGGCGGGGTGATGTCGGCGACGATGCCGAAGTAGAATACGAACATGTTGGCGGCGATCTTGTTAATGCCCATGCCGTTTACAAGGATCGGCGCGCAGGTCGTCGCCATAATGATATAGTTCGCCGTCGTCGGAACGCCCATGCCGAGCACGATGCAGGTCAGCATCGTGAGGAACAGGGCAATGATGATGCGGTTGCCCGCAACGCTGACGATCGCGGAGATCAGGATCTGCCCGAGACCGGTCATGGTAACGACGCCGGCGATGATCCCGGCGATGCCGCAGGAAACCGCCACGGAAAGCGTATTCTTTCCGCCCGTCTCAAGCGCGTTGACGAACCTTGTCGCATTCATGCGGGTCTTCTTGTTCGGTATGCTGACGAGGATCGCCAGGATCGTCGCGATAACGGCCGCGCGGGACATCGTAAAGCCCTTCATGACCATAACGACCAGCGCGACCAGCGGGATCAGCAAATAGCCCTGCCGGATAAACAGCGGTATGAATTTCGGCAGGTCTTCCTTCGCGATACCCTTTAAGCCGAGGCGTTTTGCCTCAAGGTGTACGGTGATGAAGATGCCAGTAAAGTAAAGCAGGGCCGGGAAGATCGCGCGCATGGCGATCTCGCTGTACTGGACGCCGACCATCTCGGCCATCAGGAACGCGGCCGCGCCCATGATCGGCGGCATGATCTGTCCGCCCGTGGAAGCCGCCGCCTCGACCGCTCCGGCGAATTCGCCCTGATAACCGGTCTTCTTCATCAGCGGGATCGTGACGGAACCGGTCGTGACCGTGTTTCCGACCGAACTTCCGGATACCATTCCGCAGAGGGCCGAAGAGATAACGGCGACCTTTGCCGGACCGCCGGTGGAAGCGCCCGCGAGGGAGTTCGCCAGCTGGATAAAGAATTCGGAGATCCCGGTCGCCTCAAGGAACGCGCCGAACAGGATAAACAGCGCGATGTACGTCGAGCAGACGCCAATCGGCGTTCCGATCACGCCGCCCGTCGTATAAAACAGGTTGTAGATGACGGAGCGCAGCACCATGCTGAACTCACGTCCCGAGCTGAGATTGGTGTAAAACGCGTAGCACACGAACGCCGTCGCCACGCAGAGGATCGGGATCCCGACCGCCCGGCGGCACGCCTCGACCAGCACAAGGATGCCGATGATGCCGACATAGACCTCGATCTGGCTGATACGGGTCGCGTGGCTGATGATCGTCTTGAAGTTGACGACGAAGTAAAAGAACGCTCCGCTCCCGAGCACCATCAGGATGATGTCGATGATCGGAATATGGTTCGTCTTAGCGCTGCCTTTCTTCGCCGGATAGACGAGGAAGACAAGGATGATCACAAGTCCTACGAAGAGCGCGCGGCGAACGCGTTCATCCCAGTTTGCAAACAGGTTCATATACACCATCAATACGGAAAATGCGGCGAGCAGGAAGCGCACCGCTTTCTGGGGCGCGCCCGTCCATACGCGGACGTTTGATTCTCTGTCGTATTTCTTCATTATGGCTTCAACGTCTTCGGCGGTTCCGACGGAAGCGTCCTCGGCCGGAGACGTGCTGACCTGTCTGTTGTCAAGATCTGCCATAAAATCCCTCCTTTATTTTTTAAAACGGTTTATGCTCACAGGAAAACTCCACGCGGCTGTTCCGCCCGCAGAGCTCCCTCAGACTGATTTCCTCTCCGTGAAGTGTGAGCGTATGGTCGGAGACCGTGCCCACGATATAGGACAGCCGGGGCATTTCCCGGTCGAAGCCGGAGACGATCATTTCCCCGTTTTCTCCGTACTCGAGCGTCTGTCCTTCCTCGATCTCTGTCTGAACGCCCGCTCCGAAATTGTTGTAGACCGTCCGCACCACATAGATCCTGTGATCGCGGATCTCATAGATGTCCGTCAGCGGATACTGGTTGACCGAATGGATAAAGGTGACGGAAAACTCATCGCCCTCCGAGACTTTGTAGCGGGCGAATTCCTCTCCGGTCTTTCCGTTCCGTAAGACCAGATGATCTCCGCCTCTTCGGGCATGTACCAGAATGGCTGCAATAATAGCGACCATTATTGCAGCCATTGTGATCAAACCAGCTTTTCTGTTTTTCAAACGATTACTTGATCGCGCCTACTTCTTTGAAATACTTCTCGGCGCCCGGATGGAACGGAACAGAAACACCGCTCACCGCGTACTCAAGACTGAGTTCTTCGCCCTTCGCGTGCGCAGCTGCGATCTCGCTCTGATTGTCGAAGATCGCCTTCGTCAGATTGTAAACCGTGTCCTCGGAAAGATCCGGGGAGCAGATCAGTGTCGCCTTGATCGCGACGGTCTGGACATCGTTGTCGACGCCGTTGTAGGAACCGCCCGGGATCGGGTAGGTCGTGTAGAACGGATGCGCCTCGGCAAGTTTCGCCGCGTGCTCGTCGTCGATCTCCAGAAGGTTGATGCTGTTGGTGGTGGCAAGCTCGACGATCGCGGTAGTCGGAGCGCCCGCGGTACAGAAGAACGCGTCGATCTTTCCGTCCTTGATCGCATCGGAGGAATCTCCGAAACCAAGGTTGTTGACTTCGATGTCGTCGAAGGTGATGCCGTACGCCTCAAGGATCTGGCGCGCGTTGAACTCAACGCCCGAACCGGCGTCGCCCACGGAAACTCTCTTGCCCTTCAGATCCGCAACGGACTTGATGTCGCCGGTGGCGACGATCTGGCAGACCTCCGCGTACAGAGCCGCGACTGTTGCGAAATTGTTCGCCGCGCCCTCATCCGCGAAAAGATCCGTTCCGTTGTAGCCGTAATCCATAACGTCGTTCTGTACGATAGCCAGCTCGGCCTCGCCGTCGTTTACAAGGAAAATGTTTGCCTTCGACGCACCTGTGGACTGTACCGTAATGTTTACGCCCACGTTCTTGCTGTTCAGTACGTTTGCGATGACGCCGCCGAACGCGTAATAAGTCCCGGTCGTTCCGCCGGTACCCATGATCATGTTGACCGTCTCACCGCTCGGAGCCGCTGCCTCCCCCTGCGCAGCCTGTGTCTCCGCCGCAGCCGCCGTTGTCGCGGCCGCCGTAGTTGCTGTTGTCGAGCCACCTCCGGAGCATGCTGTAAGAATCATTACGCCGCTCAGGACAAGTGCCAGTAACGCTGATACTTTCTTTTTCATAGTAACCTCCTTTTTTTATTACCCCAAAGATCCATTGTGAAAACCGGGGGTGACAGGAAGTATTGTATCACATTGTTAAAAATATTTCAATGATTAAAATAAAACTCTTTACTTTTTTACATAAAAATTGTTTTTTGTTCAATTTTTATGTAATATTTATTCACGAACACATTATATTTTGAATTTTTTTTGCAAATTTATTCACGCGGTCCATGATCCCCTGCGACCGGAGCGCGGACCCCGGGCTGTTTCCGGTCTCCATCATACAGAAGTTTCCCGGAAGATAGAAAGTTTTATTCATATTCAGGGCCGTGATCAGCTGTCCGGCGATCAGATCGCTCCCCGAATAGCCCGATACGACGATCGCAAACAGCGCTTTGTCGAAAAAACGCGTCGTGCGGAACAGGGCCGTAAGGCGGTTGATGAATGCCGTGATATTCGCCGAGAGCGCGTCGTTGTAATTCGGGCAGAGGAGCAGGATCCCGTCGGCCCATTTGACCGCGGGGTAAACGTCGTCCACCATCGCCCCGCCGTAAAAGCAGCTCCCGCGCTCGCCGAAGTGGAGGCACATCTGGAACGGGCATCCGGAGCAGTCCACAAGCGTTCCGTTCCGCAGGTTCAGCTCGCGGATCTCGATCCCGGAGAGCCGTTCCCGGACCTGCTCCCAGATCGCCAGCGTATTGGAGGTATGATGGTTGGAGGCGTGGAGCACCAGCAGATGAGGGCTTTCTTTCGGCTCCCAGCGGAACGAGAGCAGTTGTCCGGCCAGCATGCGGGCGCTGTTTTTGTACGCGGTAAGCCGGTCCGTCCCTACGTTCGCCGCCTGTACGATATAGTTGTCGAGCGAGGCGGTGCCCTCCGTCAGCGGGCGGCCGACAAACGCGCATCCCGCGCAGTTCGCGGCGACCGCCAGTTCCCGCGCTGTCGCTTTTGTGTAGAGTTCGCTTTCGGCGTCGATCAGCAGACCGGCCGTCGAGCCCGAAAGCACGGGGCGCCTGTCCGCCGCGTCCCCGGCGCCATCCGGTTCGGCCCCGCGCCTGAGCCACGCCAGAAGCTCGTAATATCCCTCGTTGATCCCATCGGCTCCCAGCGGCACCGCGAACAGGATCCTGCTGTTCGCGAAGCGCTCCGGTTCCGCGGCCAAAATTCCCATGTCCTCGCAGATCTCCGCCGGGATCCCGTCGAGCGCATACTGCAGGATCCCGTCAAGGCGTTCCCGCGCTTTATCGTTTCCCCGCCGCTGCGGGTAAAGAACCGTCAGTTTTGTTTCCAATTTCCAGTCCCCCTGTCTCGTTTCAGATCGCTTCTTTATAAAACATGCGGCCCGGCGCGCTCCCGCGCCGGGCACATTCGGTTCAGATTATTTTTGCCAGATTTTCCGCCGCGTATTCGATCCGCTCAAAAAGCTTCTGCGGGAGCGGCAGGCTTTCCGTCTCCAGCCCGTGCGGCGTATAGCGGTTCTTGACGCCCATATAGACGCCGCCGAGAAAGACGGAGCCGCAGTGCCATTCCCCTCGCAGCGCCAGAAGGATCGAGATCGCGCCGGAGGAAAAGGCCGGAGCCACGAACGGTTTGTATCCGATCTCACGCATTTTCAGATTGGCCGTCACGGTCAGCTCCGTAAGCTCTCTCGAGAGTTCGTCGTCGTAGCGTTCGATCGAATCGGCTATGACAAGGTCCTGTCCGTGCGGGCCGTAGGAACGCCCCTCCGTGAGGAAACGGGCGAACCGCGCGTCCCTTTTCGCATAGTACGCGGCCCTCGCGTTCATGACGCCGAGCCCGAATCCCTGGATCTGCTCCGGGAGCAGTCCCTTATGATCGAGATTTCCGTCCGCACCGCGGTTGCTCTCAAGGAACGCCGTTTTTGCCAGCGGGTCGACCGGATCGGAGACCGCACAGAACAGTCCTTTAAAGTTCGCTTCCCGGGCCTGTCTTGCGTACTGTCCGATGATCTTCGCGTTGTTTTCAAACTGGTACATGCGGACGTCCTTAACGCCGGATCCGACCGGCGGGATCCCCTTCGACGCCACGAAAACGAACACGTCGCAGTCGAAAAGCCTGTCGGGCGTCACGACCCTGACCTCCGGGAGCTTGTCGTACGCCCACGGATAGGCGATCTGGTTCTCCTCAAATTCCCATCTGGCGGTCACTTTATCGGAAATATCGCAGATACCGATCTCCGAGATCACGTCGCCGCCCAGAAGATGGAGGCCGGTGAGCAGCATGCTGCCCACGTCGCCGATCGCCAGAATATGCACCCGCTTTTTCCCGGGCTTCGGCACAAAGTCCAGGATCTCCTCAAACCGGGGATGCGCCGCGTTTACGGCGCGGATCCGGCCTTCCGCGATCATCCGCCCGATCCATTCGGGGATCTTGGGCAGTCCGCCGTCCGGCGTATCTCCCGCCAGGGAGCCGAACCGGTTCGTATCCAGCCACGCGACGCTTTCGGTCCGCGCGGTCAGAAGCGCTTTGTCGCTTACAAGGAACGAGGCGCGGCAGCTTCCGGGATCGCGCTTAAAGAGCCAGACGGGTCCCGGTCCTCCGGTCCCTTCTGTCGCTTCCCTCGCGGCGGTCTCCGGGACCGTCTCGTACGGGAGCCCCGCAAGATCGGAAAAGCAGATTTTATCATTGATCCTGTAATAGTTCATACGTCACTCCTCAGACCATAAAGTCTTTCATGCGCCGCAGCGTCTCCAGATCGTTCTCCAGATAGACCGAAGCGGCCAGATTTTCATCGTATTCCATGCAGCTCCCCTTGTCCGGGCACAGCGGCAGGACGACGGCCTCGGAAAGCCGCGAGAGCGTCAGATTCTTTGCGAACTGCCGGCGGTACTCCGCTTCGAGGATCTGCAGGAGGTCGCGCGCGTTCTCGATGCAGCACTCCGACAGCTCGAACAGCACATCCCTGCTGCATCCGGTAAGGCGCGGCGACGCGTAGGGAAGGACCATGTTGATCGACGGCTGGAGTCCGGCCACCTTCATCTCGCTGCGGCGCACCGTATCGCCTCCGATGAACGGATAAAGCGTCGATTCAAGGAACCACTGGCGCAGGTTCGGCATCGAATAGATGCTCTCGACCGGCAGGTGGACGGTCTGCATCAAGTCGCGCCCGTAGCCGGAGATGACTCCTACGACGACCTTGCGGATCGGAATGCCCGCTTCCTTGAGCCTCGGCGCCAGCGCCTGGAGACGGTCCGCCTTGTGGACGAGGTCATCCACCAGGATCACCGGGCGGCCGAACGATTTGATCGTCTCGATCTGGCTCTCGAGCGGCGAATAGTACGGGAACGGTTCGATGGAGTAGCTCTCCAGATCCGGCTCGTAGACCTTATCGGTATGGAGCGTTTTGGTGACCGTGTTCGGCACGACGGAGCCGCGCAGGATCTTTCCGAACGGGACGCACATGTCCTCGCCCAGTCTTCTCGGGTTCAGCGGTTCGCGCGGAACATGGTTGAGCGCCGTGACGCGGTCCACGATCCGGTGGTACATGATGCCGGATGAAAGCGACAGCACCAGATTCCCGGGGTAAAGCTTCGTCATGACCGTCTGCAGCCTGCGGTGATTGCGGTCGATCGCTCGCAAGATCACGGGACTGCTGGCAAACGGTTCCTTGATCGTCGTTTCGACGTTATGGAGCAGGAGGAGCGGTTCGTGCATGTCGACGAGATAGATCGTCCGCCTCTCGCTGTCCTCGATGGACGGCCGGATGAATCCCTGGCGCATCAGCGCGGATTCCGCGGCCTCCGAAGTCAGCCCGCGGTCCGCGGCGTAAATGGCCACGCTCATGTTCTTTGCGAGCGCCTGCGAAAGCACTTCGGCCAAAAGGAGCTGTTCCGTATCGCGGATCATGTTCCTGTCGCCGGCCTCGTGGGTAAAGATCCCGGTGATCAGGAGCGAATCCCTGCTCGTCTTTCTGCGGACCGCGGCCGCAAGGTCCACGTTGCGGAGCACGTCGAACAGTTCCTCCGCCCGCAGGATGCGGTAGCTCAGGAATCCGGCCGGTTTCGCACCCGCCGCATTGTTGCGCAGAAGGATCACCTTCTCGCCGCGCTCGCGGATCCTGGACAGGATCGCGGATGCCTCCGGGTGCCCGAAGAGCACGGTATTTCCCAGTTCGTCGAGAGACGGGCTGTCGCCGGACACCGCCTCCTCGAACGAGATCGCCCGCGCGCGCAGGATCGGTTTGAACTCCGGCTCGCGCAGGTAAAGGCCGCGGTGGTATATGTACTCCTGGACGATCGGGTCGATCAGACTGGAGATATCGCGGTTGTTGTCGATGTTTTCACGGATCTTGGTGGAACTGATGTCTTCGAGCGCCGCCGGGAGCTCGAGTTCCACGACCTTTCCGGTGATGTTTTTATAGAGATCGGCCGGGTTTGTCTCTCCGGCGCGGCGGAACACGATGTGGTTCATCGTCTGGATCGAGTCCTTTTCCGCCGGTTTTTTGTAGGCGCTCGCGTTATGGATAACGTCGGAGCCGGTCACGACATAAAGTTCCTGCCCCTTAAACAGCTCTTTCAGGCGCTTCAGATCGTGCGGATTTGCGATGTTGACCGGCATGTCGTCCGGGAACAGATGGACGTAAAACTCGTCCGCGACCGACATATTGGCGATCTGGCGGCGCACAAGATGCGGCTGCGTCTTCTTCGACCATGAGAATTCATCGACCGCAAGGAATACGGTAAAGCCCAGTGCCCGGATCTCACGCGCGATCTCTTTATGGGAGAGCGTGAACGGGTCGAAGGTCCCGGGGAAGAACGCCACTTTTTCGCGTTCCGTCGAATTCACGTTCCCGCTGAAGATCTGGTAGCGCGACATGAAGCGGTATATGTGCGAGAGCGTCGCGGCGCGGTAATACAGGCTCAATTCGCCGCCGCGGTTTTCGTTCAGGAGGAACAGCAGTTTTTTCGCGCAGAGCGAGAACAGCTCGTTCTTGTCGCGTTCCGACATCTCTTCGGAGCCGAAGATGTGCTGCCCGATGACCAGCATCGCCTCCTGCCGCACCTGTTCGCGGTAGTTGGCGAGGCAGCTTAAGATCAGGCCGAGCAGTTTCATGCGCCTCTCATAGGCCGCTTCCGCGGGTTCCGAGAAGCGTCCCGGATACCGCGCGTAGCATTCCAGAAGGACTCCCAGCGTATCGAGAGCGACCGAAACGATCCGCTCGTTTCCGTTCGCGAGCAGGATATGCAGGCGCTCGATCAGATCGTCGAGCTGTTCCGGCGGGAGCCAGAGCGCAAATTCGCCGAGGTATTCCGGAATATATTTTGAGAACTCATATTCTCCCACTTCCAGGCCCTTTAACAGCTCGACCGCGATCTCGTTCCTCTGGTCGGTCGAGAGAAGATGCGCCAGCCTTAAAAGCGCGCGGCCCGCGTCGTGGCGCACTCCGACCTGTTCGCTGACCTTGATCAGGTTGGAAAAGTGCGCGCAGATATGGAGCAGGTGTTCGCGCCTGCCGTGATCCACCTGGTCCGCGAGGAGTTTGATGTTGACCGCCTTGATGATCCAGGGCGTCGCCGATTTCAGGTTCTCGAGGAAAATGTCGCTGACGACGTCGCTTCCGTAAAGGATCTCCCGCTGTTTGGAGGTATCGAGCCGCAGGTTCGTAAAGATGCGGAACTGCAGGAACAGCATGGTGATGGAGTCCGGTCTCATCTCCTGCGCCGCGCGGCTGACGGCCTCGTAGCACGCGTTCTCCGGCGTGACCGCGCCCGTCAGGATCTTCAGGCAGCGGATCGCCGCGATGCGCACGCGCTCATCCGGATAGTCGATGTGCCGGACGGCAAACAGGACCAGTTTGTCCAGACGGTCTCTCCTGCTGCAGAGCTCGATCGGCATCGCGAAGGCCGAATCCAGCAGGAAAAAGAGCGAATCGGCCGACAGTTCCAGCTTTTCGTCGAACCACTCCATGAACGCGGTGAAAAACTCTTCCCGCAGCAACGGCGACGCGTGCTCGACCGCCGAGATCATGACGAATTTCAGCGAATTTTGGATCCTCTGTTTCTGCTGAAGTGTCAGACGGTGATCCGGACAGACCAGCATTGCCAGATATTCCTTCCACACATGCATCAGTTCGCCCTCGTCCGCGTCGGGCATGTCCGCCGGGATCTCCTTGCGGTAGCCCGCGTTGAAGTCGGCGAAGATCTTGCCGATCAGGGCGGCCGCCTGTCTGCGGATGTCGCCCTCGCGGTTTAAAAGGAGCTCATAGAGGAAGTTCAGGGTCTGCTTTTTCTGCCGGTGATTCAGGTGGATCGAATATTCGTTGAACATGTTGAGGTAGGCGCGGACGTTCTTCCAGTCTTTCTCGCTTCGGGCCGCCTCCAGGATATTTCCGAACTGGCGCTCGGTCCCGAGACGGTGCATGACGTCGATGTTATGCTCGATCGCAAAGAAAATGAAGGAATCGACGACGCGCTCTCCGCTCTGCAGGACGATATCCGGCGTTTTCTCCGGTTCCGGCGGATTCCCGTCCAGATCCACGTCGACGCCGAGCAGGCGCATGTAGCGCTCAAATTCAAAAAGTCTCGAATAGACGACGCGGTAGCGGTTCTTTTTTGCCTCGTCCACATTGTCCAGTTTGGACAGGATCACGTCAAAGGAGTCCTTGAGGGAATAGATCTTCGTGATCTCACGGCCATCGTCCCCGCGCATCTGCTTGACGCGGAAATCGGCGTAAATGAGGCACAGGGATTCCACGGAGATGTTGTCCAGCTCCAGGTCCCAGGTCGAATGGTTCGCCGCGATGTGGCCGATGCTCTCCATATGATAAGCCGAAAACCACTGGTTCGTATAATAATAGTGCAGATATGGGACCCGCTCGTTCGGTTTGCAGCCGAATTTGCCGAGATCATGACCGGCGGCCGCGCCGGAAGCCAGCGCGAGGTCGATCGGGACTCCGGCTTTGTACAGTCCGCGCGCGACGGTCATCGCGACGTGGTGGACGCCGGCGATGTGACCCAGCGTCTCGAACGGAGTCGCCTCGCGGTTTAAGCGCATCATTTCATATATGTACTGCCTGCGGAATTCCCGCATGAAATGCCCGTATTCATGCGCACGGTCAAAGGTTTTATATTCTTCCTCGGGAAGCAGGGCAAAATCGTCGAACGGATCGAACGGCATCACCTTGCGTTCCTCGTCAAAGAAGAACTGGAGAATACTCAGGAACAGCAGGGCTCCGGCCGCGTAGGGAGCGGATGCTGCGGTAAATTCATCGTCAGGATAAAGGATGTGCGTCGAAAATTTGTAGGCGTAGGAAAGCCAGCCTTCTTCCGGCTCCGGAGAAAGCATGGCGATCTCCGGGCAGCAGAGCTCCAGGATCTTTTCGCAGGTAAACCGCTCCCGGATCGGAAAGATGGTATCGAGCGCGCTCTCCCACTTGTCGCGGTTGAAAACGCCCTGCATGGTGCGCCGTGTGAGTCCGACCCTCTTTAGGAACTCCCGGTCGAACAACCGGGCGGACAGCTCGGTCGCCAGATGACGAATGTGTCTGCTATACATAATCATACCCCTGTTTGAGATTTTAATTGTTTTCGTGTAACCCCGATGACTACAGTATAATAAATTCCGGGCGTGTTTTCAAGAAGATTCAAGGGAAAGCGCGTTTTTGCTGGATTTTTTAACCTTTAAGAGGGGATTTTATGACTTTTTTTATGACTTTTTAAAATTTTTCTTGACAGGAGGCGGGACGCATGGTATTATATCAGTAATAATTACTATTATTGTTTTGAGGAGAGGCAGATATGAAGGCTCTGAAATACAGCCGTCAGCGCGAGTCGATCAAGAATAATCTGATGCACCGCACGGATCATCCGACCGCCGACGCGCTCTATCTTTCGATCCGCACGGAATTTCCGAATATCAGTCTCGGAACGGTTTACCGGAACCTGAACCTGTTGGCGGAGCTGGGCGAGATCTCCCGCTTTTCCTGCGGCGACGGTTCGGTCCACTTCGATTATGTGACAAAGCCGCATTATCACTTTGTCTGTAAAAGCTGCGGCGCCGTTTTGGATCTTCCTTTCGGGATGGTCAAAAAGACCTCGGATCTCGTCGACGGCGGCGAGGCCGTTCCCGGGCGGGTGGACTCGCACACCGTGTTTTTCTACGGGGAATGTGCGGACTGCATGAGGAAGAAATCTTTGGAGGAAAGTCCGGAAATTGCGGACCCGGAAAAGTAAGTCCGGAGAAAGCGATCTCGGTGAAGGTGGACCTGGAAAGATAAGTTCGGGGAAAACGATTCCGGTGAAGGCGGTTTCGGAAATTGCGGACCCGGGTGACCCGAGAAAAAAATAAAAATCCGGTTGACAAGAATGTCCGGATACGTTATACTAAGGGTAATAACAGTAATGATTACTATTATTATAAAATTTTAATTAAAAGGAGAGAATTGTATGAAAAAATTTGTCTGTTCCGTATGCGGTTATGTTCATGAAGGCGACTCTGCTCCCGACAAATGTCCGGTCTGCGGCGCTCCCGCTTCCAAGTTCAAAGAGCAGGAGGCTGAAATGTCCTGGGCAGCCGAGCATGTAGTCGGCGTTGCACAGGGAGTCAGCGAGGATATCCTTGCAGATCTTAGAGCAAACTACGAGGGCGAGTGCCGCGAAGTCGGCATGTACCTTGCAATGGCAAGAGTCGCTCACAGAGAGGGCTATCCGGAGATCGGCCTTTACTGGGAGAAAGCCGCTTACGAGGAGGCCGAGCACGCCGCCAAGTTTGCTGAACTCCTTGGCGAAGTCGTTACCGACAGCACCAAGAAGAACCTTGAGATGAGAGTTGAAGCCGAGAACGGCGCTACCGCAGGCAAGACCGATCTGGCTAAGAGAGCAAAGGCCGCCAACCTTGACGCCATTCACGATACAGTCCATGAAATGGCAAGGGATGAGGCGAGACATGGAAAGGCATTTGAGGGGTTACTCAAGAGGTATTTCGGTTAAGAAAAAAGCCCGTAAAATAAGCAATTTCAAAATATCACAAACAGAAGGAGCGCCGTTTCAGAAATGAATCGGCGCCCTTTTTCTGTATTTTAGTTGT
>CANQGL010000029.1 GCA_947623185.1 uncultured Lachnospiraceae bacterium
CGACACCGTTGAATCCGATATCGTATGCCCAGCCGTCGCCGCCGAAGATCCACTGGGACTTCTTGGCAAGGAAGTCTTTCTTCTTAACGATCTCCTTGCAGTCCGGGCAGTCGATGCCTTCGAGGGCCGCAACAAGTTTATCGGAAGCGGCGCCGTTTAACGCGCCTACGCTGAAGGTGTCGAGCCATTCCTGGCAGGCAGCCTTGACTTCCGCGGAAGCCTTGTCGGATGCGGCGACCTTCTCGACTTTGGCCTTTAAGCCGTCGCGGATCGCGGTCTGTGCAAGAAGCATGCCGTAACCGAACTCTGCGTTATCCTCGAACAGGGAGTTGTCCCAGGCCGGTCCTTTGCCTTCCTTGTTGACGGTGTAAGGCGTGGACGGTGAGGAGTTGCCCCAGATGGAGGTACATCCGGTAGCGTTCGCGATGTACATTCTGTCGCCGAAGAGCTGAGTGATCAGCTTCGCGTACGGAGTCTCGCCGCAGCCTGCGCATGCGCCCGAGAATTCAAGGAGCGGCTGCTTGAACTGGCTGCCCTTTACGGTCGTCTCTTTGAACTTGTCGACGACTTCCTGCTTGACGTCGAGCGTCTGTGCGTAATCGAAACCTTCCTGTGCGCCGAGGTTCTTCTCGAGGCTGACCATCGTCAGAGCCTTCTCGCCCTTCTTGCCCGGGCAGACGTTTGCACAGGAACCGCATCCGGTACAGTCGAGCGCGGAGATGGTGATCGCGAACTTGTAACCCGGCATACCGGTCATATCGAGCATCTTCATTCCTGCCGGAGCCTTGGCAGCTTCCTCGGCGGTCATAGCGACCGGACGGACGACTGCGTGCGGGCAGACGTAGGAACAGAAGTTACACTGGATACAGTTGTCCGAATTCCACTCGGGTACGTTGACCGCGATGCCGCGCTTCTCGTATGCGGAGGAACCGGACGGCGTGCTGCCGTCTACATAGTCCGTGAACGCGGATACCGGCAGGTTGTTGCCTTCCTGAGCGTTGACCGCAGCCTGTACGGTGTTGACGAACTTGACGACGTCTTCTCTTCCCTCGGTAACGTGTACCATGTCAAGACCTTCGTCCTCGCAGTTCTTCCAGCTCTCCGGGACCTTGATCTCAACGATGCCCTTCGCGCCGGCGTCGATGGCGGCCCAGTTCTTCTGGACGACGTCCTCGCCCTTGCGGCCGTAGGTAGCCTTCGCGGCGGCCTTCATCAGCTCGTTCGCCTTGTCGGCCGGAATGATGCCGGTCAGGGTAAAGAATGCGGACTGAAGGATGGTGTTGATACGGGTCGGGCCCATGCCGGTCTCGATACCGAGCTTAACGCCGTCGATGGTGTAGAACTTGATGTTGTGGTCGGCGATAAACTTCTTGACCTGTCCCGGAAGGTGCTTCTCAAGGCCTTCCATATCCCATGAGCAGTTCAGAAGGAATGTACCTCCGTCGACCAGCTCCTGGACCATGTTATACTTGCGGATGTAAGCCGGAGTATGACATGCAACGAAGTCAGCCTGGCGGATCAGATATGTGGATTTGATCGGCGTATGTCCGAAACGGAGGTGGGACATGGTAACGCCGCCCGACTTCTTGGAGTCGTAATCAAAATATGCCTGCGCGTACATGTCGGTGTTGTCGCCGATGATCTTGATGGAGTTCTTGTTCGCACCGACGGTACCGTCCGCGCCAAGACCCCAGAACTTACAGTTGGTGGTCCCTGCCGGAGTCGTGACGAGCGGAGCGCCGATCGGAAGGGAAAGATGCGTCACATCGTCGTTGATACCGATCGTGAATCTCTTCTTCTCGGTGTTCTCGTATACTGCAACGACCTGCGCCGGAGTCGTGTCCTTGGAACCCAGTCCGTAACGGCCGGTGTAAATCGGGACCTGATCGAACTTGGAGCCCTTCAGAGCGGCTACAACGTCCAGGTACAGCGGCTCGCCGATGGAGCCCGGCTCTTTCGTTCTGTCAAGAACGGAAATCTGCTTAACGGTATCCGGGATCGCGGCGATCAGGGCTTCCGTGCAGAACGGGCGATACAGGCGGACCTTGACGACACCGACCTTCTTGCCCTTTCCGGCAAGGTAGTCGATCGTCTCCTCGATCGTATCGTTGATGGAACCCATGGCGATGATGACGTGCTCGGCATCGGCGGCTCCGTAGTAGTTGAACAGCTTATAATCCGTACCGATCTTTGCGTTCACCTTGTCCATGTACTCCTGGACAATGGCCGGAAGAGCGTCGTAATACGGGTTGCAGGCTTCTCTAGCCTGGAAGAAGATATCGGGGTTCTGTGCGGAACCTCTCTGGCACGGATGGTTCGGGTTCAGGGCATGTGCACGGAACGCGTCGACCGCATCCATGTCGACCATTTCCTTCAGATCCTCGTAATCCCAGGTCTCGATCTTCTGGATCTCATGGGAAGTACGGAAACCGTCGAAGAAGTTGATGAACGGAACTTTGCCCTTGATCGCGGAAAGATGCGCGACCGGAGTCAGGTCCATAACTTCCTGTACGCTGGATTCGCAGAGCATCGCGCAGCCGGTCTGACGGCAAGCATAGACGTCAGAATGGTCGCCGAAGATATTAAGAGCATGGGACGCAACCGCACGGGCAGATACGTTGAATACGCCCGGGAGCTGCTCGCCGGCGATCTTGTACAGATCCGGGATCATCAGAAGAAGACCCTGGGAAGCCGTATAAGTCGTGGTAAGCGCGCCTGCTGCCAGAGAGCCGTGTACAGCACCCGCAGCGCCGGCCTCGGACTGCATCTCGGTGATCTGAACGGGTTGTCCAAACATGTTGGTACGTCCGTCAGTCGCCCACTCGTCGGTCGCCTCCGCCATCGGTGAGGAAGGGGTGATCGGGTAGATAGCAGCCACATCGGTAAACGCATAGGAAGCATGCGCGGCCGCGTGGTTGCCATCCATGGTTTTCATTTTTCTTGCCATAGCTGACATTCCTCCTACAATACATATAGAAATAATTTCGTCAAAGCAGTTTTCGTGCACAAAACTGCCCTCATTACATATTATAGCAATATTTTAACAAAATGCAAATGTAAAACGCAGGTTTTAAGTATAAAATCACAAACAAAATACAGCCTTTTATGCACTCATTCCAAAATATGAACAAAATTCTGTATCGTGGAACGGAAAGTGCGCATAAAGAAAGGGGACCGCGAACCGGCCGGTCCAACCCGGTCATTCGTCAATCCCCTGTTTTGCATTTTTATCCAATCGGCGCGATCAGTCCCACGTCGCCCGGCGACGCCTGCGTCTCCGCCTGCGGGGCGGGTCCGTCGCTCTGCGGAGCCGGTCCTGCGGGAGCCGGCGTCTGTGCCGGTACGTTTCCGGGACCTCCCGGGCCCTGATCGGAACCCTGCGTCTCGGACGGCTGGATCACCTCGCCGGGGCCTATGTTCTGCGGCGGCTGGTCCCCCGGATACTGCGGGACCGATTCCGGCTCATAGCCCGGACCGAGCGGATTGTAGTTCATGGTCGGCTGTGTCTCGGTCGGCGCAGCCACGGAGGCGCTGGTCTCCTCGGAGCTGCTTTCCACAGACTCGCCGGAGGTCGTCAGCACCACGCCGGAGGTGTTCCGCTTGATCGTTGCCGGTTTTCCGGTATAGGTGCTGGTATGGAAGAGCTCGTCGCTCACCACGGCGCCGTTCTTCTTCGTCACCAGATTCGTCACCCAGACGCTTCCCGGGATCGCCTTCACGGCCTCCTCCTCCACGTCGAGCTCCAGGTACGGATCCTCCTCATAGGTTGGCGGCGGCGGATCCAGCTCCTTCGTCTTCTTCGATTCCATGGAGAGCGTGACGCCCTCTTCAAGGATCGGGTTGCCGTAGATGGAGATCGTCAGCTTCCTGTCGGAGAAGCTGGTGCGGATGCCGACCGCGGTCTTGGAATTGTTGACAAATTTCATATCCGGCCCCGAATGGCCGTCATAACTCACCATCGCATCCTCGCCCGGCGTCACATAGGACGGCTCGTAGGTATGCGCGTGGCGCTCCGTCGTCTCAAGTCCCGAGAACACGACCGCGTTGTAGAGGGTCGAAGACACCTGGCAGACGCCGCCGCCCGGCTCCTCGACGAACACGCCGTTCTGGTACGCGCCGGCCGGCTTGTATCCTTTCTCCGTCGTGCGGTTCCCGGTCGTAAGGTTGAAGGAGAATTCCTGTCCCGGCTGCACGATCACGCCGTTGAGCGTTGAGGATGCGATCCGGATGTTCTCGTTTCGGTTGCTGTTCGCCGTGGTCGTGGTGGTAAACGTGCCGAGCCGCTTGAAGTTGGCTTTGGCCTGTTCCGCGCTGATCTCCGGAGCGACCGTGCTTGCCTCCACGGTAATCTTCGCGTCGTAGTCGCCCTTTTCGACCGCCGCCAGGATGTCTTCCACCAGCCTGTCGCGATCGATCTCCTTGCCGTCTTCCGCGCCGCCGAAAACAAATTCTCCGTGTTCTTTATCGTAGGACGTGATCGAGCCGTTCTTCGGAGCGGTATCCCACTCCGCGGCCACCGTGTCCGCGAACGCGCGGGCCGGTTCTTCAACGCCGTCCGTCGATACGGTGTAGGTCTGCGTCTCTTCCGCCGTGACGGATTCGCCGGTGCCGAACACCTCGTCGAGCAGGTCGTCGAGATTGCCCTCCAGCAGGTTGTCCACCTCTCTCGTATCTTCCCCGAGCGACACCGTCATGGCCCAGTCCATATCCTCAAGGATCTGCTCGCGGGCCTGCGAGCGCGTCAGTCCGTGGACCGAAATTCCGTTTATCGTGATCTCCGCCTCGAGCTCGGTCTCGGGCTCCGAGGTCTCCTCGGGCGTCTCGTCGTCCGCGCCCTTCTTCGCGCAGCCGCGCAGCCCCACCGCCACGCAGAGCACCACGATCACGATGCCGATCACGATCAGGAGGATCTTCGCCGGATCCGGTCCCTGATGCCTTCTTTTATTACGGCGTCTGTTGCCCGAAGTCGCCGTGTTCCTTCTCTGACCCGATCCGGCGCCGAGGTTCCGCGCGTTCTGGACCGCCTGGATGCGGTCCGCGCTGCTCTGTCTTGTGCGGGTCCCTCTCTGCCCGTTTCTGTCCCTGTTCATCTCACTCATATCCATTCACCTGCTGCCGTTCTCTATCATAAGGGAGCCTTGTTTTTTCGCTCCCACCGTTCTGTCTTCGTCCTGCCGCGGCGAAACCCGTCCGCCGCGAAGCCGTCTAAGCTCACGATAAGTATAGCACAACAAACGGCAAAAAAAAATAGATTTTATTTTAAATTTTTAATACACTTTTGGGCCGCTTGTTGCGAATTTATTAAGTTTTGCCACAAGGCGCGCATGGGCGGCCCCGGACCGCGGTGCATCCCGTATTCGGTCTTGTCCTAATTCGGATACATCGACCTTAATATCCGGATCCCGCTTTCCGTCCGGAACACGTTCTTTTCAAAATCGGCGATCTTCTCCTTCGGGTACTGCGCCTCGTCGGCGTTTACAAGAAAATCGGCCTCCAGGAGGATGCGATAGTCGTCCCCGTCCACGCCGGTATAGGTATGATGGTGCGTTACCAGTCCGATCACCCGCTCCGTCACCGCGTCCGGAAGCCCGAATTCCGCCAGAAACGGTTCCAGCAGCGCCCTGCTCTCCTCTTCCTGGTGCCGCCCGTCCGTGTTCCCGTATTTGGCCCGGCAGAGCGGGCAGGCGATATCATGGACGATCGCCGCGATCTCCAGGATGTCCTGGGTCTGCGGATCGAGCCCCTCGAGTTTTCCGATCGTCTGCGCGTATCCGTACACTTTAAGGAAATGGCAGATGTCCTTCCTGTTTCCCCGGTAATAGTCGATCATCTTAAGAATTATTTTCGACTTCAGCATATCCGTTCCTCCCGCTTTCCGTTCCCTAAACTTTTGTCTTTCGCAAAAGTCCGGGGTGTGTTATGATAAATCTGTCCGGTATCCCGCGAACATAAAAACGTACCCGAAAGAAGGCGCTCCATGAAACTGATCGACCTGCATGTCCATTCCAACGCTTCCGACGGCTCGCTAAGCCCCTCCGAGGTGGTCCGGCGCGCGGACCGTCTGGGACTTTGCGCCGTCGCGCTGACCGATCACGACACGGTCGGCGGCCTCGACGAAGCGATCGCCGCCGCGGAGGACCTTGAGATCGAACTCGTCCCCGGCATCGAGGCGGCCTGCGGCTATCTCGATAGGGAGATCCACGTCCTCGGCCTCTACATCGACCATCACGACGAAACGCTTCTCTCCTTCCTGCGGACGGCCGTGGACCGGCGCGTCAAAAGGAACGAGGCCCTTCTCGCGGCGTTTCGGGAAGGCGGCTTCGACATCACGACAGACGATCTCGTCCGCGTCAATCCCAGGACCACCGTGACCCGCGCGCATTTTGCGGGCGCGCTCCTTGCGCACGGCTATGTGCGGTCGGTCGACGAAGCCTTCAAAAAATACCTGAACCCCGGAATGCCCTATTACCGCAAGCGCGAGATGATGGCGCCGGAGGAGGTATTCGCCGCGCTGAAAGCGGCGGGCGGTTTTCCGGTCCTCGCCCACCCCTGCCAGTACAAGCTGGGCTGGAAGGGGATCGAGGAGATGATCCTCTCCTTAAAGCCGCTCGGCCTACGCGGACTCGAATGCTTCCACTCCTCCAACAATCAGGAGGAGAGCCGGAAGCTCCGTGAACTGGCGATCCGTCACGGCCTCGCCGTCACCGGCGGCTCCGATTTCCACGGCGCGGCCAAGCCCGACATCGAGATCGGATCGGGCCGCGGGAACCTCAGGGTCTCCGCCTCCTATCTGGACGAGTTAAAACTGGCGATGTTCCTCGGACGGTGAGTCCTCAAAGTAAAGATCCGTCAGGCAGTACCTGGTGCGGCCCTTATAGCCGGTGACCGTATCCGCCATCGCCAGCGAATTTAACACCGCCTCCTCGGTCGCCTCGGCCACGGCCTCGAACGCCTCGTCGATCAGCGATTCACGGATCTGCTTCACCGTTATGAACGCGCCTTCGCCGTCCGGGATCCGGTTCGCGGTCGTAAAGCCGATCATGATGTCGCCGCTCCCGTGTCCCATGTAGGAACCGCAGCGGGCAAGTCCGACCCCGGCGCGGCGGATGATCCGCGCAAGCTGCCGGTCCGATACCGGAAGGTCGGTCGCGATCACCATCATGATCGACCCCTCGTCTTTTTCCGCCGCCTCGATCTTTTTCTTTATCTCCGCCCCGACGGCTTTTCCGTTCAACAAAAAATTCTCCGTGCTTCCGAAGTTCGACTGGACCAGCACGCCGACCGTATAGGTCTCCCCGCCGAAGGTCATCCGCCTCGACGCGGAGCCGATCCCGCCTTTCATGCCGAAGCAGGTCGTTCCCTTTCCGGCTCCGACGTCCCCCTCCTCAAAATCGGCCGACGCCGAGCCGATCGCGGCGCGCAGTTCGCGCTCCCCGAGGCAGCGGTCCGATATCTTATTTAAAGAAGCGTCGTTGCACTCCCCGACCACCGCGTTGACGGACCGCACGGGTATATTGTCGGCGCGGCACCGCTCCGCCATATACCCCACCAGCGCGTCCTGGATCTTTCCCACGCACAGCGTGTTGGTGAGCGCGATCGGCGTCTCGAGCGTCCCCAGTTCCGCGATCTGCGGGATCCCGGTCGTCTTTCCGAACCCGTTGTGGACATAGGCGGCCGCGGTCAGCTTATTCGCAAACATATTGTCCTCGCACGGCAGGATGACCGTGACGCCGGTCTTGTGATCCTCCGTATCGATCGTACAGTGCCCGACCTTTACGCCCGCGACGTCCGTTATCTTGTTGAGGGGTCCCGTACTGTGCCTTCCAATTATAATACCGCGTTCTCTGATTCTTTTTTTCATTTTTCCCTGTTTCTGCCTCTCTTCTCTGAAAAACGACTGTATTTTACCTAAAAATCCGAAAAACGGCCGCTGATTCTTTATCAAAATCGTCCATTGTATTTTAATGCGGCCTCTGCTAGAATCATACTTGTTCACGGGGGCTCCTTCAACAGCACTTGCCGAAAAGGAGGTAATGCCATGAAACTGAAACTTACAAACATTTCGAATCTTGACCGGTTTTTTAACGCGGTCGGACAGTGCAGCGGCGCCGTGGAGATGAATCTTCCGCAGGGCGGATACGTCAACCTGAAGTCCAAGCTGAGTCAGTATCACGCACTTGCAACGGTTTTCTCAGGCGGCAATATTGATGAGATCGATATCACAACGCATAACTCGAAAGACTCTGAGCGCCTGTTCCTGTATATGGTTCAGGGCCGCTAAACCCTTTCTCTTTCAGGATGGCACACAGCAGCTTACGTTCCGTATAGTATGTTCCCTGTGCCATCTGCATACTCCCGCCCCCTCTGCCGTTTAAGAGCCCGTTGAGCTCTTTGGCGAGGGGCCGGACATCCTCGCTCTGACTACCTATCACATACAGGAACCCCCCTTTAATTCCTGACAGAGCGAGGATTATTTTTGCCTTTTTTTCTTCAAGGACACGGTTCGCCAGCTGGCGCAGTCTTAGACCGTCAAATTCCTGTTCGATCAGAACGATATTTTTATCGCTTACCGCCATGCGCTCCGTGCGTTCCGCGATCAGTTCCTGATAAAGCGCGGAGATGCGCGCGGAGAGCTCGCCGTTCTCCTGTTTCAGCTTTTCGACGGCTTCCGCCACCTCATCCGGTTTGGCGGAGAGCTCCGTGGAGATCCTGTGCACCTGTCCGCGGCGCTTTTCATAGTCCGCGACCGCCTTTTTCCCGCTCAGCATCGCGATACGGACGCCGCCCTTGTAGTGGATCATCGAGATAAACTTTACGAGCCCGATCTCACCCGTCAGGCGCACATGCGTCCCGCAGCACGCGCAGGTATCGCCGCCCGGGATCCGCACGATCCGCACGTCGCCCGTAAGCTCCTTCTTGCTGCGGTAATCCATCGCGGCCAGTTCGTCTGCCGGCGGAAAATACGCCCGGATCTCACGGTTCTCCCAGATGATGGCGTTCGCCTCCTCCTCGATCCGCATGAGCTCGTCCCACTCGATCAGACCGTTAAAATCGATCGTCACCTCGTTCTCTCCCATGTGGAAGCCGACGTTGTCGTATCCGAAATGACGGTGGATCAGGCCGGAGACCAGATGCTCGCCGGAGTGCTGCTGCATATGCGCAAAGCGCCGTTCCCAGTCGATCGTTCCAGTGACCGTATCGCCCTCAGGAAGCGGTCCTTCCGTACTGTGCACGATCACGCCGTCCCGCTCATGCACGTCCGTCACGCGCACGCCGCCCAGAACGCCCGTATCGGCGGGCTGGCCGCCGCCCTCCGGGTAGAACGCCGTCCGGTCGAGGACGACCTCATAGCCTTTCTTTCCCTTTATGCAGGAAACGACCTTCGCTTCAAACTCTTTCATATACGGTGAATCATAGTACAGTTTTTCCATGCCGGTCTCCCTTTCCGAATCATTGTTTTCGCATACATGTTACCATACTTTTCCGCGAAAGAAAAGTTTTTTCAGACAGGCAACTATGACAAGCCGCATGTCATAGGATAGAGTGTAATCAAAAATCCTTTGGAGGAATTTGAACATGAGTGACTTAGCTGCGACAAATTGCGGATGCGGGTGCGAGACGTCAAACAGCGGATGCGGCAACAATCTCATCTGGATCATCCTGCTTCTGTGCTTCTGCGGCGGATGCGGACATAACGGCTGCAGCAACGAATGCGGTGTCGGAGGCGACAACAGCTGTCTCTGGATCATCCTGCTCCTGCTTTGCTGCGGCGGATGCGGCGGCGGAAACTTCTGCTGCTGATCCCGCGCGTTCCGGAGCCGGACCGTGTTTCGGAGCCGGTTTCGGAGAAAACGGCAGAGGGCGGGGATCTCCCCGCCCTTTCGACCGTCCTTTGGACCGCTTTCTCTGATAAGGATGAGTATTTACAGCCCGGAGTTTTTTCCCGGCGTGCTCTTTCGTCCCCCGGACCGTTTCGCCTCCGGGTCTTTTTTCGGTTCCCGGCAGGGCGCGCCCCCGGATCCGCCTTTCTCCTGCCGCCGCATCCGGCACGCGCGTCTTCGGCCCTGCGCGCGCACGGACATCTCGCATCCGCAGCGCTCGCAGTCTTCATCGATCTCGTAAACGCTGTTCCCGTCTATGATCAATCGGCTTGCCATCGCTCGTTCCCCTTGCTTTCTATAACATGGCGCCGGGGTCCCAAAGTCATGCTTAAGCGCACGGCCTTCTGATTCCGGCATCTGACATAAGATCGGAATATCTTCCGACCCTGACACCATAATATTCCGTCCTGCCGAACCCGTGCATGAACGCACGGGTTCCCCTGCATGAACCGCGTTTTTGCGGCATATATTGTCACAAGAGTAAGGAGGCTCGCCTATGAACGAAAAAGATTTCAAACTGACCGATCTGGACTACGCGGTCGGCAGTCACCGTCTCCAGATGATGAAGGCCGCCCTTCCCTATGTGGGGATCGCCCAGCAGCGGATCCTCTCCATCTTTATCAAATGGAGCGAGCTACGCCGCACGGCGAAATTCTTCCGCGAAAACGACGACGGGATGCTCAGCGTCTGCGCGCTCGAGGCCGGACATTCCTCACCCACCGACATGCTGTCCGCCGTCCGGCCCTACGCCAACGAGGAGGAGCAGGAGATCATCGACCTTATGACCCGCGTCATGGCGGCCGGGAGTTCCCGTTCCCAGCGCGATCCGCAGCCCGTCGGCCCCGAACAGCTCCTCGCCGCCCTCCCTCCGGAACAGCGCTCCCGGATCGAAGCGGTGCGGATCATGATGCAGGCCGCGGGGCAGGACTGAGAAAGGGAGCGATGACAATGAACGATACATGGAAAAACGATCCGCGCTTAAAAGAAACGGACCCGCGAAAGCTCGCGCTGCTCTCCTCGTTTGCCGAAGAGCTCGCGCGCGCGCCGCAGGCCCGAAAAATGGATCTGTTGTTCTCTTTTGACCGGCAGGCCGCCGAACGGGGGCTGTCCTTTACCTCCGCGGAGACCGGGCTGATCGCCGAGGTCCTTGCGGAAAGCCTTTCTCCAACGGAGAAAAAGCAGCTGGAGCTTATCAGGTCTCTGACAGGCGCGGGCCGCCGCCCAGCCTCACAAGGATCTCCCTCTTATAGGAGAGGAACTCGCCCGACAGGTTGAAGTCCTTCCGGCGCGGTTTCGGCTCGTCGATCACGATCTCATCCGTGATCCGTCCGGGTCTCCCGGTCATCAGGTAGATGCGGTCCGACAAAAGGATCGCCTCGTCGATGTCGTGCGTGACGAACAGCGTCGAGAGCTGGATCTGCTGCATGATCCCGAGATACCACTGATGCACCGCGCTTTTCGTCAGCATGTCGAGCGCGGAAAAAGGCTCGTCGAGGAGCGCGACTTTCTCGGAGAAGAGATAAGTGCGCAAAAGAGCCGCCCGCTGTTTCATACCGCCGGAGAGCTGGGCCGGATACTTGTTCTCCGTCCCCTCCAGTCCGAACTGCGCGAAGTGAGAAGCCGCCCGCTCTCTCGCCTCGCGTTTCGGCGTCCCCGCGATCAGCAGGGGGAGCGCCACGTTGTCCACGACGGTGCGGTACGGGAGCAGCAGGTCCTTCTGGAGCATGTAGCTGACCTTGCCCGGCTTTCCGGTGATCTCTGTTCCCTCCAGCCAGACCTTGCCCTCATCCGGGACGCTCAGTCCGGCAAGGACGTTGAACAGCGTCGTCTTTCCGCTTCCGCTCAGTCCGAGCAGGGAGACCAGCTCGCCTTTATGCAACTCAAGGGAAACGCCGCTTATAATGGTCTCCGTTCCGAATGATTTTTTGATCCCTTCCGCTTTCAGTACCACCATCGCAGCGTCCTCACTGGGGGAGATAGTCGTTCGTAAAGCCGAAATCATCCGGAAGCTCCGGCTCGATCAGGCCGTTCTCGTTCAGCCATCTGTAAAAACGGTTCCAGCGCTCGGGATCGATGTAGCCCCACTGTTCCACCTCGGCCTTATACTCGTTCGCAAGATATTTCTGGCTGGCAAGCACGAGCTCGTGATCCAGCTCCGGCGCGGCCTCGCAGAGGATATCGGCCGCCTCCTCGGGATCGGCGATCGCGTCCTCGTAGCCCTTTTTAAGCGCGGCAAGGAAAGCCTTCGCGGTCTCCGGCTCCTCCTCGAGGAATTTCGTTCCGCTCAAAATGACCGGCGTGTAATAGTCGAACACCGGATCGATGTCCGCGAACTCAAAGTAATCCGTCTCCAGTCCCTCCAGCTCCGTCTTCACACCGGCCCAGCCGTAGAAGATCCAGATCGCGTCGACCGATTTCGATCTTAACGCGGAGACCTCGTCGGTCACGTTGCTGGGGATCAGCTGGATCTTTGAAAAGTCTCCGCCGTCCTGTTCCACGACGCTCTTTAAGGTCGCAAGCTCGACCGGCGACTCCCATGTGGCGTATTTCTTGCCTTCCATCCCTTTCGGCGTATCCATCCCCTCGCCTTTGCGGGAGATGATGCCGGAGGTATTATGCTGGATCACCGCGGCCACCGCCTTGATCGGAAGCGCGGCGTCTCCGACCAGCGCCGGAGCGACCGTATCCTGGAATCCCACGCAGAATTCCGCTTTCCCGGAAGCGACGAGCACCTCGGCTCCGCCTTCCGGCGGCTGCACGATCTCGACGTCAAGACCGGCGTCCGCAAAATAGCCCTTCGCCTGCGCGACGTAAAGTCCCGTGTGGTTGGTGTTGGGCGTCCAGTCGAGGACGAACGTGATCTTTCTGAGTTCTCCCGTCTCTCCGGACGTCTCCTTGGCGGCCGCCGTCTCCGCCGCCTCCGCGCTCTTCTCTGCGGCAGCCGTCGTCTCCGCGCTCTGCGAAGATCCGCATCCGGTCACGGATACGGCAAGCGCTCCCGCCAGGACCGCGGCAAAAATCTTTTTGTTCATGATAATAGATCTCCTCTCTTTCAGTTGGTCTCCTGTCTGAGATCCCGCTCCCACGGCATACATACTTTCTGGAGCCGGTCCACCGCTTTCATGAGAAGCAGGCTGATGAACGAGATCAGCAGGATCACCGCAAACATTTTGTCAAACGAAAAAGCCTTTTTGACCCGCGTCATATAGACGCCGAGCCCGCCGAAGCCGCCCAGCCATTCCGAGATCACGGCTCCGACCACCGCGTAGGAGGCGGAGATCCGCAGTCCCGAAAAGAACTGTCCCATCGCCCCCGGCAGTTTGATGTAGAAAAAGATCTGCCGCTTCTTCGCGCCCATCGCCCGCAGAAGGTCGATCGCGTCCGGATCCGCGGACCTGAATCCCGTCAGCAGTCCGACCGTGATCGGGAAGAACGTCGTGATCACGACGAGGATCACTTTCGGCAGCATCTCGTATCCGAACCAGAGCACCAGAAGCGGGGCGATCGCCACCGTCGGTATCGTCTGCGTCAGCACGACGAGCGGATAAAACGCCTGATAAAGGACGTCGAACCGGTCCATCACGGAGGCCATCACAAAGCCCAGCGCGATCCCCAGGCCCAGACCCACTGCGCCCTCGGCGAGCGTGATCGCCGAATGTTCCATGAGCAGCGGGAATTCCGAGACGAACGCCCGGCACACCCGCACGGGGGACGGAAGCATGAACGCGTCGACCACTCCCAGCGAGCAGACGCTCTGCCAGACGATCAGGATCGCCGCGATCGCCGAGACCGACCAGAGCTTATTGGTGATGTTTGGATACTTTTTTCTCAATGGTAAGCACTTCCCCTTCCGGACGGTAGGTCACTTTGATGTAGGCGGCCACGGACGGCGCGCCCGCACGGATCGCGATATGCTGGCATTCCTTTACGATGTCCATCAGCTGATCGTAATCGCCCTCGATCGCCGTCTCGAACGGTCCGACATAACAGTTGAGCCCCGTGCTCTTGATATAGGCGATGACCTCGTCCACGATGCGGATCAGTTCCTCATCGTTCGAAGCCGCGGGTAAACTCTGGATCGCTACGCTTGCATTCATTTTTGTTTCCTCCTGATAATGTTGATATGATATATTTTTCAGGCGCGGGATCCCCGCAGCCGGTGAAAAACCGTACAAAAACGTCCGGACGCCTTAATGCGCCGCAGACAAAAAAACCGCCCGGAATGCTCCGGACGGAATTGACTTGTCATAAGACGGTTTCCTACGCTGGCATTATCCAGATCAGGTTCCAGGGTCCGGAACAGCTTTTGTTCCATCTCAGCCGGATTCATCGCTCCAGCTCCCCTTTTCAGTTGTAAAGGTACCGCATGTTTCGGACGTTACATGCCCTCGAAGTCCTCGATCTCCCCGGCGATCATGATCCTTGTGTTTTCGTCGATCCCCTGGATCAGCATCCGCACATAGCTCTCCGCAAGCTGCACGCCGCTCACGGTACGGTCGACCGTATCCGCCTGCTGGCAGTTGATGATGAGCGCCGGATAAGCGTCGTCCTCGGGTCTTAAGATCATCCCGTAGTTGGAATACGCCTTCATGTACTCGAGATTGACGGCCTCGCGCGTATCGAGTTTCTCCTTCGACGTTACGATCGTCATATAGTCTTCGGATTCCGGATCCGTGATCCAGTAATCGTCATCCGTGATCTTGCGGTAAGGCAGGAGGCTTCCGGGATTCTCCTTGCTCCCGAACGCGCTTTCCGCCCTGTACGCTCCGTAGATGCTCTCGTCATCATCGGGGCCGCCGGACACCACGCAGTTGATCGTAAAGACCTGCTTCCAGTCGCCCTTCACGTTCCGGCTCATGTAGTAGAGCCTTGAATTGCCGGTCACATGTCTTCTGCGCGGGCGGGTCTTCTGGTTCGCATCGAGCGTTTCCTTGTCCGGAAGCGCCTCGTCCGCACCCTTGTCCAGGTTGTTCACGATCAGGATCAGGCTCGTGACGTCGTCTCCGATACTCATATCGTTGATCCACTTACCGTTATCCTGCTCCGTTTTCCAACCGATATCGACCGCTACGTCATCGACATCCTCGGCTTCTGTTTCCAATGTTATCGTATCGACTTCCTGACGGTACGCCGCAAGCGAAACATGCGGCGCCGCCTGACACAGGACGGAGACCGCCGCGAGCGCAGCCGTCAGTCTGAATGATCCTTTTCGCATCCGTAACAATTCCTTCCCTGGGAACGGAACGGCGTCCTCGCCTTCCGCTCTTTTTCGGCATGTACGCCCGTAAAAGCACGCCGTACATCCCAAAGGTTATAGTCATTGTACCACAGCGCGGCCGAAAAGTCACGTTATTTTTCATACTGCCGCTTTTCTGCCACATTTACGGGATGGCCCCGGCCGGGAAAAGGGCGGTCCGGTCTGGGTCCGGAGGATCCGAAAAAGCGCCCTGCCCGGGCGTTTTGCTTCCGGGACAGGACGCTTTTGCATATCGGTTTTACTGCTTCACAACGATGTTTACGATCTTCTTCGGAACATAGATCTCCTTGATGATCGTACCGGAGAGCTTGCCCTTGATCGCTTCCTTGCCGGCCGCGATCGCATCCTCCTTTGAGATGTCCGCCGGGACCGAAATGACGCCGCGGACCTTGCCGTTGACCTGTACGGCGATCTCGATCTCGTCGTCCTTCATCGCTTCCTCGTCGCACTCCGGCCAGGACTGGTGGAACACGCTGTCGGTGCCGCCCAGCTCTCTCCAGAGCTCCTCGCCCAGATGCGGCGCGAACGGAGCCAGCAGAATGACGAACGTCTTTAACGTCTCCTTATCGATCCCGCCCTCTCTGCGGGCGACCTCAAGCAGTTTATTGTTGTACTCCATGAAGCCGGAAACAACGGTGTTTAAGCTGAACTGGTTGAAGCGCGTCTCGATGTCGTAGACCAGTTTGTGGCGCAGCTTCACCATCTCCTTCGTCTCCGCAATGTCCTTGTCCTTGCTGTCCATGACAAGGCCGTAGAAACGGTTCAGGAAACGGGACACGCCCTCGATCCCGCGGTCGTCCCACTCGGCGTCCAGATCCGGCGGGCCGACGAACAGCTCGTACATGCGCAGGGAATCACAGCCGTAATCGCGGACCAGATCGTCCGGCGATACCACGTTGCCCTTGGACTTACTCATCTTGATGCCGTTCTTTCCGGTGATCATGCCCTGGTTGAACAGCTTGGTAAACGGCTCCTCAAAATCGATCACGCCGATGTCGTAAAGGAACTTCGTATAAAATCTGGAATACAGGAGGTGAAGCACCGCGTGCTCCACGCCGCCGATGTACATGTCGACCGGCAGGTACTTATGCGCCTTCTCCTTCGATACCAGCTCGTCGTTGTTCTTGTTGTCCACATAGCGCAGGAAATACCAGGACGAACCGGCCCACTGGGGCATGGTGTTCGTCTCGCGCTTCGCGGGGCCGCCGCAGCACGGACAGGTCGTGTTGACCCACTCGTCGATCGCGGCAAGCGGGGATTCGCCGGTGCCGGTCGGCTGATAGCTCTCGACCTCCGGCAGCGTGAGCGGAAGCTGGTCCTCCGGGACCGGGACGTTTCCGCACTTCGGGCAGTGGATGATCGGGATCGGCTCGCCCCAGTAGCGCTGGCGCGAGAAGACCCAGTCGCGCAGCTTGTAGCTGACGGTCTTCTTGCCGAAACCGCGCTTCTCGATCATCTCCGGCGCTTCCTGTTTAAGGACCGCGGACTCCATTCCGTTCCATTCGCCGGAATTGATCATCGTGCCGCTGGCCTCGGTGTAGGCCTCGGTCATGTTTTCGATCTCTTTGCCGTCCTTGGCGATGACCTGAATGATCGGAAGGTCGAACTTCTTCGCGAAGTCAAAGTCACGCTGGTCGTGCGCGGGAACGCACATGATCGCGCCGGTCCCGTGGTCGGCAAGGACATAGTCGGACAGCCAGATCGGCACCTTCGCTCCGTTTAAGGGGTTGATCGCGTAGGTCCCGGTGAATACGCCGGTCTTTTCCTTATCCTGCAGACGGTCGACGTTGGACTTCATGGAAGCGTCGAAGATGTATTTCTCGACGGCCTCTCTCGTCTCGTCGGTCGCCAGACTCTTTGCCATCTCGTGCTCCGGGGCCAGGACCATGAAGGTCGCGCCGTAGAGCGTATCCGGTCTCGTGGTGTAGACGGTGATCTTTCCGTCGCGGCCGTCAAGCGCAAAGTCGACCTCCGCGCCGTAGGACTTTCCGATCCAGTCGGTCTGCATCTTCTTGACCTTTTCCGGCCAGTCGAGCTTGTCGAGGTCGGCGAGCAGGCGATCGGCGTAGGCGGTGATCTTTAACATCCACTGGCGCAGGTTCTTCTTGGTGACCGGCGTGCCGCAGCGCTCGCAGCAGCCGTTTACGACCTCCTCGTTGGCGAGGCCGGTCTTGCAGGACGGGCACCAGTTGATCGGGAATTCCTTCTCATAGGCGAGGCCCTTCTTGAACATCTGCACGAAAATCCACTGGGTCCACTTGTAGAAGGCCGGATCGGTCGTGTTGACCTCCATGTCCCAGTCGTAGATCGCGGCGATCTGATTGATCTGCTTCTTGATGTTCTTTACGTTCTCTGCCGTGGAGATCGCGGGATGGATCCCCATCTTGATCGCGTAGTTCTCGGCCGGAAGACCGAACGCATCCCAGCCCATCGGGTGGATCACATATTTGCCCTTAAGGAGCTGATAGCGGCTCCATACGTCGGAGATGACGTAGCCTCTCCAGTGGCCGACATGCAGGCCGCTCCCGGACGGATAGGGGAACATGTCGAGGCAGTAATACTTTTCCTTGGTTCCGTCGTTTACGTTGATCGGGTTCTTTTCCCAGTTCTCGCGCCATTTCTTCTCAATGGCGGTGTGGTTGTACTGTGCCATTTCGCTTCTCCTTCACTGATTCTCTGTCACATAAAAACGCCCCTCGTTCTCACATAGAGACGTGGGGGCTGATTCTCACGCGGTACCACTCTATTTCATGCACCGTCCGCGCGGCGCATGCGCTCGTTCCCTGATAACGGTCGGACCGGCTCTGCCTACACGGAAAGTCCGGACATTGGCTGCCCGTCGGGTCATTCCCATAACGGCCGCAGGACCTTTTCCGTCTTTCTTTCAGCATGCAACTCGGGGGCGAGTTCAAAAACCTTCGGGACTGCCTCGCACCGGCCGGCAGTTCTCTGTTTCCCTTCCGCTTCCTACTACTCCCCGTCAAAGTATTTGGACTGAAAATCAATTTACCATAATCGGCCGGGGTTGTCAAGCAAAGACTGCCAGGAGACGCGCAAAAAAGGCCGGAAAGCCGTCGAAACATGCAAAAAAGCCGAGAGTATGCAAAAACAGGACAAGACGCGCGAAAAATTTTTGTTGCGTCTGGCTGTCCTTTCGATTATAATAGTACAAATGAAATCGGGTTCAAGCAGACCAGGATATAAAGGAGTTATGCCTGTGATATCAATGATCGGAAAATCCATCGCAGTCTTTTTCACATCGGCGATCCCGTTTATGGGAAATCAGATCGCCGTGACTCTGGCTAAAATTTTACATATGCCCAAGCTTCTCTCCGGCGTGCTTTCCGCAACCGGTTCCTATACGCCGGTCCCGTTTCTCTTATACTCAAAGCACGGGGAGCAGATCGAGGCGGCGGCCGGGAAAAAAAGTTTCCCCGAATTTATAAAAAAATACATGGACCGTTACGGCTGTCTGGCACTGCTGGTCCTGATCGCGCTTCCGTTTACGGGACTCGGCTGCTTTTTTGGCGCGGTCCTGGCCCGGATCATGCATCTCGATAAAAACCGGTCTGCGGTCTGTATTTTTATCGGAAACGTGATCGCAGTCCTGATCATCACCGGATGCCTGTCCGGCATAATCGCGGTCATACAAAACATTTCCGCCTGTCTTTAAGACGGGCGGAAAAATTTATCCGCGGGTCCGCTTGCGAAAAAAGGACCCGTATCTTTTCACTCAGCCGGTTCCGACAGCTTCACCACGACCATATCTTCATATACGGCGACCGAACCGTCTAACGGCCAACACGGCATATCCGCCGCAAATTCGCGGGCGGCTTCGTACTGCTCGGGCGTAGGATCGTCCGGCATATAGGGGAATCCATGCGCAAACATCAGGCCCCGTACACGGGTACTGACGCCGACCGGGCTCGTGCTGTCCCACTCGAACAGGGAATGCCCAACCACGTCGCCCCGAAGGGTCGTTGTGTTTTCCTCGGGCTTTAATGTCCCGATATAAACCGCCGTCAGTTCTTTTTCACTGCGGCCAGAATCAGCGGACACCTGCTGTATCTCACGGTAGATCTCACGGCTGCGCGAAAAGTCCTGAACGGCAATCGTATGGATGGTGTCGAGCAGGCGCTCCGTGACGACCAGCTGATTCCACGTCAGCACGGCGCACAGGATGAGAACCGGAACATACCCCCACGTCCGGACTGCCATGATCATTTTCCCTGCCGGTCCGGCTTTGTCCGCTTCGCCTTTCCCTGAGATCAGCGCCGACAGAGAAGCGACCGCCAGCGCAAAGGAAAGCGGGTATGCCAGCTGCATCCTGGTCGGCTGCGGAAAGCCGAGAAGGACCGTCATGAGCAACGGCGATGCCGCAAAGCACACACTGACCAGAAAGAAAAGCGGGAATTCTTTCTTCCTCGCCCCAAAGCCCTGCACTGTATTCAACACGAACCACAAGGCAAAGACAAGAAAACTGAGCGACGAATAAAAAACCTGTTTTCCCCAGTAGACGCGCAGGATCTCCACGAGGATCCAGCGGATCCCTTCCTGCAGGCTTTCGCTCGGCCAGACAAACATTTGTTTCAGATATCCGGTATTATAGCCGACGATACTTTTTACGGTAAACGATATCGCAAAATATGCGACTACCATGAGCACGAAGAACACGGCCAGCCGGAACAGAAGGAAGAAGCACGGGAACCGTCCCTGCCGCTCCGAATACAGATCGCTTTGATAAAACACCAGAAAAGAAAAGGCTGCAAAGGCCAGAAAAGCCACCGCGATGCTCTGGTAGATCCCGATCGCCCAGACGCCGCACAGAAACGCCGGCACGAGCCAGAAAAAGCTCTCACCCAGAAACAGCCATCTTTCGGCCATATGCAGGGAAAGCAGGATCAGAAAAACTCCCAGCATGACTTCAAAAGCCTGAAAAGAAAAGTAAACCTGTTCCGTAAGCACCGGCGCGGTAACAAAGACCGCGGAAAACGCCGGATAAAAGTACCGGTAACGGCGGTCCTTGCCGCAAAAGATCCACACGGAAAACCCGACGGCCGCACAGCAGAGCCAGATGGCGGCCATCATCGCCACAATACACGTTGTCTGGGAAAAACGGTCTGTCCGTAACAGACGTTTTGTCCACACCAGGGCAAACCGGCCGATACCGTACCAGGAGTCCAGAATTTCTTCCGGACTTGCGATCATGATCTCTGTGTCGATCCCGACGTCCTCCCTTAACGCCGCATCTCCCCAGCAGAGGAAGATCAGCGCCGCACACATATATGCGTAAAACCTGTTTTCTTTTATAAACGTTACGAATTCATCGAGCGCCGTTTTTGCCTGTCTTAAGAATTCCATTCCCTTTTCCATGGATCTTCCTCCCCGCATTTTTTGCAAACTCAGGTCTCATCCCGCCCTGCATCTGTTTCTGCGTGCATCCACGCCCCTTTTTCCCTGTTCAGTTCTTCATCCGTCTCGCGGATCAGATAGATCGGCCTTCGCTTAACTTCACGGTAAATATTGGCCATGTATTTTCCGATGATCCCCAGATGAAATAGGACCAGACCGCCCAACATCAGCATGATGCAGACCAGCGACGCCCAGCCGCTGACCGGGTCGCCGAACAGGAGTTTCCGGACGATAACGACCACGATCATAAAAAATGCGACGGCGCAGAAAAACAGCCCCGTCAGAGCCGCGAAGGTAAGCGGAGCGGTCGTAAACGCCACGATCCCCTCGATCGAATAGCGGAACAGCTTCCAGAACGACCACTTGGTCTCACCGGCGGCGCGCTTGACATTTTCAAAAGAGATCCATTTGATGCGGAATCCGACCCACCCGAAGATTCCCTTCGAAAAGCGGTCATATTCCTTTAAAGCCAGGATACTGTCCACCATTTTTCGGTTCATCAGGCGGTAGTCCCTCGCCCCGTCAACCAGATTGACCTCCGGACAGATGATCCGCATCAGTTTGTAAAAGCACGACGCAAAAAAAGAGCGGACCGGCGGTTCTCCTTTCCGATCCACACGCATGGTCGCGGCGCAGTCGTATTCCCCGCTCTCAAGTGCCTCGGCCATCTCGGGAAGCAGCGCAGGCGGATCCTGAAGATCCGCATCCATCACAGCGGTATAGTCGCCGTTTGAATGCTCAAAACCTGCATAGATCGCCGATTCCTTTCCGAAGTTTCTGGAAAAAGAAAGATACCGGACCCGTCCGTCACGAGCCGCTGCCTCGCGCAGGATCTTTAGCGTGCCGTCCGAAGATCCGTCATCAACAAAAATCCATTCAAACGTATACTGCGTCATCCGGTCGCAGACCGCTCCGAGTTCTCTCATAAATTCCGAAAGAACCTCTTCCTCGTTATAGCAGGGAACTATAACCGACATTTTTCGTCTTTCCATCCCGATACCTTCTCCTGCCATCTTTTCTCTCATAGACTGTACTGCCGTCAAACCGGCCGTTTCCTGCGATATACGCAGAAAAGCGCGGGTTTTTACCATTTCATTATACACATGCAGTCGATTGTTGTCAATTTTAAATAATCATTGATGATAATTAATAATTGTCATTAATTGCATATAATGATTGCGGGAGGAATATCAATTCATGAGTATCCAGACAGCCGAACGAATTCGCGAACTTCGTGAAAAAAACCATCTTACCCAGTCCCAGTTGGCAAAAAAGCTGTATGTTACACGTTCCAGCATCAACGCGTGGGAAATGGCGGTATCCGTCCCTTCGACGGAGAAGATCTCCGATCTGTGCTTTATCCTACATACCACAGCCGATTATCTCCTTGGGACAGACTGCAGAGAAATGCTCCCACTGGACCGTTATACCAATGAGGAAAAAGAGATCCTGTACCGGCTGGCGCGCTACTTTGACGAGAATTAGGATCCTTCTTCACACATATCCTGCGTCCATCTGAAGTCTGTATTTATCTTTTCTTTCCGCGAGATCCCCGTGACATCTGCCCCTTGCGGTGCTATAATATCCGAAGGAACACGCCGGTCCGAAACGAACGGACGACCGGCGTCAGATACGGAAGAAAGGAAGAACGATCATGATCTCTTTTGAAAGCGACTACATCGCCGGAGCGCATCCTCAGATCTTAAAGCGCCTCGCGGAAACCAATCTCGAAACCCTTTCCGGTTACGGAACGGATTCCTACTGCGAAAGCGCAAGGGAAAAGATCCGGGCCGCCTGCGGCTGCCCGCAGGCCGACGTGGAATTTCTCGTCGGCGGAACACAGGCCAATTCCGTTATCATCTCCACCATGCTGCGGGACTTCGAGGGCGTTGTCGCCGCAAAGACCGGGCACGTCAGCATCCACGAGGCCGGAGCGATCGAATTCACCGGCCATAAAGTTCTGGAACTCCCGCAGAAAGACGGGAAGATCGAACCTTCCGTACTGAAAAAATTCATGGAGGACTTTTACGCCGACGGGAACCACGAGCATATGGTCTTTCCCGGGATGGTCTATATCTCCCACCCGACCGAGTACGGCACCCTGTATACGAAAAAGGAGCTGACCGACATCGCCGCTGTCTGCCGTTCGTACCAGATCCCCCTCTTTATGGACGGAGCGCGGCTCGGCTACGGGCTGATGAGCCGCGGGACCGATCTGACCCTTGAGGAGATCGCAAAGCTCTGCGACGTTTTTTACATCGGCGGGACCAAGGTCGGCGCGCTGTGCGGGGAGGCCGTCGTTTTCACAAAACAAAACAGGCCCGCTCATTTCATGACTTCCGTCAAAAAACGAGGGGCCCTGCTTGCAAAGGGACGCCTTTTGGGGATCCAGTTCGATGCGCTTTTCACCGACGGTCTGTATTTCGAGATCTCCCGCCACGCGATCGAGGCGGCCGAGCGGATGAAAGAGATCTTTAAACGTGCCGGACTGGCTTTTTATCTTGAATCACCGACCAACCAGCAGTTCATCATCCTGGAGAACAGCCGGCTGGAGCTTCTGCAGAAAGACATAGCCGTAAGTTTCTGGGAAAAATATGACGAGACCCACACCGTGGTCCGTTTTGCGACCAGCTGGTCGACTACGGACGAGCAGCTTGATAAACTTGAAGCCATGCTTCTGCCAGGATCCGGTGCCCGAGAAGCGTAAGATGGATCCCGTCCGTTGTGAGTTCCCGGACGGAGTGCCGTTTCTGCGCGTCCGCAAATACATCCCACAGAGGTACAAAGTCCGTCTGAAAGCGCTCCGCGGCCAGGCGGACTTCGTTTCGGAACGCCTCGACGACCGGATACCAGCCGAGCAGTTCCTCGGGGTACGGGAACAGAAACGGCTCCATCAGGATGATGCGCGCGTCCGCGGCCTTCTTCGCCGTCCCGATCAGGCACTCCAGAAGGTCCGCGTACTCTTCCGTCCCGTAGCCGCCGTAGATGTGACTGTACGCGTCGTTGACGCCGACCAGGAGCGTCAGGACGTCCGGTTTCTGATCCAGGCAGTCTCCCGCCCAGTGGCGGAGCACGTCGGCCGCCGTAAATCCGTTGTGGCCCCGGTTTACGATCTCCGCTTCCGCATCCCTCTCGCAGAGCATATCCTTTAAGATCCTTACATATCCGCATCCCAGCGGGTCCGGCCCCCAGAGCCGGTCCGCGTCGGTGATGCTGTCGCCGCAGAAGACATATTTCATCGCTTTATCCGCTCCCTTCGTTCCGTCCGTACTCCAGGCCGTTTTTTCTGTCCGGCCGTGTCCAAAAAACCCGTGACAATACCGAAAAACAGTGCTACAATTACCTTCAGATATCAATTATTATTAAGGAGGTTCCATTATGTTGGATGCAAAAGTTGCCGAACTCTTAAACGATCAGATCAATAAGGAGTTTTACTCCGCGTATCTGTATCTTGATTTTTCCGTCTACTATTCCGAGCAGGGCCTTGACGGTTTCGCAAACTGGTACAAGGTACAGGCTCAGGAAGAGCGCGACCATGCGATGCTGTTCTTACAGTACATGCAGAACAACGACTGCCCCGTCACTCTGGAAGCGATCGCGAAGCCGGACAAGGAATTCTCGTCCTTTGCCGATCCGCTCAACGCCGGTTACGAGCACGAGCAGTATGTGACCGATCTGATCCATACGATCTACGAGGCGGCCGCAGAAGTCAAGGACTACCGCACCATGCAGTTCCTCGACTGGTTCGTCAAGGAGCAGGGCGAGGAGGAGACCAACGCAAGCGAGCTGATCCGCAAGTTCGATCTCTTCGGTTCCGATCCGCGTTCCCTCTATCTGCTTGACAGCGAGCTCTCGTCGAGGACCTATTCCGCGCCGTCCCTCACGCTTTGATGATCACGGCCCTTTAAACAGACCGGCCGGCTCCGATCCCGGAGCCGGCCTTTTTATTTTCATTCGATCGATCCTGTCTGAATATTCATCAATTGTCCGAATCAAGGCTCGCGGCTCTCGCCTCGACCTCTTTCTTCTGGACGTCGCCCGGAGCCTGCTCATAGCGGCTGAACTCATAGGAGAACAGGCCGATACCGCCGGTCATCGAACGGAGATCCGTATTGTAGCCGAACATCTCGGACATCGGAACGTCCGCGACGATCTCCTGCTTTCCGCCGTGGATCGAATTCATACCGAGCACGCGGCCGCGTCTCTTGTTGAGGTCGCCCATAACGTCGCCGGTGAACTTATCCGGAACGACGACCTTGACGGACGCGATCGGTTCAAGCAGGACCGGATTCGCTTCCATAAAGCCCTTCTTGAAGGCCAGCGTCGCCGCCATCTTGAAGGCCATTTCCGAAGAGTCTACCGGATGGTAGGAACCGTCGAGCAGGATCGCCTTAAGTCCGACGACGGGATACGCGGCAAGCGGTCCCTTCTGGCAGCATTCCTGCACGCCCTTTTCAACGGCCGGGAAGTAGTTCCTCGGCACGGCTCCGCCGAATACCTGCTCCTCGAAGATGTACGGAGTTTCAAGGTCTCCGGACGGCTCGAAGGACATCTTGACGTCGCCGAACTGTCCGTGTCCGCCGGACTGCTTCTTATAGCGGCCGGGCGCTTCCACTTTCTTGCGGATCGTCTCGCGGAAGGCTACCTTCGGCTTGGAAAGCTCAACTTCAACTTTATATCTGGCCTGCAGCTTGCTGACGACGACCTCGAGCTGCTGATCGCCGATGCCGTAAAGCAGGCTCTGGCGGTTCTCGACGTCGTTCTTGACGCGGAGCGTCAGATCCTCTTCCATCAGTCTCGCGAGCGCGCTGGAGATCTTGTCCTCGTCGCCCTTGGTCTTGGCCGCGTAGCGCATGTAGGTATACGGTACGGAGATCTTCGGCTTATCGTAGGAGATCGGAGCCGAGCGCAGGGCGATCGTATCGCCGGTCTGCGTCACGGTGAGCTTGGAGACCGCGCCGATGTCGCCGGCCTTAAGCTCGGAGACCTCAATGACTTCCTTGCCTCTGAGGACGTAGAGCTTGCCGATCTTTTCCTCGGCTTCCTTCGTCACGTTGTAGATCGTGCTGTCCGGCTTCAACGTTCCGGTGCAGATCTTGATCAGCGAATATTTGCCGATAAACGGATCGACGATGGTCTTGAATACCTTCGCGGAAAGCGAAACGTCGTCGTTGTATTTCGCGGTAAAGCGCTCGCCGGTCGAAGTGTCGACGCCGATGCACTCTCCCTTGTCCGGAGACGGCAGGTAGCGGTCGATCGCGTTGAGCAGCGCGTTGAAGCCCTGGCAGTTGATGCCGGAACCCATCATGACCGGAACGATCGATCCGTCGCATACATGCTGCTGGATCGCCGTGTAGATCTCATCCTGCGTGAATTCCTCGCCGGAGAAATAGCGCTCCATATATTCCTCGCTCGTCTCGGCCACGGCCTCGATCAGAGCGTCGCGGATGATCCCAAGGTTCTTCTTCGTATACTCGGGGATCTCGCAGACTTCGTAATCGCTCATGTTGGTAAAGCGTCTGCCTTCCATCTTGACGGCGTTTACAAAGCCGACAAACTTCTCGTTTTCACGGATCGGGACCTGGATCGGAGCGATCTTTCTTCCGAATTCCTTCTCCAGCTTGATCACCAGTTCACGGAACGAAGCGTGATCGTCGTCCATGTTGGTCACAAAGATGATCCTCGGGATACGGTACTCCTCGCAGAGCTCCCAGGCCTTCTGCGTTCCGACCTCGATGCCCGCCTTGCCGTTCACGACGATGATCGCCGAATCGGCAACGCTGATGGCCTCCTCGACCTCGCCGACGAAATCGAAATAGCCGGGGGTGTCGAGCAGATTGATCTTGATCTTTCCCTCCGCGCCCGCATACTCAAGCGGGATCAGCGTCGTGGAGATGGAGAACTGTCTTTTGATCTCTTCTTTATCGTAATCGCTGATCGTATTTCCATCCGGGATCTTTCCCATCCTCTTTGTAACGCCGGTCAGGTAGGCCATTGCCTCGGCGACTGTCGATTTTCCGGCCCCGCCATGGCCCAGAAGGGCAACGTTGCGGATTTGTTTTGTTCCGTAAACATCCATTATTGAATTCCTCCCGTGCATAAATTTTTAGTATCAATGCATGGTCCTGCATTGTCGGTTTTGACCCTATAACGATATTCTACCAAAAAAAATTAATTAATACAAGCAAAACGTGCAGAATGCACAAATATTTTTGTACGGTTGACAATCCCCATTCCGTGCTTTAAAATTTATTTTCAGAGAATGTTCCGGCAGGAGGGATACGGTATGAAGGAAACAACGATCGGCTTTATCGGCCTCGGACTGATCGGCGGATCGATCCGGGTCTTCGACAGTTGTAACTGAATAAAATTCTAGTAAACCGCAGAAATGCGGCTTTTTTCTTGTCAAATTTTTTC
>CANQGL010000030.1 GCA_947623185.1 uncultured Lachnospiraceae bacterium
GAAAACGTAGAGGGAGTCGAGACTTTCATTACTATTTGTGCCGCCAACTGAAAGGCGGCGGAATGGAGATTAAAATGTTTAAACCCTGGCAAAACATTGAATTGTAACCATATTCGTTACATACTACCTAGGCCTCATTATGCAGAGGTATCGGAAACAGAAGGTTATAGCGCCTGCGCAGGCCTGCCAGGGAAATAATTGTATTTGATTTAAAAAGACCAGATTAAGTTCTGGTCTTTTTTTGCCCCAAAATCCGAAATCGCTGTATGTTATGAATGAGAAATTCCTTCGAGATCCGCTTCCGCCAGACCGTATCGGTCTAAAATTTCCTTTTCCGGTATCGAAGGACCCGAAGGCTGAGACAGCCGCATTTCGGCCTCGGCTGAAAGGAGCTGGTTCTCCAGAAGATCCATAAGTTTGTAATACTTCTCCGGCGATATGAGGATACAGACCGGAGTATTATTCTTTGTAGCAATCATCACTCCGTTTTGCCGCACTTCCGAAAAGATTTGGGAAGCTTCCCCCTTATTAAAGCGGGAAACCGGAACGAGAGAATTTCCTTTACCTATGCTGAACCAGAGTTTTCGCGTTTCCATACAATGCCTCCATTATTGATAACAGCTAAATTTGGGCGGTTTTGGCATATGCTTTTCAGCATTGCCGGTAAACATCCACTATGAGTTTTTATTTGAACTTCCGTCTCCTCACGGAACGGCCTTCAGACTCTCCTTAAGCCGCGCAAGCATCCGCTCCGCAATGGGCGTAAAGACCTGATACTTCCTCCAGATCAGATAGATCTTTGTCTCCAGTTTCGGAGACAGCGGGCGAAACACAAATCCGCTGTCTGGGCCGGTGTCGATCAGACGGTCAAACGTGAGAAGATAGCCGAGCCCCTCTTTGATAAAGAGTGAGGCGTTGTAGGGAAGGCGGAAAGATCCCTCCAGATGGAGACGGTCGATCTGATCCCCGCACCAACTGGGAATATCCTTCTGCCAGCCCTGCTCGGAACAGAACAGAGGCAGTCCGGCAATATCATCCACGCAGATGCTTTCTTTTTCGGCAAGCGCACAGTCCGACGGCATGACGAGCCCCCATACGTCCGCCTCCGGAAAGCGGAGACTACGGTATTTTGAGGTGTCCGGTTCTTCCGCGAGCACGGCAAAGTCGAGAACGCCCTTGTCCAACTTTTCCGTGACCTGCTCCGTATCGCCGCTGGTAATATGATAGCGCAGGCCGGGACAGATTTCCTTAAGCTGCTTGATCGCTCGGGCGAGATATCGGATCTGGCAGGATTCGGCCAGGCCGAGATAGATATCACCGCCCGTAACGTCGTCCAGCGCCACAAATTCGCCGATGATCTTATCGGCCATGGAGACCAGATCCTCCGCCCGCTTCCTCAAAAGCGCGCCCTCCTCGGTGAGCTCGATACGGAAGCTGTGGCGGATAAACAGTTTCTTTCCCAGTTCTTCTTCCAGCGCCTGTATCTGCTTTGAGAGCGTCGGCTGAGTGACATGCAGGTATTCGGCGGCCCGGGTCATATTTTCTTCTCTCGCCACGGCGAGGAAATATCGAAGTGTCCGTATTTCCATTGCACATGTCCTCCGCACTGTGTCATCCATTCGGATCGCATGATATTCCGAAACAGAATATCATGATATTAATTATAACTATTAGCGTGTGCTCTGTCAATCGTGTACAATATCCTCAACAGAACGGGAGGCAGCCAGATGGACGAACTACTTCTGTATTTAAAAGACGCGGGCTGCGGTGCGGAACGGATCTCGGAGATCCGCCGCCTTTGCGAGGCCGGGGATATCGCCGACGCGATCCGAAGGCTGCGCCGACACCGCTGCGAACTGATGGACGAACTGCATAAAAGTCAGGGAAAGCTCGACTGCCTGGACGATCTGCTCCGGAAAATGGAGCGGTCACAGGGACGGCCGGAGCGAAAGAAATGAGAAAGGACGGAGACCGAAATGAAAGATGAAATGAAAGCTTCCGTGAAGGAAGCAGCGAAAGATTCAGCGAAAAATGAAATGAAACCGGAAATTGCGGACGTATGGGACAAAACGTTCCCGAAAAGTGAAAAGGTAAATCATCAAAAGGTTACCTTTGCGAACCGTTACGGCATTACGCTCGCGGCGGACATGTATACGCCCAAGGATGCTTCCGGCAGACTGGCGGCCATCGCGGTATGCGGCCCCTTTGGCGCGGTAAAGGAACAGGCGTCCGGGCTTTACGCGCAGACGATGGCGGAGCGCGGCTTCCTGACGGTTGCGTTCGACCCCTCTTTTACAGGCGAGAGTGGCGGACAGCCGCGTTATATGGCTTCGCCTGACATCAATACCGAAGATTTTCAGGCCGCGGTGGACTTCCTTTCCGTTCAGGAAAATGTCGATCCCGAAAAGATCGGTATCATCGGCATCTGCGGCTGGGGCGGCATGGCGTTAAACGCCGCGGCTCTGGATACCCGCGTGAAAGCGACTGCCGCCATGACGATGTACGATATGACGAGAGTCAACGCCAAGGGCTATTTTGACGCGGAAGATTCTGCTGACGCGCGCTATGAAAAGAGGAAGGCTCTGAACGCGCAGCGCATCGCGGATTTCCGGTCCGGAACCTATGCGCTGGGCGGCGGGGTAGTTGATCCGCTCCCCGACGACGCGCCGTTCTTTGTGAAGGACTACTACGATTATTATAAGACGGACCGCGGCTATCATGCCCGTTCCCTCAACTCGAACGGCGGATGGAACGTCATCGGCTGCATGAGCTTCCTGAATCAGCCGATTTTACAGTATTCCAATGAGATACGGAGCGCCGTTCTCATCGTCCACGGTGAAAAGGCTCACTCCTGCTACTTCTCCCGCGACGCTTACGCCGCCATGGTCGAGGGCAACCCCTTTGCCAATAATAAGGAACTGATGATCATCCCCGGCGCGGTACACACGGACCTCTATGACGGCGGCGGAAAGAACGCCATTCCGTTTGATAAGCTTGACGCGTTCTTCCGCGCTTATCTTGGGTAAGGACCGGGAGGAGGAAATAAGATGAGGAAAACGGCGGTAATGCTGGCGTTTGGCCTGATTTTTACCTGCGCCGCCTGCGGGGCGGGCGCGGAAACCGCCGGAGCGGCCGAGACCCGGAAAGAAACCGTAACGACGGCCGAGACCCGGAAAGAAACCATAACGATGGCCGAAGCCGGAGACGATGCAATAACGACGGCCGAAATCGGCAGCGCTTCACTGCCCGAAACACAGGACCGGGCCGACGAACCCGGATCCGAATTGGAAAAGGAGGAAACAGCCATGTCCTATGACGGCGTATTTCCGCAGCACGAGCCTTACGGCAGAGGGATCGGCGCGATGCCGGGGCGCGTGGTATGGGCCTATGATCCGGCTTCCGTGGAATGGGACGGAAACGGATACTGGTGGAAACCGGACAATTTTGATGAAAACGTGATCCTTAGGATGACGAACGACAGCATCGCCTCCCTTGGCGGAAAAGAAACCGCGGCGGAAGGCTGGACAGCGCTGTTTGCCGCCCTGAATGGCACGCACGGAAAAAGCGGCGGCTATACGGCCGGTGAGAAGATCGCGATCAAGACCAACATCAACGGCTCCGCCGTTTACGACGATGATACCTCGGGCGAGACGAAAATGAGCTACACCAACCCGGTGCTCTTAAAGGCCCTGCTCACGTCGCTCGTGAAAGAAGCGGGGGTCGCTCCGCCGGACATCACGGTTTATGACGTCTCCCGCCTGTTCCCCGATTACATGGTCAAAATGTGCACCGAAGGCAGTCTGAACGGAGTGCGGTTCGCTGGCCGCGACAACGGCGCAGCCGATGAAAACGCCCCGATCGTGTGGTCGCACGCCTTCAGCGGAAAAGTCAATTACCTGCCGACCTGCGTGACCGAAGCGGCATATGTCATCAACCTTGCCAATCTCAAGGGACACAGCTACGGGATCACGCTCTGCGGCAAGAACCATTTCGGGTCCTTTATAAACGGCAATGCCATGCGCCCGCCGGAAGGCGCGAATCTGCATCAATGGCTGACAAAGGACGAGATGGGCATTTACAGCCCGCTGGTCGACCTCATGGCGAACGCCGATCTCGGCGGCAAAACGGTGCTGTATATGCTGGACGCGTTCATCTGCGCGCCGACCGAGGGCGCTTCCATTACCCGGGAGAACGCCAGATGGCGTCAGGCTCCTTTTAACGGAGATTACACCTCCAGCATATTTGTCTCGCAGGATCCGGTCGCGATCGACAGCGTGGGCGCGGATTTTTTAATGAACGAACCGGCCGTGACTTCGTACAACGGCGCGCTGCGCGGCGATCCTACCGTGGAGAATTACCTGCATGAAGCTGGTCTTGTGGCCGCCGCTCCCTCCGGGACCGTCTACACGGACAGCCACGGGAACACGGTGACAAATCTGGGCGTGCACGAACACTGGAACAATTCGACGGAAAAGCTGTACAGCCGGAATCTCGGCAAGGACGAGGGGATCGAGCTTGTAAAGCTCGGCCCTGACCGGTAAAATCGGGCGGCAGATAAAAAGGGACGGCGGGTCTAATCCGCCGTCCAGTTACTGAATATCGCTACCGTGCGCGGGCGCAGGACGTATTTTCCGGTAATGCGTTCCGCGCTTTTTGCGTCGAAGAAGAACCGCCCGTTTCCGTCGCCCCAGGTGTCGACGATCCGGTACCAGGAGTTGTTGTACGGGCCGAGATTCGGAAGGCCGATCTCGACGTCCTCCCAGTTCGCGTTGACCGAGATATAGACAAGATCGTCGTGGCCCCGTTCGACGTCGTAACCGCAGAAACTCAGCGAGAAGAAGCGCGCGTCGCGCGGGATGTCCGTGACGGTCGGATCCGCGGCGTGACAGTGGATCTGATCCATTCCGCAGACGGCGTTCGGCAGCATCTTGCGGACGACCGAATGCAGGTGGCGGAACCGGATCATGAATTTGAAAAACTCAAACAGATCGCGGTTCTTCTCCAGCATGGACCAGTCCAGCCATGAAACTTCGTTGTCCTGGCAGTAGGCGTTGTTGTTGCCGTACTGCGTATTGCCGAATTCGTCGCCGGCGAAAAACATCGGCGCGCCCCGGCTGCACATCAGAATGGCGCAGGCGTTGCGGATCATGCGGTAGCGCAGCCTGAGCACCTCCGGATCGCCGGTCTCGCCCTCCGCGCCGCAGTTCCAGCTTCGGTTGTCGTCGGTCCCGTCCGTATTGTTCCACCCGTTGGCGAGGTTGTGCTTTTCGTTGTAGGAATAGAGGTCGTAGAGCGTAAAGCCGTCATGGCAGGTGAGGAAATTGACGCAGGAATTGTACCCCGCATAGCCCTCGCGCTCGCCCGCGAAAAAGTCGCCGTAAAGGTCTCCGGAGCCGCCGATGCTGAACGCGGCGTCCCAGGAGCTCCAGAAATCGCCCTTCATAAAACTGCGGATGGAATCGCGATACCTGCCGTTCCATTCGGCCCAGCGCCGGTGCGCGGGGAAACGGCCGACCTGATACAGCCCGCCCGCGTCCCATGCCTCCGCGATCAGTTTTACGTTGCGCAAAAGGGGATCGCTCGCCAGTGTCTTGAGGAGCGGGGGATTGTTCATCGGAGATCCGTCCTCGCTGCGCCCGAGTATGCTGGCAAGATCGAAACGGAATCCGTCCACCCGGTAATTCACGGTCCAGTACCGGAGACATTCGAGGATCATCTGCTGGACGATCGGATGGTTGCAGTTTAAGGTGTTCCCGCACCCGCTGAAATTGTAGTAATTTCCCTCCGGCGTCAGCAAATAATAGACGTTGTTGTCAAATCCCTTGAAGTTGAAGAACGGGCCTTTCTCGTTGCCCTCGGCCGTATGGTTGAAGACGACGTCAAGGATGACCTCGATCCCGTTGTCATGCAGGGCCTTGATCAGCTCCTTCAGCTCCGTCCCCTCATGGTTGCGCTCATCGGCGGCGCTGTAGCCGGTGTTGGGCGCGAAGAAACTGACGGTGTTGTATCCCCAGTATTCGATGACCGTGTTCCCGTTGACTTTCCGCCGGTTTAGGGTCTCGTCGAACTCGAAGACCGGCATCAGTTCCACCGCGTTGATCCCCAGTTCTTTCAGATAGGGGATCTTTTCTTTAAGTCCGGCGAAGGTGCCGGGATGACTGACGCCGGAAGAGGCGTGGCGCGTGAAGCCGCGGACATGCAGTTCGTAGATGATGAGATCGGCGAGCTGCTTTTTCGACTGCGGCATATCGCCCCAGTCAAAAACATCCTCGACGACGCGGGCGTGATAGGCGCCCTTTTTCCGGTGCCCCCAGCTGCGGTTCCCCGCGATTGCGCGCGCATAGGGATCGAGCAGGATCGCGTTGCGGTCGAAGATCAGGCCCTTTTTCGGATCGTAGGGGCCGTCGATGCGGTACGCGTATTCGATGTCCTCGATGTCGAGGTCATACACGAGCATGGAATAAACGTCGCCGATCTTGTATTCCTCCGGAAACGGGAGAACGGCGAAAGGTGTTTCTTCGCCGCGGTGGAAGAGAAGAAGCTCGCAGGCGGTCCCGCCCTGCGTGTGGATCGTGAAATTGACGCCGCTCTGCAGCGGAGTCGCGCCGTTTAGATCAAACATGCCGGGGCGCACCAGAAATCCCGCGATCTCGCTCATGGGGGAGATCGTAAGCTGGTGTTCCGGTCTGTAAATTTCCTGATACGGTTTCAAGTTCATACCTCCTTGGACAGGCTGTCCCTGCCTCTTTATTATATCCGCGTTCGGAGGAGGATGTCAACGGAAGACCGGGTAAAATAGGATGAAATTGACTGGAAATAACAGGCAGACAGTTGACTATGACTCAAAATTATATTATGATACATTTGATGCGCAAACCAATGTTTGCCAGAGTATGAATCGGGAGATGAAAAATATGTGGAAGAAATGTTTGGCGGCGTTTCTTGCGGCGGCGGCGATCAGCATCGGGATCGCGGGGACAGCGCTGGCCGACGAAACGGACGCGCCCCGCTTTGTTGAGGGAACGGTCATCAACAATGTAACGGTCGGAGGCCTGACGGCCGACGAGGCAAGAAATCAGATCGAAAACTATTACCGCGGGAGCTATTCCCTCAGGATCAAAGATCCCGAGGGCAAGGAATATGTGATCCGCGATTCAGAGATCGGTTTTTCCCTGAAAGTCACCGGCGTTCTGGAAACGATCCTCGAAGGTCAGCAGAATGCGAACCTGGAAGGCGGCCCGGGAGCCGGGAGCTCATACCGGATCGAGACGGAATCGTCCTACGACAGGGAACTTCTGAAACAGGTGCTGGCGGCTCTTCCACTGGTCACGAACGCAACGCCGACGACGGACGCGCATATTTCGGCGTATGAAGCGGGGAAACCTTATACGATCATTCCCGAGGTCGAGGGGACCGAGATCGACATGAACAAATTCGTCCCGGTCGTGGAAGCCGCGCTCAACGAGCAGAGATCGGTCCTGCGGATCGAGGATACGGACAGCTATAAGACGATCAACGTCAGAGCGGACGACCCGGCGCTCGTCGAACTGCTCGACAGAATGAACAGATTCGGTCAGATGGAGATCACCTATGTATTCGGGGATCAGAGCTACACGCTGACCGGAGAAGCGATCTCCCAGATGGTGACCGGCGTGGAGAACGGTGAGGCGGTCGTCGACCGCAACGTCGCCGCGGCGTTTGTCGGAGTGATCGCAAATATATACGATACCTACGGAAAACCGCATACTTTCCATACGACGGCCGGAAAGGACATCACCCTTACATCCCGGAACGCGTACGGCTGGAGGATCGATCAGGCGGCGGAGACCGACGCGCTGATCGGAATGATCCGGACCGGACAGACCCAGTCGCGGGAACCGGCATACTTAAATACCGCGAACAGCAGGACCGGAAACGATTACGGCAATACATACGTCGAGGTCGACATGGCGAACCAGCATCTGTACCTCTATGAAAACGGGACGTGTATAATCGATACGCCGGTCGTGACGGGAAATATTTCCGCCGGAAACGGCACGCCCGCCGGGATCTACTATGTATATTCCAAGGAGCGCAACCGCGTGCTGCGCGGAGCGAGACGCGCGGACGGTTCGTACTCCTACGAAAGCCCGGTTTCCTACTGGATGCCGTTCAACGGCGGGATCGGACTTCATGACGCGAACTGGAGAGGCAGCTTCGGAGGCAGCATCTACCGGACGAACGGTTCGCACGGATGCGTCAATATGCCGCCTAAGATCACCCCGGCAGTCTGGGAGCACGTTTACGTCGGAATGCCGGTCATCTGCCACTACAACGAATGATCCAATGATAAAAATAAACAGGGCCTCTGCGATTGGCAGCCGCAGAGGCCCTGCTTTTTATGAGGAAAACTTGCCTTTAGGCAATGGGTAAGACAGCGGTTATCTCTGGACGCGTCCGGAAGCGTCGCCGCCGGCCAGCTTCTTGACCTCGTCGAGGGAGACCATGTTCATGTCGCCTTCGATGGAGTGCTTCAGGCAGGAAGCGGCGACCGCGAACTCGATGATATCCTGCGGAGCGTAGTCGCTCAAGCAGGCGTAGATCAGGCCGCCTCCGAAACTGTCGCCGCCGCCCACACGGTCAACGATGTGCATTTTGTACTTCTTGCTGAAGTAGTAATCGTTTCCGTCGTACAGCATTGCGGACCAGTTGTTGTCGTTGGCGGAGATGGACTCACGCAGCGTGATGGCGACCTTCTGGAAACCGAAACGGTCGGCCAGCTGCTTCGCGACGTCCTTGTAACCCTCATGGTTTACCGTACCGGTCGTCACATCGGTGTTGGAAGCCTTGATCCCGAACACGTCGGAGGCGTCCTCTTCGTTTGCGATGCAGACGTCAACATATTTGCAGAGCTCGCCCATGACCTCGCCGGCCTTGGCTTTGGACCACAGTTTGTTTCTGTAGTTTAAGTCGCAGGAAACGGTGATGCCCAGTTCCTTTGCCTTTTTGCAGGCTTCCAGGCAGATCTCCGCGACGGTGTCGTTGAGCGCCGGAGTGATGCCGGTGAAGTGGAACCAGTCGGCTCCCTCGAAGATCTTGGCCCAGTCGAAGTCGGCCGGGACCGCTTCTGCGATCGCGGAATGCGCGCGGTCGTAAATGACCTTGGACGGTCTCTGGGAAGCGCCCTTTTCAAGGAAGTAGATGCCGACACGGTCGCCGCCGCGGGCGATCAGGGAAGTGTCGACGCCGTATTTTCTGAGCTCGTTGACGCCGGCCTGGCCGATCTCATGCTTCGGCAGCTTGGTGACGAAAGCGGCGTCCATGCCGTAATTTGCAAGGGAAACGGCTACGTTTGCCTCGCCGCCGCCGTAGGTAGCGCCGTAGCTGGCCGCCTGAACGAAACGATAATAACCCTCCGGAGCGAGACGGAGCATGATTTCACCGAATGTGATAACTCTTTTAGCCATGATTTTTATTCTCCTTATTGATCCCGATTATTTCTGTACCAGATGTACCGCGAAGCCGCCGATCTCATCCGCAAGGTAAATGGCCGTCATCTTGTCGCCCTTGAACTTTGCGGACTCTTCGTTGAACTTGTAGCCCATCATTTCAAGATAGTTCTTTGCCCTCAGGACGGAGTTGGTCGAGATCGCGATATGGCCGTTGGCGCCGAGGTATTTGGTCTTCATGGCCTCGATCGCGGTTCCGGCGAATACGGAAGAGTTGCCGGGCTTCTTGGCGAATCCGAACAGAGCGTCGAAAGCGCCTGCGGTCTTGTCCGCTTCCTCTTCGCTGCTGCAGTTGATGCCGACATGAGCCAGCTCGAAGCCGAGCATGGTCTGTACCGCTTCTCTCGTCAGATCGCGGATCTTGTCGAACTCGCCCGCGGCTACCAGATCTTTCTTGACCATCCAGCTTCCGCCGCAGGCCAGGATCTTGTCAAATGCAAGGTAGGAGTTGATGTTCTTTGCGTTGATGCCGCCGGTCGGCATGAACTTCATCTGGGTGTACGGAGCGGACATTGCCTTGATCATCGCGATGCCGCCGGCCTGCTCTGCCGGGAAGAACTTGACGACGTCAAGTCCGAGAGCGATCGCCGCCTCCACGTCGCTCGGATTGGAGGTACCCGGAGTTACCGGAACGCCTTTGTCGATGCAGTATTTGACAACAGTCGGATTGAGACCCGGGCTTACGATAAACTTCGCGCCCGCAGCAACCGCGCGGTCGACCTGCTCGGTCGTCAGAACGGTGCCTGCGCCGACCAGCATTTCCGGGAATTCCTTCGCCATAATGCGGATGGATTCTTCCGCAGCGGCGGTACGGAACGTAACTTCCGCACACGGAAGGCCGCCCTCGCACAGAGCCTTTGCAAGCGGAGCCGCATCCTTGGGATCATCCAGCACGACGACCGGAACGATACCGATTTTCTGAATCTGTTCTAATACTTTGTTCATAACCCTCTCTCCTTTGCTTACATATATTTTACAGTTGCTTTTCCGCCTGCCGAAACGGTCCGGTCTCGTTTGATTGGGCCCCAGAAAGTTCCATATTATGAAACCGAGTTTCGCATAGCGGTATCTGTATTCTTATTATACTCATACTAAAGAAAAAGTCAATAGGATAATTGCAGGAAATGGGCAAAGTATGGTAATATATCCGTAGACCGTAAGCGACGGACAAGGAGGAAGTATGAAGATCACCTATATCCACCACAGCGCATTTCTTGTCGAGACGGAGCGGACGCTTCTCCTTTTCGACTATTTTCAGGGAACGCTCCCGGCTCTGACGCCGGAAAAACCGCTTTATGTGTTTGCGAGCCACCGCCATCCGGATCATTTCTCCGGGGTCGTTTTCGATCTCGCAAAGGAGCGCGCCGATATCCGCTACATCCTTTCCTTCGATATCCGGAGAAAAGAGGTCCCGGAGGCGCTGCGGGAGAAAACGGTCTTTCTGAATCCGGGCCAGACCTTTGAGGACGGTTTTGTCAAAACCGAGGCGTTCCGGTCGACGGACGAGGGCGTGGCGTTCTGGGTGAGCGCGGACGGGCACGAGATCTACCATGCCGGAGACCTGAACCACTGGTACTGGGACGGCGAGGACGAGCAGTGGAATGCGGACATGACGGCCGCCTACCGGGCGGAGATCGCAAAGATGGCGGGCCGGAAGGCAGACGCCGCGTTCCTTCCGCTGGATCCGCGGCTCGAATCGTATTTTTATCTCGGCATCGACGATTTCATGAAAGCGGCGGACGCGGACCATATCTTCCCGATGCATTTCTGGGGGGAATACGACGTGGCCGACCGTCTGGCCGGGCTTCCGTGCTCGGAGCGCTACCGCGGAAAGATCGTCCGGATCCGCGAGGAAGGCGAAACGTGGACCGTATGAACGCGAACCCCGGACCGCGCGACGAGGCGTGTACCGTGCGGACCCGCCGAAGCTCGGGCTGGGACTGCGCCGGACTGCGAAAAATGAGTATTGACAAAGTTCAGAATATTATATATAATAAGGCTTTCCCGTTGAAATAAACAGTCTGAAAGGGTGGGTGCGGTTTATGAATAAGAATACGACAGATATTACGTTATCGGCTTATTTTAACGATATTGTGATCGGCTATTACGAGGATGAGGAGCTGGTAAAGCAGTTCGCGAGAAAACTGGGCTTCGACGTAGACAAGAACGTCTTTATGGCGGTCTCTTTCCTTTATCCGTCCGACGTGAAGGTCAGCCCGGAAGACCGTGAAAAGCTCATGGGAGCCGCGGAGGCCGTTATCCGGCTCTCCGCCATCAACTGCAGGATCACCGGCAAGCAGGTCATCACCTGCGACGCGGGCGTCTGCGTGATCCTGATCACGGACACGAAGGCCGAGATGCGCGATCTGACGGATGAGATCAAAGAGACCGCGCTCGCCGAGGTGGACCGGATCGAGAGCGACAAGCGCATCCGCGTAGGCATCGGCACGATCGAGAGCGGCATCAAGGGCATCAAGCATACCTACTTCAACGCGCAGGACGCGGTCAAGGCCGGCGAGATCTTCAAGAAGAACCGCACGATCCTTGAATATATGGGCATGGAGATCTACAGCAGCATCAACCAGATGGTCGTGAATTTCGGAGACCGTCTGACCAGGACCGTCTTAAAGCAGCTCAGCGATACGGAAAAGCGCGTGCTGGCGAAGTACTACAAATGCAAGGAAGACGTCGCGCTTACCGCCGAGCAGCTCGAGATGGCTCCGGAGGAGGTAAAGGCCAGCCTGGAGCAGGTCAAGATCAATACGGGTCTTGACGTAAACGATACCGAGGACAATTTCAAGCTGCATTTCATCATGATCGCGAAAAAGGTCCTCGAGAACGACGAGAAGATCAGAAGAAACAGATAACGGGAGCAAATTGATGCTATGAAGACAGTGTTGGAGCGGGGCGCGGGCATTCTGATGCCGGTTTCAAGCCTGCCGTCCCCTTACGGGATCGGCACATTCGGAAAGGCCGCGTACGAATTTGTAGACTGGCTGAAAACGGCCAGACAAAAATACTGGCAGGTACTTCCCGTCGGGCCTACGAGCTACGGCGACAGTCCGTACCAGTCCTTTTCGGCGTTTGCGGGGAATCCGTATTTTATCGACCTGGACATCCTGAAAGACGAAGGGCTCCTGACGCAGGAGGAGATCGACGCCTGCTTCTGGGGAGACGACGAGACGAAGGTCGCCTACGACGCGGTTTTCTGGTATCGGTTCCCCCTTCTGAAAAAAGCTTTTGCCCGGAGCGGATTCCGCGGGGAGGAAGGCTATGAAAAATTCTGCGGGGACAACCGGTACTGGCTGGACGACTACGCGTTTTACATGGCCCTCAAGTCCCGGTTCGACAACGTGGAGTGGCTGAAATGGCCGGAGGACATCCGTTCCCGGCAGCAGGACGCGCTCAGGCGCTACAGCCATGAACTGGCGGAGGAGATCGACTTCTGGAAGTTCCTTCAGTATAAATTCAGCCAGCAGTGGAGGAAGCTCCGCGAGTACGCGAACGGACTGGGGATCTCCATTATCGGCGATATCCCGATCTATGTCGCGCTCGACAGCGCCGATGTATGGACGCATCCGGAACTGTTCTGGCTGGACGAAAAAGACCTTACGCCGGTCAGGGTCGCGGGCGTTCCGCCCGACGCGTTTTCCGAGACGGGCCAGCTGTGGGGCAACCCGCTTTACCGCTGGGACGTGCAGGAAAAAACGGATTTTGAATGGTGGAAGGAGCGCATGCGGTCGTCGGCAAGGCTGTACGACGTCGTGCGGATCGACCACTTTATCGGCGTGGTCCGCTATTATACGATCCCTGCCGGGGCGGAGGACGGCCGGGTCGGCGAATATCTGAAGGGCCCCGGAAAGAAACTGACGGACGCCATCAACACGGTGGTGGGCGACACCAAGATCATCGCCGAGGATCTCGGCGTGTTCCTCCCGGAGGTAAAGGAACTTCTCGAGGAGACCGGATATCCGGGCATGAAGATTCTGGAGTTTGCGTTCAGCGGCGACCGGTTCAACGAGCACCTGCCTCATATGTACTCCCCGAACTCCGTCGTATACGGCGGCACGCACGACAACGAGACGTTGGTCGGATACTTCGATCCCGAAGCGCGTCGGTGGGAGGAACTGCAGTACATCGTCGATTACATGGGGATCTCCCACCGGACGGAGATCGTGGACCGCCTGCTCTTTACGGCGTACGCCTCGGTCGCCAGCGTGGCGATCTTCCAGGCGCAGGACATCCTGCAGCTCGACAACTCGGCGCGCATGAATACGCCGGGCGCGTTCGCGGGGAACTGGCGCTGGCGCATGCGACCCGGACAGCTCACGAAGGAACATTCCGACCGTCTGGCGTGGCTTGTCGATGTTTTCGGTCGTTTTTAAAAATTCCGGAAAACTTAAAAAATCGGCCAAAAACGCATTGACAATGAAAAAAAAGTGTGCTATCTTTAGGTTAATTCCGATGCACGATTGAACTCACATGTTTTTGTAAGTCATTGGCACAGCGATGAATTACAAAAACATGTGAGTTTTTCTTAATAAAGTACCAACAGGTTCGTGTAGGTTTTTATTTGGAACGTAAGCAATGCGGAAATAATATTTATGGGAGGTACCAAAATGAACAACGGTACGGTAAAGTGGTTCAATTCTGAGAAAGGCTATGGATTCATCTCCAACGACAACGGCGGCGACGATGTGTTCGTACACTTCTCCGCGATCGTAGGCGAGGGCTTCAAGACTCTGGAAGAGGGTCAGAAGGTCACCTTCGATACCGAGCAGGATCCGAAGAACAGCAAGAAGCTTCGTGCTGTCAACGTTGTAAAGCTTTGATTTTCGATTGAGGACCCGAAGGACCGCTCTGCCGGAAAGACCGGCAGGGCGGTCCTTTTTTTGGCCGGACGCGGGGAGGATGCGCGGGACCGGCGCGGATGATAAATTCCTTGTAAACCCGGCGGAAATATGTTAAACTATACGAAAGCGCGGCGGGGCGGCGTTTTTCGGGGCCCTGCCGGGGCGTGTTCCGGGTGCCGCGCCGCACCACGACGAGCATCATATATATGGAGGAAGACATGATCAGTGCTAACAACGTAACGCTGCGGGTAGGCAAAAAAGCACTCTTTGAAGATGTAAACATTAAATTCACCCAGGGAAACTGCTACGGCCTGATCGGCGCGAACGGCGCCGGAAAATCAACGTTCCTCAGGATCCTTTCGGGAAACCTCGAGCCGACGAACGGCGACGTCACGGTCTCTCCCGGGGAGCGTCTTTCTTTTTTACAGCAGGACCATTTTAAATACGACGCGTTTCCGGTCATCGATACCGTCATCATGGGGAACCAGCGCCTTTACGACATCATGAAGGAAAAAGACGCGATCTACATGAAGGAGGACTTCAGCGACGAAGACGGGATCAAGGCCGCCGAGCTGGAGGGCGAATTCGCCACGTTAAACGGCTGGGAGGCGGAATCCGACGCGGAGAACCTCCTAAACGGCCTCGGCGTCGAGGACGAATACCACAACAAGCTGATGAGCGAGCTGCCGAGCCAGATCAAGGTCAAGGTGCTGCTCGCGCAGGCGCTTTTCGGCAATCCCGACATCCTGCTCCTCGACGAGCCGACGAACCACCTGGATCTCGACGCGATCGCGTGGCTCGAAGAGTTTCTGATCAATTTTGAGAACACCGTTATCGTGGTCTCGCACGACCGCTATTTCCTGAATAAGGTGTGCACGCAGATCGCCGACATCGACTACGGAAAGATCCAGCTTTACGCCGGGAACTACGACTTCTGGTTCGAGTCCAGCCAGCTGATGATCAGACAGATGAAAGAGGCGAACCGCAAGAAAGAGGAGAAGATCAAGGAGCTTCAGGAATTTATCCAGCGGTTCTCCGCGAACGCGTCCAAGTCCAAGCAGGCGACGTCGAGAAAGCGCGCGCTGGAAAAGATCCAGCTCGACGAGATCAAGCCGTCGAGCAGAAAATATCCGTATATCGATTTCAGGCCCGCCCGTGAGATCGGGAACGAGGTGCTGACCGTCGAGAACCTGTCGAAAACGGTTGACGGCGTCAAGGTCCTCGACAATATTTCGTTTATCCTCGGGAGGGAAGACAAGGTCGCGCTGGTCGGCCCGAACGAGATCGCGAAGACGACGCTGTTTAAGATCCTTTCCGGCGAGATGGAGCCGGATTCCGGGAGCTACAAGTGGGGCCTGACGACGACGCAGGCGTATTTCCCGAAAGACAACAGCGCGGAATTCAACAACGACGACACCATCGTGGACTGGCTGACCCAGTATTCGCCGGAAAAGGACGTGACCTACGTCCGCGGCTTCCTCGGGCGGATGCTGTTCGCGGGCGAGGATGGCGTCAAAAAAGTCAAGGTCCTCTCCGGAGGCGAAAAAGTCCGCTGCATGCTTTCCAAACTGATGATATCCGGCGCGAACGTCCTGCTCCTCGACGAGCCGACCGATCACCTTGACATGGAGGCGATCACCGCGCTCAATAAGGGGATGCAGAAATTCCCGGGCGTCGAGATCTTCTCTTCCCGCGACCACCAGATCGTCCAGACGACGGCGAACCGGATCATGGAGATCATAAACGGCCAGCTGATCGACAAGATCACGACCTACGACGAATATCTTGAGAGCGACGCGATGGCGAGAAAGAGATTTACGTTCACGGTCACGGAGAGCCAGGAGAACGATGACTGAGGACTCTGCGATACCGGCGGCGGAATAACAGGAGTGAGCGATGAAGAAAAAAGAGGTCAAAAACATATTTAAATGGTATATGAAATGGCCGCTCATACTGTCGGCTCTGATGGTGATCGGAACTGCGGCGGCTTTCATGATCTCACGGAACGCGGGTCTTGTGACGGCGTGCTTTACGCTCGCCCACATCATCGTGGCGGCTGTCGTCTCCTGGTACGGAAACAAGCGGATGCTGAATACGCTCGTCTCTTTCGCATCCGGATACAGCTGGAGCCAGAGGCAGCTTCTCCATTCGATGGAACTGCCGTACGGGCTCGCCGATACGGACGGGCGGATCCTCTGGATGAACAAGGCGTTTTCCGAGATCGTGCGGGAGGAAAAGGCGTCCCGCCGGAGCCTGACCGCGCTGTTTAAGGAGATCACGGCCGAAACGCTCGAAAAGATGGGCGAGAGCGCGGAGGTCCACAGCTTCTACGGCGATTCCCGCTACCGGATCAGCATCCGGCGCGTGGTGATCCGCGCGGACGGCGAGGTCCTCGAGAAAGCGGTGGACAACGAGACGGATCAGCAGGTCCTGGCGGTCTACCTGTACGACGAGACGGAGATCTACGCGTACATGCAGGCGATCAACGACCAGAAGCTGGTGGCGGGCCTCATCTATCTCGACAACTACGACGAAGCGCTGGAGAGCGTCGAGGAAGTGCGCCGGTCGCTGTTGGTGGCGCTGATCGACCGTAAGGTCAGCAAATACATTTCCGGCATGAACGGCGTCGTGCGCAAGATCGAAAAGGACAAATACTTCTTCATTATCAAGCAGAAATATATGGAACGCCTCGAGACCGAGCGGTTCGCGCTCCTCGAGGAAGTAAAGACCGTCAACATCGGCAACGAGATGTCCGTTACGCTCAGCATCGGCATCGGGATGAACGGCGACACATACGCACAGAACTACGAGTACGCGAGGACCGCGATCGACATGGCGCTCGGGCGCGGCGGCGATCAGGCGGTCGTAAAGAACGCGGACCGGATCCAGTATTACGGCGGCAAATCGCAGCAGGTCGAAAAGACGACGCGCGTGAAGGCCCGTGTCAAGGCGCACGCGCTGCGTGAACTTCTGGAGACGAAGGACCGTCTCCTGATCATGGGCCATAAACTGGGAGACATCGATGCGTTCGGTTCCGCGATCGGCATGTACCGCATCGCCGTTTCGCTGAACAAGAAGGCGAGCATCGTCATCAACGAAGCCACTTCCTCGGTGCGCCCGATGATGGAGCGGTTCACGGAAGGAAGCGGATACCCGGATGATCTGTTTGTGACCGGCCGGGAAGCGGCGGAGATCGCCGACGCGAACACGGCGCTGGTGGTCGTGGACGTGAACCGTCCGAGCTACACCGAGGAGCCGGAGCTCTTAAAGCTGGTTCGGACGATCGTCGTGATCGACCATCACCGGCAGTCCAGCGAGGTGATCTCGAACGCGACGCTCTCCTACGTCGAGCCGTACGCGTCTTCGGCGTGCGAGCTGGTCGCAGAGATCCTGCAGTATGTGGCGGACGGGATCCGCATAAAGCCGCAGGAGGCCGACGCGATGTACGCCGGCATCATGATCGACACCAATAATTTCACGAACCAGACAGGCGTCCGCACCTTTGAGGCGGCGGCGTTCCTGAGAAGAAACGGAGCGGACGTCACGCGCGTGCGCAAACTGTTCCGCGACAGGATGGAGGACTACAAGGCGAGAGCCGAGGCGGTCCGCCGCGCGGAGGTCTACCGCGACGCGTTCGCGATCAGCGTGTGCCCGGCGGAGGGCGTGGAGAGCCCGACCGTCGTCGGCGCGCAGGCGGCCAACGAGCTCCTGGATATCATCGGGATCAAGGCTTCCGTTATTCTGACGCCCTATGAGGGAAAGATCTACATCAGCGCCCGCTCGATCGACGAGGTCAACGTACAGGTCATGATGGAGAAACTCGGCGGCGGCGGCCACAGAACGGTCGCCGGGGCCCAGCTGTCCGGTACGACCGTTGAGGAAGCGCTTGACAGGGTGCGCGGCGTGATCGACGAAATGTATGAGAAAGGGGAGATCTGACATGGAGATCGTATTGCTTGAAGATATCAAAGCTCTCGGAAAGAAGGGCCAGCTCGTAAAAGTAAACGACGGATACGCGAGAAATTATATACTGCCGAAGAACCTCGGGGTGGAGGCGACGGCGAAGAACCTGAACGATCTGAAACTGAAAAAGGCCAACGAGGAGAAGGTCGCGGCCGAACAGCTGGCGGCGGCGAAGGAGCTCGCAAAGCAGATCGGAACAAAGTCGGTGACGGTCTCCATCAGGGCGGGCGAGGGCGGAAAGACGTTCGGCTCCGTCTCGTCGAAGGAGATCGCGAAGGCGGTGCAGGACCAGCTCGGCCTCGACATCGACAGGAAGAAGATGGTCCTTACCGATCCCATCAAGAGCGTCGGGGACTTCGAGGTCCCGGTCAAGCTTCACAAGGACGTCGCGGCGACTCTGCGGGTCAGGGTCGTCGGAGCTTAAAGAATACACAGACCGCCGCCGTGCGGCGGACAGGTTTAATGATCATGGGCATGCCGAGGCATGCCCTTTGGAGGAATTATGGAAGAAGCACTGGTGAAACGGGTATTGCCCCACAGTATCGAAGCGGAACAGTCGGTCGTCGGCTCCATGCTGATGGACCGGGACGCGATCATAGCCGCAACGGAGCTCGTCACTGCCGAAGATTTTTATCAGCGGCAGTACGGCGTCATGTTCGAGGCTATGACCGAGCTGTTCAACGAGGGGAAACCGGCGGATCTGGTGACGCTTCAGGACCGCCTGAAGGAGAAGGACGTGCCGCCGGAGGTGTGCAGTCTGGATTTCTTCCGGGATATCCTCGCGACGGTCCCGACTTCGGCGAACGTGCGCGCCTATGCGCGGATCGTCCATGAAAAGGCGGTCCTGCGCCGGCTGATCAAGGTAAACGAGGAGATCGCAAATTCCTGCTACGCGGGAAAGGAAAGTCTCGACGCGATCCTTGAGAACACCGAAAAACAGGTATTCAACCTGCTTCAGGACCGCATGGCCCAGGAATTTGTCCCGATCCGGCAGGTCGCGCTCGCGGTCCTCGACAAGATCGAACAGGCGTCCCGCTCCAAATCGACGGTGACGGGCATCGCGACCGGCTTTACCGATCTGGACTACCGGACTTCCGGTCTGCAGCCGTCCGATCTGGTCCTGATCGCCGCCAGGCCATCCATGGGAAAAACGGCGTTTGTGCTGAACATCGCCGACTACATATCGGTGCGCCGCGACAGGACCTGCATGATCTTCAGTCTGGAAATGTCGAAGGAGCAGCTCGTGAACCGTATGCTGGCGATGGAATCCAACGTGGATTCCCAGAAGCTGCGGACCGGCACGCTCACGGATCCCGACTGGGACGCGGTCGTGGAGGGCGTCGGCGTGATCGGAAATTCCAGACTGATCATCGACGATACGCCGGGCATCACGGTCATGGAGGTGCGCTCCAAGTGCCGGAAGGTCAAGCTGGAGCACGGCCTGGACGTCGTTGTGATCGACTATCTGCAGCTGATGTCGGGAAGCACCGCCCGTAGCAACGAGAGCAGGCAGCAGGAGATCTCGGAGATCTCCCGCTCCCTAAAGGCGCTCGCCCGCGAACTCCAGGTGCCGGTCGTCGCACTGTCCCAGCTTTCCCGCGCCTGCGAGCTGAGATCGGACCACCGCCCGATGCTGTCGGATCTCCGTGAATCCGGCGCGATCGAGCAGGACGCGGACGTCGTCATGTTCCTCTACCGCGACGATTATTACAACAAAGATACGGATACCCCGAACGTGGCCGAGGTCATCATCGCCAAACAGCGTAACGGCCCGATCGGGACGGTCAGCCTCGGCTGGAAGCCGGAGCTCACAAGATTTGTGAACATTGAAAAAACATTTTGATCATATTTCTCATCCCCTTCACATATATTGTTAACAGAGCAAAAAAATATGTGAAAGGAACGGACCGCCATGTCAGAAGCACGTTACCTGATTTCCGACGCATCGAAGAAGGTTAATGTAGAATCTCATGTCCTCCGGTACTGGGAAGAGGAACTTGAGATGGAGATACCAAGGAACGAGATGGGCCACCGCTACTACACGGATCATCATATCCGTCTGTTTCGCCAGATCAAGGAGTTAAAGGAGAAAGGGTATCAGCTGAAAGCCATAAAAGCCGCGCTGGAACGCGCGCCGGAGAAAGAGGGCGGAGCCGTGCTCCCGCCGAATCTCTTCGAGGAGGACGTCGCACAGGCGTTAAAGGAGAGCGCCGAGCAGGAGGAAGAGCAGTTTAAGAACCTGAGCGACCGGGAGGTGACCGCTCTGATGGCCGAGGAGCGCACCGGGCAGTTTAAGGCCGTTATGAGCCATATGATCGGACAGGCTATCGAGGAGAACAACGAGAAGCTGAGTCAGGACATCAGCCGCCTGGTGAACGACAGGATCCTCAAGGAGATCGATTATCTGATGCGCGTGGCGGACGAGCGCGACGAGGAACGGTTTCGCCGGATCGACGAGACGATCCGTCTGTATCAGCGCGAAAACAAAGGCCGCGCGGAGGCGGCGGCCGCCAGAGCGCCCCGCTTTCCGTTTCCGTTCGGCCACAGGCGGGGGAGACAGGAATGAACGACAAAAAAGCTGCCGTTTTGCCTGAAACGACAGCTTTTATGTATGGTCTGTTTCGGACGGCCTTCTGTAAGGACCGTCTTTGCATACGCCTGATCAGCCTTCGCTGATGGCGCCAGTCGGGCAAACACCGGCACAGGTACCGCAGCTGATGCAGGTATCGGCGTCGATCTCATACTTTCCGTCTCCCTGGGAGATCGCATTTACCGGACATTCGCCAGCGCAGGAACCGCAGCTAACGCAGGTATCATTGATCACATATGCCATGACTGTATCCTCCTTCATAAGTTGTTGATGGCTTTATTCTATAATAAACATATGAATTATTCAAGAGGAATTTTACAGGTATTTAAAAGAAAACATGGAAAATCCGCCTTGCCAAGAAAATAAAAAAGTATTATACTCACAGGTGTAGAAACAAAAGCAGTAAAGGAGGTACGGTTTCATGAAGGTAACGAAGGATATGCTGATCGGTGAGCTGCTTCAGATGGATATGAGTACGGCACAGATCCTTATGGGTGCGGGAATGCACTGTGTCGGATGCCCGTCTTCCCAGGGCGAGAGTCTTGAGGAGGCCTGCATGGTCCACGGGATCAACTGCGACCAGCTTGTCGGCACGCTGAATGAATATATGGCCGCCAAGCAGGCGTAATAAAGCCGAAAGTCAGAAAATAAGAGACCGCCGTTTCGGGGACCGTGAAAGGGAGCATATCACCGACAGCATCGGCACCGGTTTCGGCGGTCTTTTTGCGTTCCTTTTTCTGCCGTTTACAGTTTTGCCAGCGCGGCCAGCGCGTTTTCCTTTACGATCACGTCGTAGTGCTCCGCGTAGTAGGCCGCCGTGGAGGCGTCGTACTTTAAACGGGTACTGTATTCGGACAGGATGTTGCAGGTGCGGCTGAATGCGATCTCGTCGGATCCGTTCCTCGTCAGGACCAGATAGTAGGTATTGGAGACCGGATTCTTGTAAAGCGTACTGGAACCGGCGTAGATCCGTCCGGTCCCGCGCGCCGCGTCGCAGACGGCGTCGAGAGAGCCGAACTGGAAGATCCGGACCTGCTCCTGGACCTCCTCTTTCCCGGAACCTTTTTCCGCCTTGCCGTCGCCGAGCAGATGATCCCGCTCCCTGATGGCGTCATCCAGAAGGCTCAGGAACCCATCCGCGCCTTCGAGGAGCTCGCTCGCGAGAGAGCTCCAGTAATCCTCGTCATCCGACTGGGAGAATTTGGAAAATCTGGTATCAAGTTCCTCCGGGTCGTCCACCTTCGTGATGATCAGCATGACGCTCTCGTTGGCGAGCGGGATGGCTTCGACCATCAGCGGGATGTCCTCCGCGTCAAAGCCGACTTCGCTGGAGGCGCGCTGTATCATCTCGCGGAACAGATTGCGCGCCTTCTCGCTGCCGTACGCGAGTTCGCTTAAATTAAGATTCCGCGCGCTCAGATCAAAATTGCTGAGCGTACAGCGGATCTGGTTGTCACTGATTCGTTCTATTTTCATCAGGAATCCCTTTCCTTAAAACAGGCGTTCATAATTCTACAGCTATACTATACTATATCCGATTCCTGTTTTGCAATGCTATGGAAAAAATTTATTAAATTTTTTATGTTTGCCCGGAATAAGGATTGAAAAATGTCGAAAAATGTTGTAAGATAACGTTAAGAGACCGGCTGGACGAAAGGAGGTGTGAAAATAGGAGGGCATGTTCTGTCCGGCAAGTACCGTCTGTGCGGAAAACTGGGGGTAGGACGGTCCGGGACCGTATATCTGGCTTACCACAGAGAGCTGGAGGAATACCGGGCTGTCAAGATCGTTCCGAAGTCCATGGCGGACTACGATACGTTCCGCCGTGAGGCGCTGTTTCTGAAAACGCTTCGGCATCCCGGGATACCGCTCGTATATGACGTAGAGGAAGACGGAGAAAACAGTTATCTCATCGAAGAATATCTAGACGGAGAATCTTTATATACCCTCGTGAAACGCGTGGGTATTCTGCCAATGAATACGGTGCTGGATTACGGGATCCAGATATGCCGTATCATTCGGTTCATGAATTCAGCAGAAAACCCCATTCTTTATCTGGATTTGCAGCCTAAAAATCTGATGGTGTGCGAAGACAGGGTAAAACTGACTGATTTTGATCATGCGCATTACGCGTCCGAAGTGGGCGTCTCCGGAGAGCGCTACGGAACGGCGGGATTTGCCGCGCCGGAGCAGTACCGCGGGGAGGCTTTGGACTGCCGTGCCGACGTTTATGCGATCGGTGCGCTTCTTTACTTTATGAGCCGCGGAAGACCTCCCGGCAGGAAGCCGGAATTCGAAACGGCCGGGGCGAACCGCGGGATCGACCGGATCATACGCGGCTGTATGGCGGCGGACCGCAGGGAACGCTACCTGAGCGCGGAGGAGCTGGAAGCGGCCCTGGAGGAACTGAAGGCTCTGGAAACGACAACGGAACAGACAGCCGGATCTCTTACCGTCGTTTTTGCCGGTGCGCGGCCGGGAACAGGAACCACACACGCGGCATTCGGCATATCGTATTTTCTGACCCGAAACGGGTATCGGACTTTGTATCATGAAGGATGCGACTCGGACGCAGTCCGCACGCTCGCGAAGAGCATGGGGCTCAAGGCGGACGGCTCCGGCGTATTCGGCATCGGAGCGCTGCGTCTCCGCCCTTACTATGGCGAAGCGGTTAAAATACCATATCTTTACTACCCGGTTATTATCAGAGACGCAGGTACGGACTGGCGGCAGGGCAGGTCACTGTCGGGCGCGGATCTTTGCGTGCTTGTGTGCGGCGGGAAACGGTGGGAAACGGAAAGCGTCCTGCGGGCCGCGAGGTATTTCGGCCCGGACGACCGGGTCGTCCTCCTCTTCAACCATATGTCCCCCGGACAAAAGCGCGGACTTCCGGCCGAGCTGCGGAGATTTCCCTGCCTGTACCTGCCGTTTTTTGCCGATCCGTTCCGGGCGGACCGCGCTGCCGACGCCTGTTTCGAGAAGATCATGGAAGCGGGAACAGGAGAGAAGCGGATATGGAAAGGAAAAAAGCGCGTCAGGCGGCCGTGGCCGGGAAAGCGCGGCTCATAGGGATCGCCGGGATCGGACGCAGCGTGGGCTGCACCCACTTTGCGGTCATGCTTCTGAATTATCTTGCGGGATTTCAGAGGAAAAAGGCGGCGCTCCTGGAGTTCAACGGAAGCGGCGATCTTGAACGGCTGGAAAAAGTCTGTACCGGACGCATCCGGGAGGAAAATCCCTGCCGGATCCTTGAAGCGGATTATTTTAAGCGGGCGGGAAGGAAGGAACTGGAGTACGCGCTCGAAAAAGGTTATGAAGAGATCCTGATCGACTTCGGAAACGCGGAGGAAGGCGATTGGGCCGGATTCCTGCGCTGCGACAGACAGTTTCTGATCGGGTCGTTCAGCGAATGGCAGCAGGAACGCTTCCGGGAGTTCGAACTGAAAAAGAGACCGGCGGAGAAGAAGAGCTGGCAGTCCCTGGCTGTTTTCGGCAGCGAGGAGACCAGAAAGGAATTTTTGCGGAGATACCGGATCTTTACGGTGAGGATTCCGTTTTCAGCGGACGCGTTCGCCGTCACAAAGGAATGCGGCAGATTTTTCGGCAGGCTGCTGACAGCGGAGCGGTTCTGACGGAAAAGAGTCAACAGTAAGGACGGCCGGCAGGGCGATCTGTCACAGGATCCCTCCTGCGGACCCTGCCGGCCGGAAAAGAGGAAAAGGTAATGGCAGGAACGGACAATATGGCGGGATCGCCCGAAGAGAGAACGTACACGAACCCGGGAAAACCGGAAAAAAGTCCGGAGGAAATACAGAGGTTTCTCGACGGTCTGGCGAGATATACGCAAAGAGGGATCCCGATCTATATGGAGGGGAAACCGTCGACCCGCGACGACTGGATGAAACTGTTCGAGGTGCGGGAGGACGGGAGGTTTTACATGGGAGACTATATCGGGATAGAGAACGGCAGGCTCCAGGCGATCAACTTTGACTGTGTTTACTCCGGCGAGAGAAGAGGGGACCGCGACGGGGCGCGCAGGAAAAGATACCGCAGGAGCAGGTGGTGATGAGAAAAGGCGCGGCCGCCGCCCAGAGATATTGTTCTGCCGGACAACGACCCGGCGGCCGGAAACGGGAGGGTACGCGGGAAAAATTTTATGGACAGGAGGGAGAATTTGTGGTTAAATGAAATCAGTCGGATACGACAGTTTACATAGGGAAAAGGAGAGGATCCATGAAAAAGGCAATTCCCGTTCTGATCGCACTGGGACTGATCGTCGTGATCCTGGGAGGCATGGCCGGCGTGGAGCTGTATAAGAAGTATTCGCCGGGCAAAGAGCCTGCAGACCTCTCGGAAGTATACGAAACCGCGGGGAACGAGACGGCGATCCTTTATAATTACGAGCTGCAGGAGGCAAAGGGGATCTATGAAAACGGCCAGAGCTATCTGCCGGTAACATGGGTCAACGACAACATCAACAGGCGTTTTTACTGGGACAAAAACGAAAAACTGCTGGTCTACGCGCTTCCGGACCAGATCGTGTACGCCGATCTCTCGACGGCCGGTTCCAACGGCGCGCCGATGATCCTGCTCAGGGGAAGCGAGGTCTATCTGACGGTCGGACTGGTGGCGAACTATACCGACGTGCAGATCAGCGCGTTCGATTCCGGCGAAGCGAAGCGGGTCTATGTAACGGACTGGGGGACGCGGGAGGTCTCGCAGATCAAAAGGAGCGAGAGCGTCCGTGAGCGCGGCGGCATCAAAAGCCCGATCCTGACGCAGGTCGAGAAGGAAATGCAGGTCACGGTCCTTGAACAGCTGGAAAACTGGTCGAAGGTCGTAACGCCGGATGGTCACATCGGCTACATCCGCAATAAGGTCATGACCGACGTCACGGAGGAAGAAGTTACCGGGGATTTCGAGGAGCCCGTCTATAAGAGCACGCGGCTGGACGATAAGATCGTCATGGCCTGGCACCAGGTGACGAGCCAGTCCGGGAATCAGTCCCTTGCGAAGAGCCTGGCAGTCACGAAGGGCGTCAACGTGGTCTCGCCGACATGGTTCTCCCTGACGGACAATGAGGGCAACTTCCGCTCCCTGGCAAGCAAAGAATACGTCGAGAAGGCGCATGAGATGGGCATACAGGTCTGGGC
>CANQGL010000031.1 GCA_947623185.1 uncultured Lachnospiraceae bacterium
GACACTTACGATCTGGAGAACACCACGGTCACGATCCGTCTGATGGCTCCGGCGACCCACCACACGATGGGCGGCCTGGTAGTCGATACCGAGCGTCATGTCCTGGATGAGAACGACAACATCATTCCGGGCCTGTACGCGGCGGGCGAAGTCACCGGCGGTATCCACGGCGGAAACAGACTGGGCGGAAACGCGATCGTTGAGATCTTCGTATCCGGCCGTACCGCGGCGAAGGCCGTACAGGCGGATAACCAGTAAGAGCAAGATCCGTACGGATCCGCAAAACGTTCTGCGGAAAGAAAGCAGAAGCAAAACAAAGCAGTAAAATACAGGGCGGTATGGCCGAAAAGCCATATCGCCCTGTTTCTTGTGCACGCACGGTATCATCCGCACGGATCTCCTCCGAAAAGAAGAGAAAGCGGGCATGACAGTGAAAACCCGTCTGATGCCGAAGATGTTTCAGAAGACAACGGACTGCCTGCGGTCTTCTGACTGCCGTTTTGTGCGCATATCCACAATGTCCCTGAAGCTGCCTTTTGTGATCTCGATGAAGTCTTTCGCATATTCGGGAAGATAGCGCTCCTTGTGATAGGCAAGAACGAGCCTGTGCCGCATGACTTCCCCGTTCCGCTTTAACGGGAACACATTTACGTTCGGATTCTTTTCGAACAGGAGCGGAAGCCTCATCTGGGTGCAGAAAAAGGCTCCGTAATTATAGGGACAGAGCGAGATCAGCAGCTCCGTCGTTGAAGACTCAAGAAAAACGCGCGGCGTGACCTTGGCCTCCTGAAAGCAGGTGTCGAGCGTCTTGCGCAGGCGCATGGAAGGCTTCGGGAGCATGAACGGTACCCGGGAGAACCATTTCAGATCGACGCCCTGCCCGGCGCGGTGCTTCAGCTCCGGATAGGAATCCTGATAATACCGTTTCAGAAATTCGTCGGAGCAGACCAGATAAATGTAGTCGTTTAAGATCGTCATGACCTCCAGTTTCGGATGGTCCTGATACATGATCCCGATAAACAGATCCAGTTCCCCTTCAAACAGCATTTCTTCCATTCTGGTCGAGGACTCGTCGATCATTTCGATCCGTACATTCGGCCACTTCTCATAAAAGCTGGGCAGGATCTCCGGAAAACAGATCTGCGCCCGGTAAGCCGGGATGCCGACTTTGAGACTTCCGACATTATTGGAAGAGACGGCGCTCAGCCGGTTCAGAAGTTCATGCTCTTCCGCAAGTATTTTCGTCGCCGAATAAAAAAGCTGTTCTCCGGCGTAGGTAAGCGCCAGTTTCGGTTTGCGGTGGAACAGCGTTACCCCGTAATACTGTTCCAGACGCTGGATATGCTGGCTGAGATTCTGCTGGGATATGTAAAGTTTCTGCGCGGTGTTCGTGACATGGAGTTCCTTTGCAAGTTCCACAAAATAATAAAGACTGATCAGATTCATAAATTTGATTATCCCCCGCTAAAATAGCCGATCCGATAGATCGTATCCTTTCCCCTGCATGACAACACTTTCCAATATACTTATTATAATACACGCGTATGGCAATGTAAAGTAAATAACAATGATATTTTGTTAAAAACGTTTTTTTTATTTGTTTGAATTTGTTATATATCCATCTTACAATGTGTTCAGAAACAAGAAAGACCACTGAAACGGCAAAGGAGGGAAGCGAGATGGGCTGGAAGATTTTACTGCCGCAGGATATCCGTCCGGAAGGAAAAGACTTCCTTTTAAGTCAGGGACACACGCTGATCGAGGGCCGGGGCACGGATACGTTAAAGATGATCCAGGACGTGAAAGACGCGGACGCGATCATCACAAGAGCGGCCGTGATCAGCCGCGAGGTGATGAACGCCGGAAAGAATCTGAAGGCGATCGCCTGCTTCGGCTCCGGATACGGCAAGGTGGATCTGGACGCGGCGCGTGAGAAAAAGATCACGGTGGTGAACAGCCCCGACGCGACTGCCATCTCGACCGCCGAGATCACGCTTTTCTACATGCTTTACTGCTCGCGAAAATTCACGGCGGTGCGGCGCGATTATATCGACGACTACGAATCGGCCGCACGGGCGGACAACAAAGAAGAACTCTGGGACAAGACGCTGGGGATCGTCGGTTGCGGAAGGATCGGAACGCGGGTGGCGCGCATCTGCAGGGACAGCTTCCATATGAAGGTCCTGGCCTACGATCCGTATCTGCGGGCATCGGAATTCCCGGAGGGCGTGGATGTTATCCGGGAGCTCTCGGAACTTCTGGGTTCAAGCGATTATGTCTCGCTGCATTTCAGCCAGCAGGGAACCGGCGGACTCCGCTTCGGGATGAGCCAGTTTAAGAAGATGAAGCCGACGGCCTTTCTGATCAATACCGCATATGTCGAGGCGGTCAGCGAGCCGGAACTTCTGGAAGCCTGCCGCGAGGGCGTGATCGCCGGGGCCGCGCTGGACGGGATCGGACGGATACCGCCGGACCGGGATGATCCGATCTTTTATACGGACAGGATCCTGATCGCTCCGCGGATCGCTTCCGCGACGCGGGAAGCGCAGACAAGGGCGTCTCTCCAGACTGCGATGGGCCTGCAGGAGGTCTACGAGGGGAAGACGCCGACATGGGAACTGAAAAAACCGGACGAGGGCACGCGAACGGTCTATAAAGACCGGAAGAAAAAGCCCGGGACGGAACAATAAATAAAATAAAAATCATTAACAGGAGGTACCATTATGAGTTGGAAAATTTTACTGCCGCAGGAGATCATGGCCGAGGGAAGAAAGCTGCTTGAGGATGCCGGACATACGATCATCGAGGGACGCGGATTCGAGACCGAGGATGTTCTTGCCGACATGAAGGAATATCAGCCGGATGCAATGATCGTCCGCATCACGCCCATCACCCGCGAGGTGATCGAAGCGAACCCGAACTTAAAGGTGATCGTCCGCCACGGAGCCGGTTTCGACGCTCTGGACGTCAAAGCCTGCCATGACAACGGCGTACAGACGCTTTACGCGCCGGTAGCGAACAGCACTTCCGTCGCCGAGACCGCTCTGCTCTTAATGCTGGAGTGCAGCCGTAATGTCATCACGCTCCGCAAGACCTGGGTGACCGATTTCTACAAGGCGAAACTGAAAGTACACAAGACCACCTTGAACGGAAAGACCGTAGGCATCATCGGCTGCGGAAATATCGGAAGCCGCCTCGCAAAGCGCGCGCTTGCCATGGAGATGAACGTACTGGCCTACGATCCGTATAAGCCGGCGGCTGATTTCCCGGATGGCGTCGAGGTCGTCCGCGATCTGGACCGCATCTTCAAGGAGAGCGATTATGTATCCGTACATACGCCGAACACTCCGGTAACGCATCACATTGTCAACAAAGATACGCTGGCGATGATGAAACCCACCGCATTCCTGATCAACACGGCCCGCGGCGGCTGCGTGGACGAGGACGCTCTGTATGAGGCGTGCAAGAACGGCGTGATCGCAGGCGCGGGTCTGGATGCCATCAAGCAGGAGCCGGTCTCCCCCGATTTCCCGCTGCTTGAACTGGACAACGTCATCATTTATCCGCACATCGGCGGCAACACCGTGGAAGCTGCGCACCGCGCCTCCTATTTCGCGGCGATGGGCGTACAGGAAGTCTACGAGGGCAAGACCCCGACCTGGCCGATCAACGACGTCGATTATAAGACGGCGAAGACCTATACCGATACCAAGAAGCCGAACACCGTTCCGGCAGGAATGTTTGATTTCTGATCCGCACGGGGATAAGACGAACAGGCGGCGCGGACAAAGAAACATTGTCGGTTTTTAAAGGATTTATTGTTAGATTTGTGCCGCGCCGTGATTTATAGTGTATTTACAGGAAAACATAGATCGGAAGAACAGATCTTATCATTGTAAGGAGGATAAAAAAATGCCTGTAGGAAAACGCATTTATCTCAAACGTGAAATGCCCGATCCGGAGATCATGGAGCAGTTCAAGACCATCCCGGCCTCCAATACGGCCGATGTCATGAGCAGAAACTGCGCGATGAATCCCCGCATCAAACTTGTAAGCAGCCCGAAGGCGCAGATGATGGTAGGCCCGGCCTACACCGTCAAATGCCGTGCCGGCGACAACCTGACGCTGCATGCGGCTCTCAATTTCTGCAGCGAGGGAGACGTTCTGGTCGTATCCAACGAAGAGGACGATACCCGTTCCCTGATGGGCGAGGTCATGATGGCTTACCTGCGCTACACCAAGAAAGTCGCCGGGATCATTCTGGACGGCCCGATCCGCGACATCGATGAGATCGGAAACTGGGATTTCCCGGTATACTGCACCGGCACCACGCCCGGCGGTCCCTACAAGGAAGGCCCCGGCGAAGTCAACGTCCCGATCTCCTGCGGCGGCATCAGCGTAAACCCGGGCGACATCATTCTTGCCGATCCGGACGGCATTATCTGTATCCCGCGCAAAGATGCGGCCGTCATTCTGGAAGACGCGAAGAAGTTCCAGGCTGCGGACGAGAAGAAACTGGAAGCTGCCAAGAACGGCACAGCGAACCGCGCATGGGTAGAGAAGTCGCTGGAAGAAAAGGGCTACGAGATCATTGACGACGTCTACCGTCCGTAATAAAGAAAAAAATTTAAAAAATATAATTATCACAAATTCCAGGAGGAAAGAAAATGAAAAGGTTAATTTCTGCAGTTCTGGCGACGGCAATGTGCCTGAGCCTTGCCGCCTGCGGCGGCAGCAACTCCGGTTCCGCCCCCGCCACCACGGCAGCCGCGGCAGCAAGTGAAAACAAGGAAGCGGCCGCTTCCACGGGCGAGACCGACTGGCCGAGCGCCGGCACCGTTACCGTTATCCTTCCCTACGGAGCGGGCGGAGACACCGATACATACTGCCGTCAGCTGTTCCAGCGCATCTCGGAAAAGACCGGACAGACATTTGTCGTGACCAACACCGAAGGCGGTTCCGGTATCGTTGCAGCCATGGACGTTCTGAACCGGAAACCCGACGGATATACGCTTCTGTTCAACCACACCGGAGCTTCTCTGGTACAGGAAGCCATCGGTTCCGTTGATTTCAGCTACACCGACGACTTCGCAAACTGCTGCACCGTTGCGATCGACCAGACCTACGCGCTGGTAGCGGTCGCCAAGGACGGCGAGTACGGACAGTACAGCCATGGCTGGGAGAACCTTGAGGATATGCTGGCCGAAGCGAAGGCCAATCCCGGAACGGTCCGCTATTCCACCGTTTTCGGATCCACGACCGAGTATGTAGGTACCATGCTTGAAAAGCAGGCCGGCGTTACCTTCGACAACATCGACGTCGGGACCTCCGCCGGAGACCGTATGGCCGCCATGCTGGGCGGACAGGTCGATATCCTGGCTGCCAACTACATGAACGTGAAAGATTACATTGAAAAAGGCGATCTGGTCTGCCTCGGCATCATGTCCGACGAGCCGGTCGAGGGGATCGACTTCCCGACATTCGTTGAGCAGGGCTACGACAAGGTCGTTACCGCCAAGAAGTATGAGATCAAGTTCCCGAAGGGGACCGATCAGGCGATCGTCGATAAGTTAAGCAGCCTTTGCAAAGAGGTCGTCACCGAAGATGAGAGCTATGCGGAAGTACTGGCTACCTATTTTGCGCAGCCGCTGTACCGCGACGCCGAGACCATGAACGTTGAGGACCCGGCTGAAGTCGAGGCTCTTAAGGAAGGTCTGGCAGGTTAATATCCGGACTGCTTTGAAAAATAATTCGCAACTGAATCCGCCCGTGCCCGTACGACACGGGCGGATCTCCGCTAAAAGGAGGAAAGTATCATGACAAACAAGATCCGCGATATGATCTGCTCCGTCATTATGCTGGTATTCGGCGCAGGCATGCTGATCCTTGCGCGGGATATTCCCCATAAGATCCAGAGCGACGTGGGATCCGCCTACGTCCCGACCGTCATCGCCATATGCATCATCGTTGTGGCCGTTGCCAAGCTTGTTCTGAGCATGACAAAAAAAGACCCGTTCGCCAATAAGAAGATCGTGATCGATCAGGACTGGGGGGGGGACTCGGGACCATCGTTCTTATGTTCGTCTATATGTTTATCTTTGAACCGGTAGGTTTTGTTTTTTCGAGCGCGATCTATCTTTTCGTGCAGATGATGATCTTAAGCAACAAAAACAACCGGAAGCCGATCCTGTTCGCGGCCATCGCCATTATCCTGCCGATCGCCGTAGACGCGCTGTTTGTATATGCGATCCAAATGCCTCTGCCGAGGGGCATCTGGGGATTTTAAGAGAGAGGAGGAGTTGAGAAATGATTGCGACTGCATTTGCTAACGTATTCAATCCCTGGTGCCTTCTGCTGATCTGGTTCGGCACGGTACTGGGTATCGTATTCGGCTCCGTCCCCGGACTTTCGGCGACAATGGCCGTTGTTCTGTTCCTGCCCCTGACATTCAGCATGGAACCCACCGCGGGAATCGCCCTGCTGGTCGGACTTTATATGGGCGGTATCTCCGGAGGACTGATCTCTGCGATCCTGCTTAAGATCCCCGGAACGCCTTCCTCCATCTCCACCGTATTCGACGGCGGCCCGATGGCGGAAAAAGGAGAAGCGGGACGGGCGCTCGGCGTCGGTATCCTGTATTCCTTCATCGGTTCCATTATCGGTATCGTTGCCCTGATGTTCATCAGCCCGATGCTGGCAAAGGTCTGCCTGCTCTTTGGCGCGGCCGACTATTTCTCCGTCGCCGTGTTCTCGCTGACGATCATCGCAGCTCTTTCCGGTAAGGACATGTTAAACGGCCTGATCGCGGGTCTGATCGGACTGGCGCTGTCCATGATCGGAATGGCTCCGATCGACGCGCAGGTCCGCTACACCTTCGGAAACTACCAGCTTATGGGCGGCCTTGACATCACCGTCCTGCTGATCGGCGTATTCGCCGTTACGGATATCATCCTGGCCGGTTTCGGACGCCGCACGCTGGCCGACAAGCTGGAACAGAAGAAATATCATCTGAAGGGCTACGGCCTTTCCGTGAAGGAATTTATCCAGCAGATCCCGAACGCCGTTATCTCGGCTGTGATCGGTATCGCGATCGGTATCCTGCCCGGTATCGGCGGATCCACGGCCGGACTGATGGCCTACACCGCGGAAAAGAGCCGCTCCAAATATCCGGAGAAGTTCGGTACGGGTATCATTGACGGAATCATTGCTTCCGAGACTTCCAACAACGCCGTCATCGGCGGTTCGCTGGTCCCCCTGCTCTGCATGGGTATTCCCGGAAACACCGTGGCAGCGGTCTTTTTGGGCGGACTGCTGGTACACGGGATCAACCCCGGTCCGTTGATCTTTGAGAAGAGCGGACAGTATGTGTACGGTATTTATTTTGCGCTGATCGTGTCCAGCGTGTTCATGCTGATCTTCGAGCGCCTCGGACTTCCGATCTTCGCAAAGCTGCTTGATATCCCGAAGCATATCCTGCTTCCGATCATCATGGTCATGTGCTGCGTGGGCGCTTACTCGAACGCCAGCCGCGTCTTCGACGTACAGTGCGTTTTGTTCTTCGCCCTGCTGGGACTGTTCTTCAAGATGTTCAAGATCCCCAGCACGCCGCTTATCATCGGCTTTATCCTTGGATCGATGTTCGAGGAGAACCTGAGGCAGGCGCTTCAGGCGAGCCACGGAAGCTGGAGCATCTTCGTGACGCGTCCGATCTCCTGCGCGTTCCTGATCGTGGCCGTGATCTTCTGTACGTTTACGGTGCGAAAGAACCTAAAGGAGAAGAAGGCCGCGGAAGCCAGCGGCAATGAGTTCGACACTTCCGAAGAGGAAGGCTGAACCGTAAAAGAGAAATACTGACTTTCTTTTGCTGTTTTCCTGAAGATCCCCGCTTCGGCGGGGATCGGCCTGTATTTACGCCCGTTTTGCCGGGCGGGAGGTAAGAACCATGATGATTATCAAGAACGGACATGTTATCGATCCCGCGAATGGGATCAATGAAACCGCCACCGTGGTGGTCGAGAACGGAAAGATCAAAAAGGTCTATGTTGCGGAAACGCCCGCGGAAATGCCGGACGACAATGTGATCGACGCATCCGGCTGCTATGTGACGCCGGGTATCGTAGACCATCACTGCCACATTTATCCTCTGGCGGGCATCGGCCTGCCGGCCGAGGCGGTCTGCTTTGCTTCGGGCGTTACCACGGCGGTCGACGCGGGCAGCACCGGATGCGCGACCTATGCGGCGCACCGGCCCTTTATCCAGGGAGCGAAACTGCGGATCCGGGCGTACCTGAACGTCTGCACGACCGGGCTTGCCAGCCTGCCGACGCTGGAGGACGTGGATCCGGCCCACTGGAATGAGGACGCGATACGCGACTGCTTTGAAAAGTATCCGGGCGAACTGATGGGACTCAAATTGCGGACCAGCGCGCCGATCGTGCGCGAGCTGGGATACGCACCGCTGAAAGCGGCCGTAAAGCTGGCGGAAAAACTGGGCGTCACGGTGATGGTCCACTGTACGAACCCGCCGGGAGAAATGAGCGAACTGCTTGAGATCCTGCGCCCCGGAGATGTGATGACGCACATGTATATGAATCAGGGCTCGACGATCGTTGAGAACGGAAAAGTGAAGGAATGCGCGCTGCGCGCAAGGGAGAGAGGCGTTGTCTTCGAGGCGGCCGACGCGCGCGCCCACTTCGGGCTCCCGGTGGCGGAGACGGCGATCGGGGAGGGATTCCTGCCCGATATTCTTGCCAGCGATCTGACAAAGCTGAGTATGCACCTGCGCCCGACTGCCTTCAATATGGCGATGCAGATCTCCAAGTACACGGAACTGGGGATCCCCTTTGCAAAGACGATCGAACTCTGCACGCTGGCCCCGGCCATCCATATGGGAATGGCGGATACGATCGGTTCCTTAACGCCGGGCCGCGCCGCCGATGTGGCGGTTTTCCGCCCGGTGAAGCGGGCGAATGTGTTCGGCGACCGTCCGTACGGAAACGCCGGACAGCATCTGCGCGAGGGCAGCATCGTTTACCAACCGGTCCTGACGGTAAAAGACGGCGAAATGGTTTATCGCGACGTGACGTTCTAAACGCTGCACCTGAACAAAAGAAACAACAGATAAAGTAGTGCCTGCCGGGCGATCCGGCAGGCATTATCTCTTTATTTCCGCAGTATTGCAACGAGAAACACGGGATCTTCGTTACGGCGTTCAACTTTGTCACATCCGGGCCGGATCCGTAAGTTTTTTCAGCGTATCCAGAAATTCCCGCACGGCTTTCTCCGGCGTCGCCCACGAGGTGACGAGGCGGATCACGGTATGGGAACCGTCCGGCTTTCCGGAGGTCTCAAAGCGGTACTGTTCTTCCAGTTTTGCGACAAGATCGTCCGGTAAGATTACAAACTGCTGATTGGTCGGGGAATCCGAGTGGAACGGATATCCGAGCGCACGGATCCCCTCTTTTAAAATCCCGGCCATCTCGTTTGCGTGGGTCGCCAGCTCAAAGTACAGATCGTCGGAAAACAGCTCCTCAAACTGGATCCCGGCCACAAAGCCTTTGGCCAGCATCGCCCCGCGGTTCTTGGTCATATAGCGGAAATCTTTCTTCAACTCCGGATTCAGGATAACGAGCGCTTCGCCGAACAGCGCGCCGTTTTTGGTCCCTCCGATATAAAACATGTCGGTGAGAGCGGCGATATCCGGGAGCGTCAGATCGTTTCCCTTTGCGGTCAGCGCCGCGCCGAGCCGTGCGCCGTCAAGGAACAGGAAAAGGTCGTGCTGGCGGCAGTAGTGGTACAGAGCGGCCAGCTCCTCCTTGGTATAGACCGTGCCGACTTCGGTGGAATCGGAAATGTAGACTAACTTCGGCTGGACCATGTGCTCGTCCGTGTGTTCGCGGACACAGCCGTCGACCATCGCGGGCGTGAGCTTTCCGTCGGCCGAGCGGATCGCCAGGACCTTGTGCCCGGTCCCCTCGATCGCTCCGGTCTCATGGACGTTGATATGGCCGGTGTGGGCGCAGACCGCCGCCTGATAGGGCCTGAGGGCGGAGGCGATCGCGAGCAGGTTCGTCTGCGTGCCGCCGGAGATAAAGTGAACGTCGGCGTCCGCCTGACCGACCGCTTTGCGGATCAGCTCCCGGGCATTTTCCGAGTGCCCGTCAAGGCCGTACCCGTCGTTCTGCGTCAGATTCGCGTTTATCAGTGCCTCAAGAATGCGCGGATGCGCGCCCTCGCTGTAATCGTTTTTGAAACTGTACATATGGAAAACTTCCTTTCAGTCAGGGTATAACGGAATTCGCCTTTATTCTAGCAAGCATGACGGGAGATGTCAATAAGGGCGGGGAGACGCTGCGGGCCGGCGCAGAGGCAGGCGTGGGGATTTTTTTCGGGGGGGGGGGCATGGCGATAGCTGGACAGAGCGCCAAAACAGAGTTATAATGTCACGGGGGAAAGCGAAAACGATATATGGTTCAGAAAGAAAGAGGTGTGGTATGGAACTCTATCAGCTGAAGTATTTTTTATCGGTGGCGCAGTATGAAAACGTATCCAAGGCGGCCGCGGAGCTGCACGCGTCGCAGCCCTCCGTGAGCAAGGCGATCCGGGCGCTGGAGGCAGAGCTCGGCGTAGAGCTCCTGAAACGCAAGGGCCGGAACGTTGCGCTGACGTACGAAGGGCGTATGCTGCGCCAAAAGCTGACACCGGTGCTGGACGAACTGAATATCATTGAAAAGGAAATGCGTGAAACGGAGAGGAGGACAAGGGAAACAATTCGGTTAAGCGTGCTTTCTGCGACTCCAATTATTCCTCAGATCATTAAAGAATTCAAAAAGGATACCCCCAATGTGTCTTTTCGATTTTATGAGCGATTTGAAATAACACAATGGGATCTGTGTTTTCGCAGCGCGTTGCCAGATACCACTTATACCAGTGCGGTCAAACTTTTAGATGAAAAAATATATCTTGCAGTAAATAAGAATTCACCGCTTGCGAAGAAGGAGAAAATAACGCTTGAAGAGCTGAAAAATCAACCGTTCATCAGTCTACGAGAGGGTACAAATCTCAATGCCGTATCTGAAAAATATTTTCATGAGGTCGGGTTTGTTCCGAACACTGTTTATGAAAGCGATACTTTGTACGCGATTCGCTATATGCTGCGAGAGGGACTGGGCGTCACGATTTGGCCTGAACTCACATGGGGAGATAAAGCATGCCAGGACTATTATAATGTTTGTCTGAAAGAAATCGAGATGCTTCCCATGCAGAGATCTTTGTACCTTATTAGGCATAAAGACAGACCTCTTTCGGACCTCTCAGAACGATTTTGGGAGTACTCTATAGAATTTTTTTCAAATAAATTTCCTCATATTTCAAAATAGAATAAGGGATATTCATAATATTTATTGGATTTTTCTAAAAAGAATAGATAAAATATAATAAAAGAGCGCTTTTTTAAGATACCAGTGATGTGGTGAGGGAGCAGAGATTGCTCCCCTTAAGAAAGGCGCTTTTTTGTTTTCATCATACTGAAAAGGAGGTAAGAAGATGGAAAAGAAAGGTATTTTTAAAGGATACACAATGACAAAAGGGGTTTTGATCGGAGCGATTGCAGGACTAGTTGCAGGCTTTTTCCTTGGGGAGAAGGATAATTCTCTTGCACTAGTCGGCAATATTTTCCTTCGGCTGATCCAACTTCCGTTAGTTATATTGATCATGTGCTCGATCATGGAAGCGGTTGGCTCATTGAACCCGAAAGAATTAGGAAAACTTGGAGCAAAAACGTTACTTTTGTTCTTTTTCTCGACAGTGCTGGCGGGAATATTTGGCCTGATCCTTGGTAATTTGTTCCATCCCGGACAGAATCTGAATATGTCTATGTTTGCGATCGATGCTAACTATGTTGCTCCGGATAACGGAAGCGTCACGGATCAGATCCTGAATTATATTTCGAACAATATCGTTAGCTCTATGGCGAATTCAAATAACCTTCAGTGTGTTTTAGGCGCTGTTTTACTTGGTGTTACATTGAGCCTATATGGAAAGGACAATGAACAAAATCCGGTTTTGGACGGAGTAAAGGCTATTAATAGATTCGTAATGAAATACCTGAGTATCGTAATCCAACTGCTTCCGGTCGCAGTCTTTGCATTTGTCGCGCAGGCGGTCGGCGTTGTAGGCAACCAATTATTCCAGGCGATCGGTCTTTTGGTCGTTGCAAACTTCGCGGGAATGGTTGGCATGTCGCTGATTTTTGGTATGATCACGGCAGCATATTGTGGTGTCAACCCTGTTAAGATCATAAAGAAAATGATGGGGACCATAATCGTTGCGATAATTTCCGCTTCATCTGCTGTAACTCTTCCGAAGAAACAGGAGGAGTGCCAGAAGAATATCGGGGTTTCTCCGAAAATTGCACAATTTGTCTGTCCGTTAGGGATGACGCTAAACAGTGATGGTTCTGTCTTGTTTTACACCCTTTCCTGTCTGACGATCGCACAGGCTTTTGGGATCCCGTATACTTTAGGCAATATGGTCAGTATGGTCATTGTTTCGACGGCGTTTAGCTATGCAGCCATTATGGTGCCTGGCGGTGGTCTTATCGGACTTGCAATGATCCTTCAGGCGGTTGGGCTTCCTGCGGCAGGAATGGTTATCATTTCTGCAGGAGACTTTATTTTAGGACCGCTCCGTACGATCAATAATAATATTGATGATAACATGATCGCAATGATAGTTGCAAAAGGCGAGGGTGAATTCTCGAAAGAGATCTATAACGGAACGAAAGAATTTGATCCGTCTGTCTTCTCCTATAAAGAAAACACAGCGGCCTAATAAAGAAAGTAAACGATATGGCTAAAACTATTTCCGTGTTCCTATACTAATATATGATTTACCGACAGAATGATAGTAACCTGAATCAGCAGACCACCCCCAATAGACCGGGGGAGGGATTTGCGTTTATCATATTTGGCTCTTTGCTCAGGAACTAATGTGACTTATCAAATGGGTCAATAAAGTATTGGAACAAGAGGAGGCTGAGGGAGTTTTGGTGATGTATGGAACCGACGTATTTTGGAAGAAATGGCTTTTTCTGGCCCTGATGACCAAGAGCCAAAGCTGTTGACCCAGCCGGTTCCATACTCCCAGAGACCGTTATCAAAGCAGAAGGCGCGTATTCTTCTTCAGCTGGCGCTTACGGTCACAGATGACATTGACGCGATCCGTGCGATATTCCAGAGATACTGAAAGGATCGGGAGAGGAGAAGCGATATGATTTGTCCGGAAAAATGGCAGAAACAGATAGAGGATCTAATGAAACAATACGGGATCGCAGGGCTGGCGGTAGCCGTAACGGATCGGGAAAAGACGGTCTGGCATCATGGATTCGGTGTAACGAGCGTCGAAAAACCGTGGGATCCCGTCACGACCGAAACGTTATTTCGGATAGCATCCTGCACAAAGCTGACGGTAGGGCTTCTGACCATGCAGATGGTGGAGCAGGGCAGACTTGATCTTGACGTTCCGGTCGGCACCTATATTCCGTGGTTTAAACTGGCCGACCGGTCGACCGAGGAACGCATTACGCTCAGGCGTCTTCTCAGCCATTCCGCGGGGCTCCCTTCCGAATATACTCCGGACGGACCGCACGACGAGGACAAGCTGGAAGAAGTGCTGCGCGAAGGCTTTTCCGGACTGCGTCCGATCGCCGATCCGGCTGATAAGCTGTACTATTACTGCAACTGGGGAGTAAGGCTGGTTTCGTGGATCCTGCAGGATATTACAGGACTCCCGTTTACAGCGCTTGTTAAGAAAAACGTTCTGCAACCGCTTAGGATGTCCCACAGTACGTTTACGCTGTGCGAGGCGGCGACTTATTCGCTCGCCGTTCCGCATAAACCGGGACCGGAAGTACTTCATTTTATCCCGGTCAACGCGACGCGCCATGCGGCCGGGGGAATGTTCTCTACGGTGAACGATCTGACGGCTCTGGCACGCGTGCTTTTGAATGACGGAGCTCCGCTTGTGAAGCCGGAATCGCTGCGGCAGATGATGACGCCGGAGTGCAGCCTTTATCTGAACTACAGAAATGATTACGGGATCACCATGCGCTTAAAGCAGTATAAAGACATTCTGATATGCGGACACGACGGGCAGTCGCCGCCGTATTACGCTTCGGTCTGGACGGTCCCGGAAAAGGGCGTCGGGATAACGCTCCTCCTGAACACAGAGGGAGGAAATCCGCTCAGCACAGATATTATTCCGAAAATGATTCTGGATGATATTCTGGAACTTCCACGGGAGTGGGATGTATGGAAAACGGGGATGGCGGATCCCGAGGCGGAGGCGCTTTCGGAAGGACAATATCTCAGCGATCCGTACGGACTGTTCCGGTTGGAACGGAGAAACGGCGTACTCACTTTAATTCTCGGGGCGAATGAATATCCGCTTACACCACATATCCGGAAAGGCGTTTACTTTGCCGACAAAGGCGGGGAACCGATCGTGGTCGGACTTCCTGCAGCGAACGGCGGATCGGCCGGGCATATTTTTATCGACAGCATTTTGTGTCAAAAAGTAATGCCGCAGCCGGAGCCTTCCGAAGACGAACTGAAACAGTATACCGGTGAATACGGCACCGTGCTGGAACGCTTTGAATTCAAAACAGAAGGCGGAAAGCTGTGGATCAGACGACGCGGCCACGGTGACTTCCGGGAATGCCGCTATGTCGGGCCGGACACTTTTTCCTGTGATTTCGGCGCGGTTCGATTCGTACGGAAATATGGGGAAATTTCATTAGTGAGAATTGGAGGCTCAACAGGACATAATAAAATATAGCATTGGGGGATCATATGAATAAAATAACGTTCATTGCCGTAGGAGACATCTTTATTACCCGCCGGATTCCGGCCGGGGGATACAAGGGCTTCGGGGAGGTCAGGGACTGCATCTGCGCGCATGACGTCCGGTTTTCAAATCTTGAAATGACCTTTCATGATCAGGAAGGTTATCCGACGGCGTTTTCCGGAGGTACATGGGCAATGACATCTCCGAGAATGCTGGATGATATAAAGTCGTATGGCTTTAATATTTATAACACTGCCAATAACCATTCCTGCGATTACAGCCACGGGGGAGTTCTGGCGACGATCCGGCATCTAAAAGAACGGGACATGATCTTTGCGGGAACCGGAAAAAATCTGGCGGACGCCACACGGGCGTGCTATCTGGAGACGGACAAGGGGAGGATCGCGCTGATCGGCGTTTCCGCATCGTTTCATGAATCCGCGATGGCGGGGGGACAAAACGGCGACCTGTGCGGCAGACCGGGACTGAACCCTTTGCGTTTCCGTACGGTTTATCATGTCACACCGGAGAATTACCGGAAAGTTCAGGAATTGGCGAAAATTACGAAGATCAATGCCAAAATGGAGAACGATGTCAAAAACGGATATGCGAATCCGCCGGTCGAAGGGACTATGCCGTTTGGTTCCCATTCGTTTGTGAGAGATGAGAAGGACTGGACCGAAAGTATCCCGAACGAAACGGATATGGCGCGGATCCTGGACGAGGTCCGGGAAGCGAAAAGGCAAGCCGACGTCGTGATGGTCAGCATTCATGCACATGAAATGGATGCCTGTGAAACAAATGTGCCTGCAATGTTCTTGGAGACATTCTCCAGGAGATGTATTGACGAGGGGGCCGATGCCGTTATCGGACATGGGCCGCATGAACTGCGCGGGATCGAGATTTACAAGGGGAAACCGGTCTTTTACAGCCTCGGCAATTTCCTGTTTGAGACTGATACGGTCGCGGTGCAGCCGTATGACGCATATATAAACAAAAAAATGTCGCCTGACACCAAGGTCGGAGCTTACATGGACGTACGCAGCAAAAACGGAACGGCGGGTTATGGGGTCCGTCCCGAGATCTGGTTTTCCGTCATGGCCGGCTGGACGATGGAGGATGGAAAGGTGACGCAGATACAGCTTTATCCGATCTCACTCGGAATGGGATCAAAGCGTTCACAAATTGGCGTACCGGTCATGACCGGCGATACGGAGGTGCTTAAGTACCTCGCAAAGCTTTCGGAACCGTATCATACGGTGATCCGGATCGAAAACGGAATAGGTTATATCGACATCTGATTGTTTTCGCTCAGGGAAAGGCAGACAGGGGATCGGCCCTGCCTGCCTTTTTCGTGCGCTGCGATCGATCCATGATCAGTGGATATAAAACAAACTAGATGATATTAAGGAATACGGTAATGATCACAGAGTTCACAAGGTTGATAAACAGACTACCTACCAGCGGGACAACGAAAAACGCATTGGGTGAAGACCCGTATCTGGAATCAATGACCTGCATGTTTGCCATTGCGGTAGGAACTGCACCGAGACCAAATCCAGTCTGTCCAACTGTCATGACCGCTGCATCGAAATTCCGCCCCATTATTCGGAAAGTGATGAAAATTCCAAACAGTGTCATCAAGATCATCTGCGAAAGCAGGATGATCACCATTGGAAGAGCCAGATCGATCAGCTGCCACAGCTTCATTGTCATCATGGATAAGGCCAGGAAGACAAGAAGTGATACATTCGAGATGATAGAAAGCTCAGGAAGCTTTAGATCGAGCCGGTCGGAATGATCTGCAATATTGCGCAGGATAGCTGCGGCGATCATTGCACCAACCGAAGCAGGAAACTCCATCCCCGTTTTTTGCAAAATGCTAGAAATAAGTGTGCCGATCCCTACCGTTAGAAGAATCTGGTAGGCAGCCGAAGTCAATCGTTTTTCATCAATGGCAATTTTCTCTTCTTCATGACCGAATTTCATATCCGACACTTCAGGATTTGGCTTCAGATGATTGCGCTCTATGAGGAATCGTCCAATAGGACCGCCTAATAAAGCGCCTCCCACAAGGCCAAAGGTCGCGGCCGCTGTAGCGACTGTAGTACCGGCCTCAAGACCAGCAGCTTCGAGGACCGGTCCCCATGCGGCGGCGGTCCCGTTTCCCCCTACCATTGGAATAGAACCGCATGCCAGACCAACGAGAGGACTGATCCCCATGACTTTACAGACTGCGACGCCGAGGCCATTTTGTGCAATAACTAATATGCTTGAGAGCAGTAAGAATACCAATACCTGAGGACCACCCTTTTTCAGCAGTTTCCAGCTCGCCGTGTAACCGATCCCGGCATAAAAGAGAAGACTGAAAAATTCATTGAAGGAACTGTTAAGCGATATTTTACAGATCCCGCTTACGTTAAATATTGTGATCAGAATGGCGAACAGAACACCGCCAACGACAGGCGTTGGAATACAGAATCTACGCAGTATTTCCACGCGCCGTTTGATCGCGTCGCCCAGTAGAAGGACAAGAATAGCCAGCGCGATCGTATAATAAACATTCAAACTGATTTCAAACATTGCAATTCCCCTTTCTGTGTATCTGCATGCTTTCGGACAAGCAGCCATATGACGGTCTTAACATTGATTTGGGCCTTTTACCTTTATACCTTTGGGACCCCATTTTCCATAAGGATTTTTCCATCCGCAATGACAGTTCCGTTTTTCATGATCACGTCATAATGGCATGCTGCCTTTATCGTTCCACCAAGAGTGATGCTTGTACCGATGCCTATATGACAGGTTCCAAGTACACCTTCGTCTTCCAGCATAAATCCGCAAAAGTGGCATTTGGGATTTAGTCCTACGCCATGCTCTGCGATATTGTAAACATAAGGATCGTTTTTTGCCGCAAGGTCTTCGGCTAGAATACGGGCTTGCCGTCCGCCGTTTATCTCGACGATCCGGCCATTTTCTACTTTCAAAATGACAGGTTCTTCAAGGACGCCGATGCCGATATACGGAATACTTCCATCTGCTACAATGATCCCGTTGGCGGTTCCCTCCAGAGGTGATACGTTTGCCTCTACAGTCGGAAGAGTGGAAAATTGGCCCGGCTCGACCATACAATATAGACTATTACCTCGGCGGCCCTTGGCTGAATACTCAAGATGAGTTCCGCCCGGTGAGGTAAGAACTATCTTTTCTGCTCCGGCCATTCCGGCAGCCATGGCGGTGCAGACGCGCTTTGCTTCTTCAAAATCTCCTTCGATCCCGCCATGGATCATCATTTCTTCCGTAAAATGAGTCAGTACCAGTCCACGGGAGCCTGCTGCGATCGCATTTTTAACAGCGAGTGTATGCGTGATCGATGTTCCGACAACGCTGAGGAATGCGTCGCTTGCTTTCATGGCTGCCGCGATTTCTTTCGGCGGTTCTTCTCCATCCTGTTTCCGCGGTTCCATGATACAGACCGCGGGTTCAGCGCCAACGCGGTAAACCTCTGCGGCCAGAGCTTGAGCGATGCTCAGCCTCGAAAGTTCCGTTACGATCAGAACCTGTTCACCCGGTCTGATTTTTGCACAAGTATTTACCACTTTACTTGCTCCTCGCGACATATAAATATTGTTCATCCAGTGCCCTCCTCTTTTTAAATTCTATATTATATATTCTATAGAATATTTTATACAATGTCAAGAATTATTTTTGAAATAAAAAAGGAAGGCGTATTCGCCTTCCCTTAGAAATTTTGTTACCGATTTTCAATGAACTTTCGCCCGTTATGGATATGAACGGATACAGCCTCCTTTGCTTGTTTTACATTTCGGGCCTCTAATGCCTCAATGATCGCTGTATGTTCCGCACAGATCTCCTTTCTTCTTTCGACGTTAGAAGAAGAGTATTTTTTATCGCGACTGATGATTCCCTTTAGAGCCTCAAGCAGGTTATGTAAAGTACGGTTGCCCGAGAGATCGTAAATATAGTCGTCAAATTTTTGGCTTTTATCATAGATCTCAACCGGATTATCGGAAGTCCTGTATTCGTCTACCAGCCGATACAAATGCTGGATGTCTTCGTCTGTCAGATGGTCAATCGCCTCTGCGACTGCGAGATGCTCCAACGCTTCCCTGCAAGCATATGCTTCCCGGATTTCCTGCTGATCGAGTGTTCGGACGACCGCGCCATGATAGGGTATCGTCTCCACAAACCCGTCACTGGCGAGACGCCTGATCGCTTCCCTTACAGGCGTTGCACTCACATTCATCTGTTTCGCAAGGTGCTGCTCTCGTAATTCAGTTCCAGGAGCGATCGTTCCATCTGTGATCGCATTTATCAGGGCACGATATACCTGTTCATTCAAAGGCACTCTTGCAATGCCGTCGATTTTTCCATATGACATAATGCTTTTCTCCCGTATTCTTTTCTGTCCCTGAAACTCATTATATGATAAAAATGAATTGAAAGTCAATGTGTTTTGCATTTGTAAGAGGAGTATACCATAAGGCGCAAAGTCTCTTGCAAAAAACTGCGTTTAATAATAGAATACTTACAGGAAATGCTGGACGGGCTGCAGACGCGGTGCCCTGCGGGGAATGCGGGCGTCCGGCCGGGCAGGAGGCAAAAAAGTATGGATTTTGGCATGTTTCAGAAAAATGTGGAGCGCGTGACGGAAAACTGTTCAAAAGTTATTGTCGGAAAAGAGGACAGGATCCTCCTGATCTTTACGGCGTTTCTGTGTTCCGGCCATGTGCTTCTGGAAGATGTGCCCGGAACGGGAAAAACGATGCTTCTGCGGGCGTTCGCAAAAACGATCGGAAGCGAGTGCAAAAGGATCCAGTTTACGCCGGATCTGCTGCCGTCCGATCTGACGGGCATCAATTTCTACAATCAGAAATCGGGAGAGTTTGAATTCCGGCCCGGCCCGCTTTTTACCAACATCGTGCTGGCCGACGAGATCAACCGGGCCACTCCGCGCACCCAATCCAGCCTGCTCGAGGCGATGGAGGAAGGTCAGATATCGGTGGATGGGACCACCTATCCCATGCGGGAACCGTTTTTTGTCATGGCGACGCAGAACCCGATCGAATCCTACGGCACGTTTCCGCTCCCGGAGGCGCAGCTGGACCGGTTCTTCATGAAACTGGACCTGGGATATATGACAAGGGAACAGGAACTCGGCGTGATCGCCCGGGGACCGGCGGAGAACATCCTCGATACGCTCAGCCCGGCCGTTACTCCGGAGGAGATCGCGGAAATGAAAGAACTTTTTCCGAAGGTGACGGTACATCCCGATGTCGCCGGATATATGATGGACATCGTGGAACAGACCCGGAAAGAGAGCCGGTTCGTCACGGGCGTTTCGACCCGCGGCGCGATCGCGCTCTATCGGGCTTCGCAGGCCACGGCCGCTTTCGCGGGCAGGGATTTTGTGATCCCTGAGGACGTGCTGACGGTCGCTCCCCATGTGCTGTGCCACAGGATCATTTCCAGAGGCGCGGAGAGCTTTGATGACGCGAAAAAATTTCTGGACCGCATGATCGCCGGGATACCGGTGCCGATGGAGAGAACAAGATGATCCTGCTGTTGCTTGTGACGGCGGCGGTTTTTTACTTCGCCGAGATGTATTCTCTGAAACACGTTTTTGACGGCGTCAGGATCCGGACGGAGACAGACCGCGTACTGATCGAACCCGGAGAGGCATTCCGCTGGACGGTCACGGCGGTCAACGGGAAACGGCTGATGATCCCCTATCTGCGGCTCAGAGAGTCGGTCCCCCAGGGACTTCTTTTCGCGGGGACAAACGAGCCTGTGGAGAAGAGAGAGCAGGTGGGGCTCGTCTCCACGTTCTACCTGGCCGGACGGCAGGAGATCCGGTTCGAGCGCGAGGTCATGATGACAAACCGCGGACGGTATTTTTTCCGGGGCGTTTCCGCGGAAGCCGGGGACTTCCTTGGCATTTTATCGGCGACGGGATCATTCCCGGAACTGGAAGAGATCGTGGTGAAACCTCGGCCGGCGGAGTCGCCGGAACTTGCAGAACTTCTGGGCGGCTTCCTGGGCGAACACGCAGTCAGGCGCGGCCTGATGGAAGACCCGATCAGCACGGTCGGTTTCCGGGAATATACGGGTCGGGAGCCGTTCCGCGCCATCAGCTGGACCCAGAGCGCAAAAAGCAACCGCCTTCTGGTCAAGCAGTATGAGAACACGGTCGATCTTGCGTGTTCGGTCCTTCTGCTGATCAGCGAGGATTGGAGCCTGGGAGCGGGGGAAAGGCTGGAAAGGTGCCTTACCATGGTACGAAGCGTCTGCGAGGAGCTTGAACACCGGCGGATCGTCTATGATTTTCGTACCAACGGGACCATCGCGGGATCGGTGGGGAACTGGCGTCAGATCGACGAGGGAACGGGACCGGGCCATCTGGAAGCGGTCCTGGAAGCGCTCGGAAGGATGAGCGGGACCAGCCGCGAGACGGGTGAAGCTTTTCTTGCCCGGATACTCCGCACGGTGCCGCAGGGCCGCAGCTTTATCCTGATGGCCCCGACGAGGATCCCGGGCATGGATTCCGCCGCGGCGAGGATCGAGAGACTGTCCGGCCGGAAAACGCTGGTCCTGACGGCGGCGGAAGAGAGGAACGGAGGGATATGATGGCACTTTGCATCCTGCGCATCCTGGTTGACATAAGCTGGTATTTTGCGTTTATGATGCCGATAGTCAGCTCTGTCCCGAAGTGGGTCTCGGGCGTATTGGCGGCGATCCCGTGCGTGTGGGCGGTCCGTATGCTGATAAAATGGAACAACGCGCTCGATATAGCGGGCGAGCTGCCGGAAAGCTTTGTTTTTGAAGTTCGTTTTCTGGCTGTGGCGTCGCTCTTTGAACTTTTCTTCCTGGGCATACCGCGCTGGCAGAAACAGTGCGGACCGTTCGTGTTTGCTTTTCTGGCAGCGGGCATCCTGCTTCTGCGGATCGGCCGGTTCATAAGGGAAAGCGGTGCGGGAACGGACGGGCAGACCGGACAGGCGCGTTTCTGGACGCTCAATCTGGTCCATGTGGGAGCGGCGCTGGCTGTAGCGATCCTGTGCGTGTCCGGGACGGTGAGACACGGCGTGGCACAGCTTGTCGGTACGGTGTACCGGGTCCTGATCCTGCCGATCCTGGAAGGGCTGATCTTCCTGTTTATAAAAGCGGTTGAATCGCTGACGCCGCTCCTGCGGCTGATATTCGGCGATGTGGAACAGCTGGAGATCGAACCGCCGCAGATGAATACCTCCGCGATTGCCGACGATCTGGATCCCGTTGCGCTGCAGCAGTTTCCGGCATGGGTCAGGGGACTTGGATCTATTATTCTGGCGGCGCTGGCGATCGGGCTGCTCGTCTGGCTGTACCGCCGTCTGTCGGGCCTGGCCAGTTACCATATAGGGGAGACTGCCGGGACGGCCGTGCGGAGCCGCGTTGCCGAGCAAAGCGGAGAAAGACCGGCGTTTAAGAGATTCGGCGGCGAGAAAGACGTGCGCTATTATTACAGGAAGTTCCTGAAACTCTGCGCGGCAAGAGGACTGACTCCGGGAGCGCCGGTCACCAGCGGGGCGGTCTGCGATGCGGCGGCGGAATGCTGGGATGAAAAGCCGCTTTCGGAGCTCCGCGACCTTTATCGGAGTGTGCGCTACGGCGCGGGACCGGAAGACACAAATGACCGGAAACGTGCGGCGGAGCTGTATCGGGAACTGAAGAAAAGAAGCAACGAAAAAACCGGCTAAATATCACTTGAGATATTCAGGCCGGTTTTGCTTGTGCTAATCAGCTTTTGGGGCAATCACAGGCGGCAGAAAGGGGATATGATAAATGGAAAATCGAGATTATTGTATGAAGGTTTTTCTTGCATTCTAATGTCGTACTAAACTATAATAAGGGAGAGTTAAGGAGAGAGTTAAGGAGAGAGTTAAGGAGAGAGTTAAGGAGAGAGTTAAGGAGAGAGTTAAACACATTTGATACATTAAATGTAAAGGAGACCGGCAATGGCATTACCTGTAAATGTAGATGATCTTATACATCAGAGAGTTGTTGAAAATACAAGGATTGAATATAAGGCGGATTGGAATCCGGAACCAATTCTTCATTCTATTACTGCGTTTGCAAATGATTTTGATAATCTGGGCGGAGGATATATTATCATCGGTGTTGAAGAAAGTAACGGCAGACCTGTATTTCCGCTAAAAGGGTTGGATGAGGATGCAATAGATGGTATCGAAAAAGATATTCTTAATAAATGCAATCTAATAGAACCAAGGTATATTCCTGTGGTCGAACCCTCAGTGGTTGACGGAAAGGATATTATTCTTCTGTGGGTCCCGGGAGGTGAAAACAGGCCCTATAAATGTCCGGAGAAGGTCTACACTGCAAAAAGCAAGGAAAAAAGCGAAAAATCATATTATATCCGCAAATCTTCCAATACGGTAAAAGCAAATTATCTTGAAGAACGGGAACTGATTGGATTAACAAGGAATGTTCCTTTTGATGACAGGATTAATTATCATGCTGAGATTGCAGATATGAGGTCGAGCTTGATTTACATGAACCCGTCACGGTAACGGTGACACCGGAAAAAATGGAAATTTTAAGCCTTCCGGGCCCGGATCGTTCCATATCGGATGATGATTTGGAAAATAGGGTGCTTATCTCCAGCCGATACAGAAACAGAAGAATCGGAGATTATCTAAAAGAGCTTAAGATGGTGGAAGGTAGAAACACAGGTATTCCCTTGATCGTCAGTTCTATGAAAAATAATGGATCTGATTTGCCAATATTTAAGACAGATGAAGAAAGAAGTTACTTTAGAGTGATACTTCCTGTTCATCCGGTATTCCGGACTAAACAAGATCCACAGAAAAGGATCACGGAACCCCAAAAGTCCGTCCGCAGGAACAAGGAGGAAATCAGAAAATTAGTATTGGGAATTCTGACGCAAAACGGAAATCTGTCAATGGGAGAAATGGCGGTTCAGCTGGGGTATGCCAAAATCAGCAATACACTGCGGAATGTGATAAAGGAAATGATAGCTGATGGGCAAGTAAAACTCCTCTATCCGGACAAGCCGAACAGCAGACTGCAAAAAATATGTTTGAATACTTTGGAAAAAAAGGTATCATTTAATTATCCCGGCCACAGACCGTAACAGCGCCGATTCGCCTGAATTCCGAACAGGCTTACCGGTTGTCGATTATTCCGGCACAAGGAGCGGACTTCATGAACACTCAAATATCCGAAACAAAGACTCCTTCCTATACGAAACTTTCGCTGATCCTTGACTTCCTGCGCGGAAGCGGCAGATATTTTATGATCAGCGTTTTTTCGGCGCTGTGTTTGACGGGAGCGGACCTTCTTTCGCCCCAGCTGATCCGGACGACCGTCGACTGCATCCTGGGCGATAAGGAGTTAAAACTGCCGGGCTTCCTGATGGATCTCATAAACCGCATCGGCGGGATTGCCTACCTCCGCGGCCATCTCTGGCTGATCGGGGCCGCGATCGTTTTTCTGGCGCTGCTGTCCGCCGCCTTCCGCTATTCGTTCACATATTTTAACGCACTGGGAGCCGAGAGCCTGGTGAAGACCATGCGCGACCGCCTGTTTTCCCACATCGAGCGGCTCCCGTTTTCCTGGCACATGAAAAACCAGACCGGCGATATCATTCAGCGCTGCACCTCGGACGTGGATATCGTCAAAAATTTCGTGTCCGAGCAGCTGACGTCGGTTTTTAGGATCGTCATCCTGATCGCGCTGTCCCTGGGCTTCATGTTCTCGATGGACCCGAAGCTGACGATGGTGGCGCTGATCTCGATCCCGGTCATCATCGCCTACTCCACCTTCTTCCACTTAAAAATCAGCAGCCAGTTCATGAAATGCGACGAAAACGAGGGAATCCTGTCCACCATCGCGCAGGAAAATCTGACCGGCGTGCGGGTGGTGCGCGCGTTCGGCCGGGAGGAATACGAGAAGGCCCGTTTTGAAAAGCAGAACCAGATCTACACCAACCTCTGGATCCGGCTGTGCCAGCTTTTGTCTCTGTTCTGGGGAGCCGGGGACCTTACCTCCGGCCTGCAGGTCATGTTGATCGTTGTCATCGGCTCCGTATTCTGCGTCAGAGGCAGCATGACGGCGGGCGAATACATCGCGTTTATCACCTACAACGCCATGCTGACCTGGCCGGTCCGCTCCCTGGGGCGCATGATCTCCGAGATGAGCAAAGCCGGAGTCTCCATCGAGCGCATCCGCTACATCATGAATTCCCCGATCGAGCGGGACAGGCCGGGTGCGGTCACGCCGGATCTGCGCGGCGATATCGAATTTAAGCATGTCTCCTTCTCGTACGGGGAAACGCCGGTCCTCTCCGATGTGAGCTTTACGGTACCGCGCGGAACGACCTTCGGCATCTTGGGCGGCACCGGCTCCGGGAAATCCACGCTGATGCACCTGTTAAACCGCCTGTATGACCTTCCGGCGGAGAACGGCAGCATTACCATAGGCGGCGTGGACATCGCCGACATGAAGGGAAGCTGGATCCGCTCCAACATCGGGATGGTTTTGCAGGAGCCGTTCCTGTTCTCGCGCACGATCGCCGAGAACATCGGGATCACCCGGCGCGGCATGACGCTGTCGGATATCCGTCGGGCCGCCTCCATCGCCTGCATCGACGAGGCCGTTTCCGAATTTACGGCCGGATATGATACGGTCGTGGGAGAGCGGGGCGTCACACTGTCCGGAGGCCAGAAACAGCGGACCGCCATCGCCCGTATGCTGGCCCGCAAAACGCCGGTCATGGTGTTCGATGATTCTCTGTCCGCCGTGGACGCGGAGACCGACTTAAAGATCCGCAATGCGCTCAAAAAGAACCTCGGAGATGCCACGGTCATCATGATCTCCCACCGGATCACCACGCTGATGCAGGCCGAC
>CANQGL010000032.1 GCA_947623185.1 uncultured Lachnospiraceae bacterium
TGATGCGGCGCGTGCAGGAACAGGGCGGACAGGCGACCTTCATGCGCGTCCTGACAAAAGAGGCAGGCCCCGGTCACAGCCGGATCTTCGACTTTGACGAACAGGTCCTGCCGAACGCGGTAAAGATCTTTTGCGGAACCGTGTGCGATATCCTGAAATAGCGCTATCTCCCGGCCTTTACCAGGCCGACCAGCCAGTCGGTCAGTTTGCGGACGGGGACGTGATCGTCCTTTTCAAAGTCCCCGTCCGATTCCAGCCAGTCGATCAGGCCGTTCCGGTCAAAGACCCGGCAGCCCTCGGGAACGCTCAGGATGATGTTCTGACGCGTGAAGACGGAGGCCGTATAGACGACCGTGTCTTTGAACTCGGTATTCTCAAGCGCCCTGTGCATCAGGGCCTTTTCCTCTTTCATGGACCGGACCGGATCGGTGATCTCCTTCACGGTCTCGTTCATGTTCTGCATCCAGCGCTTCCCGTCGTCCTCGGTGTAGATATGGCCGCCGAAACCGTAGCAGCGGATCAGGAGAAGTCCGAACGGCCCGACGAGGATCAGCGTGGTGGGGCTTACCTCGCCCTGATACCGGAAGTTTCCGGGAAAAACGATCTTCATATTATATTTGAAGGCAAAGGTCTTCAGCTTTACAAGAAACTCCTCGATCTCGGAAGACTGCGCGTTGTGGGTAAAAAACAGTTTTTGCTTTCCCTTAAAGTCCTCGGGGCGGATCTCTTCGCCTTTTTTCTGTTTTTCAAATACCGTTTTCTGGATCCGTTTCCGGCGGATCAGGTTCGGAAAGATCATCATGGCGAGAAAGGCGATCACGCCGATGATCATGATATCTCCGTTCGTCAGATTGCCGAGCGATCCCATAAACATCTCCCTTTACCGAAACAACAGCATTTTTTTGAAAATATTATACAATAGGACTTGCAAAAAAGTAAATAGTGTGTTAGCATATAGACAACAGATATATTAGTTGTTCCTTAAAAAATAACGAAACGGAGAAACGTTTTGGGAAAAACAAATTACGCATACGAGTATATCAAGGACAAAATACTGACGGGCGAGTACCCGCCGTTGAGCGACCTCTCCGAGGACACGCTCCAGAAAGAGCTGAACATGAGCCGCACGCCGGTCCGCGAGGCGATCCTCCGGCTGGAGAAGGAAGATCTGGTCTACGTTTACCCGAGAAAGGGAACGATCGTGACCGCCGTGACGCTCGATCTGATCGAGGATATTTACGGCGTGCGCGAGCTTGTCGAGCCCTCGATGGTCCTGAGCTCGCTGCCCCAGATCAGCAGGGAATGGCTGCTCGATATCCGCAGGCGGTTCGTGGAGCCGCCCGAAGGGCTTACGGGGAGCGACCTGCGAAGCTACTATATCAATCTTGACACGGAATTCCATTTAAAGACCGTGGCCGGATGCCCGAACCGCTATCTGATCCGCCTGATGAACAACATCCACGATCAGAACCTCAGGCTCCGAATTTTAAGCTCCCACCCGACCGAGGGCGAGGGCAGCATCGAGGAACATCTGGGTCTGATCGACGCGATGCTCAACGATTCCCCAGAGGAGCTGGAGAAAAAGCTGACGGAACATCTGAAGATCTCACGGGAACGCACGATCAGCCACTTCCGTTACAAACGGCCGGAATAAGGAAAACGCGATCTGCCACACTGTCTGCCGGGACGAACCGTCTCCGGCAGGCCGTGCGGTAATATTTTTAGGTCCATCTGATATATTAATTGTGTTTTAATAAAATACAATTCAAATATCACAAAGTATCATCATTTCAAGGAGGCGTATTGTCATGAGCACAAAGATCAGAAAGGCGAACTTTTACCGCGCGGTATCCACGATCAGCAAACCGATCGCGGATTCCACCCACACGATCAGCAAGATCGCTTTCTATGTGGCGGAGGTCGAGACGGAGGACGGCGTGAAAGGCCAGGGATATCTCCTCTCCTTCCACTACTCCCCGAACGCGATCGAGGGCGCGATGCGCGACTGCCGGGATTTCATTCTCGACCGCGGCTATGAAGTCTACGAGACTCTCCGCGCGAAGCGGGAGTGGGACATGGAAGCCGAATATTTCGGGAATACCGGCCTCAACACTTGCGCGATCGCGGCTTTTAACGTCGCCATGTGGGACGCGTGGGGACATACGGCGGGACAGCCGGTCTGGAAGATGTTCGGAGCGAATATCCAGAAGATCCCGGTCTACGGGAGCGGCGGCTGGATCAGCTATTCCGACGAGGAACTGCTGGAGGAGGTCCTCGACTATAAGAGCCGCGGATTTACCGCCGTCAAGATCAAGGTGGGCCATCCGGACGGCATCGAGCGCGATATGCACCGTCTGACGATCTGCCGCGAAAAGCTCGGGGATGGCGTAAAAATCATGATGGATGCGAACCAGGGCATGGACGTGGTCGCCGCATTAAAGCTCGCCGAGCAGGCGAAAGAGAAGATCGGCCTCCAGTGGTTCGAGGAGCCGGTCCCGCATACGGATTTCGCCGGTTATGAGCTGCTGCGCCAGAAGTGCGGCATCGCGCTGGCGATGGGCGAGAGGGAATACGACTGCGAAGCGCTTAAGAACCTGATCGCAAGAAACGCCCTCGATCTCTGGCAGCCGGATCTGATCCGTCTCGGCGGAGTGGAGGAGTGGAGAAATTCGGCGGCGCTCGCGTCCGCGTACCAGCTCCCGGTCCTTCCGCACTACTACAAGGACTACGACGTGCCGCTGCTCTGCACGGTCGCGCGGCCGTACGGCGCGGAGTCCTTCGACTGGATCGACGGGATCATCGACAATACCATGCGGATCGAAAACGGCTACGCGTACCCGAGAGAGGGCGCGGGCTGGGGTTTCAGATTTAAAGAAGAAGCACTTGAGGAGGTAAAATAATATGAAGGCTGTTTATATCAGTGAACCGGGAAAGATCGAAGTGATCGAGAAAGAGATGCCGAAGATCGAAAAGGACTCTCAGGTCCTCGTAAAGATCACCGCCGCCGGCATCTGCGGCAGCGACATCCACATTTTCCACGGAACGCACGCATACGCGACGTATCCGCGCGTGATCGGACACGAGGGGTGCGGCGTCGTCGCCGAAGTCGGAAAAGGCGTCACGAACGTAAAGCCGGGCGACGAGGTCATCATCGAGCCGATCACCGGATGCGGGACCTGCTACGCGTGCCGCAACGGACGCTACAACTGCTGTCCGGACATCGTGGTGCTGGGCGTTCACGCCGACGGAATCATGGAGGAGTATCTGGTCGTCGAGAGCGACAAATTGTATAAGTACGATCCGTCCCTGACCCCGGTCGAGGCCGCGACGGCGGAGCCGTATACGATCGGCGCGCAGGCCAACGCGCAGGCCGGAACGCAGGCGGGCGACCTTGTCCTGATCCACGGAGCCGGACCGATCGGTATGATCATCTGCGACATGGCGGAAAAGCGCGGCGCGACCGTGATCGTAAGCGAGGTCAACGAGGCGCGTCTGGCGATCGCGAAGGACTTCGGAGCAGCGTACACGATCAATCCGATGAAGGAAGACCTGGCGGAGGCGGTCATGCGTATTTCCGGCGGAAAGGGCGTGAACGTGGTCTTCGAGACCAGCGGGATCCCGGCTCTGATGAGCCAGTCCGTCGAACTCCTGGGCCCGCACGGACGTCTTGTCCCGCTCACCTTCGCCCCGGAGCCGGTGCCGGTCAACTTCCGCCTCATCAATAAGAACGAGCTGGTGATCGCCGGGACCAGGAACCAGAACGGAAAATTCAAAGAAGTCGTCGAGAGCCTTCCGGGCAGAAAGGACCGCATCGACAAGCTTGTAACGCATGTGTTCCCGGTCGAGAAGGCGAAGGAAGCGTTCGATGTCGCGATGGACCGGAACAGCGGCGCATGCAAGGTAGTCATTACATTTTAATTTAATGAGGTAAAAAGTCAGGAGGCGTTTACCATGATGTCGCCACAGGAATATGTAGCAAGTCTGTTTGATCTTACCGGTCACGTCGGGATCATCACCGGCGCGAGTCGCGGGCTGGGGCTCGGCCAGGCCAAGGTTCTGACCGACGCCGGAGCGACCGTATACAACCTGGATCTCGCTGAAAAAAGCGACGAGGAGGAGATCCGCGAGGGCCATATGATCGATGTGATCTGCGACGTGACCGATTATGAGAAGGTAAAGGAGGCCGTGGCCGGGATCGCCGAAAAGGAAGGCCACATTGATTTCCTCATCAACAACGCGGGGATCACATACAAGTGCAGGGCCGAGGAGTTCCCGGAGGACCGCCTCGACAAGATCCTGGAGATCAATCTGAAGACCCCGTACATGATGGCCCGCATCTGCTACCCGTATCTGAAGGAGTCAAAATACATCGGCCGCATCGTCACCATCTCCTCGATGGCCGCGTATATGGGCTTTACCGGCGTCCTGCCCTACGACATGACGAAATCCGGCGTTCTCGGACTGACCCGCGGTCTCGCCGAGGAGTGGAAGAACGACAACATCCTCGTCAACAGCGTCGCGCCGGGCTGGTTCCTTACCAAGCTGAACGAGGGAATGTTCGCCCAGAACCCGGACCGCAAAGCCGCCGCCCTGCAGAAACCGATGCTGCCGAAGTTCGGAGAGCCGGTCGAGATCGGTTACATGATGCTGTTTCTGCTCTCCGGCGCATCCACCTACCTGACCGGGCGCGATTTTCCGGTCGACGGCGGGGCGACCGTACACGGATTTTAAGGAGAAAATCAATGATCAAAAATTCTATCACAGCGATCGAACAGGCCGCGTGGAGTACCCCTCTGGTACTCCGCGGCCCGTTTTCGGACTGTATCGGGCAGGCGGCCCGCCTCGGCTACGACGGGATCGAACTGCATGTGGCGGATTCGTCCGCGCTCAATAAGACAAAGATCCTGCGGGCGCTCAAAGACAGTCATATTTGCCTGACTTCGATCGGAACGGGTCCGTCCTACAGCCAGTACGGGATCTTTTTCACAAGCGAGGATCCCGAGATCCGGGCGGAGGCGATCCGGCGCATGATCGGCCATATCCGTTTCGGAGCGGAGACGGGAGCGGTCGTCATCATCGGACTGATCAAAGGACAGAAAAAGGACTGTAAGGACGCGGCGCGCTACCCGGAATACTTTCAGGCCGGGATGGAGGCGTGCATCCGCGAGGCGGAACGGCTCGACGTGACGGTGGCCTTCGAGGTCATCGACCGTTTTGAGAGCGACTGGCTGAACACGGTGGAAGAGGGCATCGCCCTGCTCGACGGCTTCGGTTCGGATCATCTGAAACTTCATCTGGACACGTTCCATATGAACATCGAGGAACCGAATATCGCGGAGAGCATCCGCCGGGCCGGAAAACGGATCGGCCACGTCCATGTCGCGGACAGCGACCGATGGTACCCGGGACACGCGCATTACGATTTTGAGTCCACCTACGCGGCGCTCAGGGACGCGGGATACGACGGAGCCGTTGCGCTGGAGTCGTTCCTTTATCCCGATCCGAAGACGGCCGCGAAGCTCGCTTTGGGAAAAATGACCGAGCTTCGGGACCGGTTTTACGGCAACGGGGTAAAATCCGTATAAATCGGGTATTAAAAAACTGCAAAGAATATATAAAATGTCCAAATTCCCTCTTGCATTTTCTGTGATATATATGTATAATATCAGTACAGATGGTGATATATCAATAATATTTAATTTGAATATCACCGTAGCGCAGTATTAATTTTTAAAAGGAGAGAGGAAAACGATGAAAAGAGCAGTAGGAATGACAATGGCACTGATCATGGCGGCTTCCCTTGCAGGATGCGGCGGATCGAGCACCGCGTCAACGACGGCAGCGGCAACGACCGCAGCGGCAGCGGCTGAGACGACCGCGGCGGCGGCCGAGGCTGAGACCGAAGCGGCAGAGGCCGGAAGCGACTGGGGAACTTATGAACTCAGAATGGGCACCAACCTCGCCGAGGATCATGTGGCCTGCCAGGGCTATTACAAGTTCGCCGAGGACGTCGAGGCGGCGACCGACGGACATGTAAAGGTCACGGTTTATCCGGGCGAGCAGCTCGGCAAAGAGAGCGACGTCTGCTCCGCAGTAGCGATGCACGCAGGGACCTGCGACTTCGTTATGACCGGTCCGTCCGAGCTTTCCAAATATGATCCGGTATTCTCCCTGTTCGACGCTCCCTACGTCTTCAACGACGGCGACGCGATGGTAGCGTTCGCGAACAGCGACGAGGTCCAGCCGCTTTACGATTCTCTGGCTGAGGCTTCCAATCTGAGAGTTTTAGGCATGTACTACTACGGCGCAAGAGAAGTTACGGTCAAGGGCTTCCCGGCTACCGATCCGTCCGGCCTTGCGGGCTGCAAGCTGCGTGTTCCGGACTCCGAGATGGCTCTTGCATACGGCGCGGCGCTCGGCGCTACCCCGACCGTTATGGCTCTCGGCGAAGTTTACATGGGCATCCAGCAGGGCGTTGTGGACGGCCAGGAGAACCCGCTCCCGACGATCAACGCGAACGCTTACTATGAAGTATGCGACAACCTTCTGATGACCGACCACGTTATCGCGGCTGTTACCTATACGATCGACAACCAGGTATGGGAGTCCATGCCGGAAGATCTGCAGCAGATCGTCCGCGACTGCGTACAGGAAAGCTGCAAGTCCATCTCCGAGGATATCAAGGCTCAGGAAGAAGAGCTGGCCGGAACGATGGCGGAGAAAGGCATGAACATTGTTGAAGTCGACAAGGATGCGTTCCGTGCAAACGTACAGAGCATCTACGACAAATACGCGGATACATGGGGCGACTGGCTCGCTACCGCGCAGTCTTTCAACAAGTAATCGGAACGAAAAAACGGTAACGGTTTCCCCCGGTTCCCGCAGAGAGAGTCGGGGGAAACTTATATCAGAAAAGGAGGGTGCCGGTTGAAGACGGTAATGACATATGTAAACAAGGCATATGACGCGTTCAACAAGCTCAACGAATGGTTCATCATTGCGCTTATGTCGATCATGTGCTGCGACCTGCTCGCTCAGGTCATCTCCAGGTATGTGTTCAGCCACCCGCTGACATGGTCCGAGGAACTTGCAAGATATCTGTTTGTATGGATCGCCCTGTTCGGTTCCGCATGGTGCGGCAGGGGCCATATCCATGTCCGGATGACGGCCGTGACGGGTATGTTCCCGGCTTCCGTCAACCGTGTGGTCCAGATCGCGGTCAGCATTTTCTGCGCGGCGATCTGCTTTATCCTGCTCCCCCACGCTGTCACGATCTTTGTGCAGCAGAGCAAATTGAAAGCGGTAACTCTTGGTGTCAGCCTCGGGATCGAGTACATCGCGGCTCCGGTCGGACTGACGATGATGGCCGTCCAGTGGACGATCGACGCGCTGTATGCGATCTTCGACTGGGCAGGTTATCAGGCCCGCTATGCCAAGCCGGAGGAGGAATAGAATATGGCGTTATTGATGGGAAGTTTCCTTATATTAATGGTCCTGGGCTGCCCGATCGCGTTCTGCCTGCTCGGCAGCGGCACCCTGTATTTCATTGCGAACGACATGGCCCTGTTCATGGTCGTACAGCGCCTCACCGAGGGCGCGAACACCTTTACGCTGCTCGCGGTCCCGGGCTTTATCCTTGCCGGCAACCTGATGAACAGCGGCGAGGTAACGGACCGTATCTTTGATTTCTGCGGAAAACTCGTCGGCCACATCACCGGCGGACTCGGCCATGCGAACATCCTCGCGTCGGTCGTATTCGCGGGCATGTCCGGCGCGGCCATCGCCGACGCCGGCGGACTCGGAGCGATCGAGTTAAAGGCCATGCACGACGCGGGCTATGACGACGATTTCTCTCTGGCGGTCACGGGCGCTTCCTCGCTGGTAGGCCCGATCATCCCGCCGAGTATCCCGGCCGTCGTATACGGCACCGCCGCTTCGGTCTCCATCGGCCGCCTGTTCATTGCGGGCGCGGTGCCCGGAGCGATCATGGCGACCGCGATGTGCATCATGGTCTGGATCATCAGCAAGAGAAGGGGCTACGGAAAAGAAAAATGGTGCGGTTTCCGCGAACTGTTCCGCTCCTTCCGGAGAGCGTTCCTCTCCCTGCTCACCGTAGTGGTCATCCTCGGCGGCATCCTTGCCGGTGTTTTCACTCCGACCGAAGCCGCCATCATCGCCACCTTCTACGCGATCTTCCTCGGCTTCTTCTACCGGACGCTGACTCCGAAGAAGCTGTTTACGGCGATCCGCGAAGCGAGCGAGACGACCTGCACGGTCATGATGATCGTCTGCGGCGCTACGATCTTCTGCTACATCCTCTCCTTCGAGCGGTTCCCGCAGATGGTCGCCAATCTGTTCCTTACTTATGTAAACAATAAGTATCTCGCGCTGCTGGTCATCAACATCTTCCTTGTATTTGTAGGAATGTTCATGGATTCCTCGCCCTCGATCATCATCCTGACCCCGGTATTCCTTCCGGTCGTCATGGCGTACGGCGTGGATCCGGTCCATTTCGGCATCGTTATGATCCTGAACCTGATGATCGGCCTGCTGACCCCGCCGGTCGGCATGGTGCTCTATGTCCTTTCCAAGGTCTCGAGCGTGCCGTTTGAGAAGATCTGCAAGGCCACGGTGCCGTTTATCGTGATGTTCTACATTCTGCTGCAGTTCATCACCTACATCCCGCAGATCACCTTGTTCCTTCCGAATCTGATGTATGGAGCGGCGTGACATGGAGAATAACAATTTACTGCTGATACAGCCGAATGACAATGTTGCGATCGCGCTTTGCGCCCTGAAAAAGGGCAGCGAACAGGAAGCGGGCGGCAGAAAGCTCGTGCTGCTTGACGATATCCCTCCGGCTCATAAGGTCGCGCTCTGCGACATGGAGACCGGCAGCGAGGTCGTCAAGTACGGACTTCCGATCGGACATACGACAAAGCCCGTAAAGGCCGGGGAGCATGTGCATATCCATAACGTGACGACCAACCTTGAGGGGCTGCTCACCTACAGCTACAAACCGAAACAAGACGTCTGGGCCGGCTTCCGCCCGCAGGAGGAAGCGTGGTTTGAGGGATACCTGCGCGAGGACGGCAGGGCCGGAACGCGCAACGAGATCTGGATCGTCCCCACTGTCGGGTGCGTGAACCGCACGGCGGAGATCCTCGCAAAACGCGCAAACGAACGCTACGCCGGTATCGTTGACGGCGTGCGCGCGCTGACCCATAATGCGGGCTGCAGCCAGCTCGGAAACGATCTGCTGATGACCCAGAAGATCCTTAAGGGACTGATCAACAACCCGAACGCCGGGGCCGTCCTTGTCCTGAGCCTCGGCTGCGAGAACAACGGCCTGGAGTACTTTAAGCCGGTGCTCGGCGAAGTCGATCCGAACCGGGTGAAATTCCTGGTGACGCAGGACTTTGAGGACGAGTACGAGGAGGGGATGAAACTCCTCGACGAACTCGCGGAGTACGCCGGAAAATTCCACCGCGAGAAACTGAGCGCGGGACTTCTGACGATCGGACTCAAATGCGGGAGCTCGGACGCGTTCTCGGGCGTTTCGGCCAATCCCCTGTGCGGCCGCATCACGGACCGCGTCGTAAAGTGCGGGGGCAGGGCCATTCTGACCGAAGTGTCGGAAATGTTCGGAGCCGAGACCAGACTGATGGAGCGCGCGGTCAGCAAAGAGGTTTTTGAAGATATCGTCGGTCTGATCAACAACTTCAAGGAGTACTTTATGCGCTACGGCCAGCCGATCGACCGGAACCCGGCTCCCGGAAATATCCGGAGCGGGATCTCGACCGACGAGGACAAGGCGCTCGGAAACATCCAGAAGGGCGGCTCCGCGCCCATCGTCGACGTTCTCTATTACGGGGACCAGGCCCAAAAGAACGGTCTGAGTTTGCTGATCGGGAGCGGGAACGACGCGGTCTCGGTGACGAACCTCACCGCCAGCGGCGCGACCGTGATCCTCTTTACGACCGGAAACGGCAATCCGTTCGGCGCTTTTGTGCCGACGGTCAAGATCTCGTCGAACACGGCCCTCTCCAGAAAGAAAGCGGACTGGATCGACTACAACGCCGGACAGGTCCTGGACGGAAAGAGCTTCGACGAGGTGACGGACGATCTGTTCCGGACGGTGCTCGACGTTGCGAGCGGCAGGAAACAGACGAAAAACGAGGAATTTGACTATCGCGAGATCTCGATCTTCCGCGACGGCGTGATCCTTTAAATTTCAGATCAAAGGAGTTTGACGGCAATGAGATTCAGTTCAACCGTAACACTGCAGTACGATACGATCTTCTCCGCGTTTTCGCACGGGGATTTTCTCAAAGGACTCGACTGGCTGAAAGAGAGCGGTCTCGACTCGGCGGAGATCTGCATCAGCAACTATAACGGGGTCGACGTCGAAAAGATAAAGGACGAGCTCGATAAGCGCGGCCTGGGCTGCTCGACGCTGTCCACCGGCCAGGCGCGCGGCCTTGAGGGACTGTCCCTGATCGGCGTGCCGGCGGATGTTACAAAGAAAACGCAGGAACGCTTCATGCAGCATATCGACGCGGCGGCTGTTCTCGGGAGCAAGGTGACCATCGGCCTGATGCGCGGCCTCGGGAGCCAGGCGACCGAAAAGCAGGACCTTAAGGACCTGAGCGAGGCCATGAAGCCGCTGATCGACTACGCGTCAAAGAAGGGCGTGACGCTTCTGCTCGAGGCGATCAACCGCTACGAGACGGCGCTTTTGAATTCCGCGGAATCGACGCTCGACTTTATTAAGGGCGACCTCGGGGATCCGGACTGCGTCGGGATCCTCTGGGACCTGTTCCACGCAAACATCGAGGACATCGGATACGGGCGCAGCATCGAGCGCATGGGCAAAAAGCTTCAGCATATCCACATCGCGGACTCGAACCGGATGTTCCCCGGCTACGGCCATACCGACTTTGCGGCGATCCTGAAAGCGGTAAAGGATACCGGTTATACGGAGTACTGCTCGTTCGAGTGCCTGAATCTTCCGTCGCTCGAAACGGTCCTTAAAGAGACCGGTCCCTGGGTCCAACAGATGCGTAAATTGTAGAATTAGATCGAACAGAATGAACTATTGGAAAACTGCTGCCGGGTTTTGCTCTGCGGCAGTTTTTTTCCTATACTTCGTTTTTTTGCATCCGGAAAATACACAAAAGCACTGTTAATTCTGACAAAAAATTTGTTCACATTCTATAAAAAGTGTGTTATAATGAATTCACCATCTATAAATATCTTTTCAGAGGACAAAATGAGCATCAAGAGGTGATATTCGTGGTAAAGAAAGAAATGATTGCGATGCTGCTGGCCGGAGGACAGGGTAGTCGTCTCGGCGTCCTGACGCAGAAGGTGGCGAAACCTGCCGTTTCGTTCGGCGGAAAATACCGGATCATCGATTTTCCGCTGAGCAACTGTATCAATTCCGGCGTGGACACGGTCGGCGTGCTGACTCAGTATCAGCCGCTGCGCCTGAACGCGCATATCGGGATCGGGATCCCGTGGGATCTCGACCGTAACGTCGGCGGAGTCACGATCCTGCCGCCATACGAGAAGAGCAAAGGCAGCGACTGGTACACCGGCACTGCCAACGCGATATACCAGAATCTGGAATACATGGAATCCTATAATCCGGAATACGTCCTGATCCTCTCCGGGGATCATATCTACAAGATGGATTATGAGGTCATGCTCGAATATCATAAGGCCAACAACGCGGATATCACCATCGCGGCAATGCCTGTTCCGCTCGAGGAGGCGAGCCGCTTCGGGATCCTGATCGCGGACGATACGAACCGCATCACGGAGTTTGAGGAAAAGCCCGCGAACCCGCGCAGCAACCTCGCTTCGATGGGGATCTATATCTTCAGCTGGCCGGTCCTTAAGGAAGCGCTCGTCAGCCTTTCGGAAGAACCTGGCTGCGATTTCGGAAAACATGTGATCCCTTACTGCCATGAAAGAGGCAAGCGGATCTTCGCGTACGAGTACAACGGATACTGGAAGGATGTGGGAACGCTCGGCTCATACTGGGAGGCCAATATGGAGCTGATCGACATCATCCCGGAGTTCAACCTGTATGAGGAATACTGGAAGATCTATACCAAGAGCGACCGGATCCCGCCGCAGTACATCGCGCCGGGCGCCAGCGTTCACCGCTGCATCATCGGCGAGGGTTCCGAGATCTACGGCGAGACGGTCAATTCCGTGATCGGCTCCGGCGTGATCATCGAAAAGGGCGCGGTCGTCAGGGACTCCATCGTCATGCAGGATACCGTGATTGGCGCGGACGCAAAGATCGAGAAGGCGATCATCGCCGAGAACGTGAAAGTCGGAGCGGGAGTCCGCATCGGCTTTGCGGACTATGCGCCGAGCAAATACGACCCCAAGGTCTACCAGTTCGATCTGGCGACGATCGGAGAACATTCCGTGATCCCGGACGGAGTGGAGATCGGAAAGAATACCGCCATCTCGGGCGTCACCGTGCCGGAGGACTATCCGGACGGGAAACTTGAGAGCGGCGGATACATCGTAAAGGCAGGTGGCGCAGCATGAGAGCGATAGGAATCGTTTTGGCAGGCGGAAACAGCAAACGGATGCGCGAACTGTCGAGAAAAAGAGCGATCGCGGCCATGCCGATCGCCGGAAGCTTCCGGAGCGTCGACTTTGCCCTGAGCAACATGAGCAATTCGCACATCCAGAGCGTAGCCGTGCTGACCCAGTACAACTCCCGTTCCCTGAACGAACATCTCAGCTCCTCCAAGTGGTGGGATTTCGGAAGAAAGCAGGGCGGGCTTTATGTCTTCACCCCCACGATCACCGCGGAACACAGCGACTGGTACCGCGGAACAGCAGATGCACTTTACCAGAATCTGGAGTTCCTTAAGCGGAGTCATGAACCGTATGTCGTGATCGCCGCAGGGGACGGCGTATATAAGCTTGACTATAACAAAGTTCTCGAGTATCATATTGAAAAGAAAGCGGATATCACCATCGTCTGCAAGGACATGCCCGCGGACGTCGACGTGACCCGGTTCGGGATGGTCAAAACCAACCAGGACGGACGGATCACGGACTTCGAGGAAAAGCCGATGGTCGCCGACTCCAATACGATCTCCTGCGGTATCTATGTGATCCGCAGGCGTCAGCTCATCGAACTGATCGAACGCTGTGCCGCTGATGATCGTTACGATTTCGTACAGGACATTTTGGTACGTTACAAGAATCTGAAGCGGATTTACGCGTATAGACTGGAATCCTACTGGAGCAATATCGCTTCCGTGGACTCCTATTATCAAACCAATATGGACTTCTTAAAACCTGAGGTCCGCAACTATTTCTTTAAGGAATATCCGGATATCTATTCCAGGGTGGACGACCTTCCTCCCGCGAAATACAATCCGGGCGCGGCCATCAAAAACAGCCTTGTGTCCAGCGGATGCATTCTGAACGGAACCGTGGAGAACTCAATCCTGTTCAAGAAAGTGTACATTGGAAACAACTGTGTAATTAAGAATTCCATCATTCTCAATGATGTGTATATCGGCGATAATACGGTCATTGAGAACTGTATCGTGGAGAGCCGGGATACGATCCGTGCGAACACCACATACATCGGGCAGCCCGATGATGTCAAGATTGTCATCGAAAAAAACGAAAGATACACAATATAATGATTCGCAGATGGGCTGCTGCGAGTCAGGGAGGTTTTTTATGCAGGTAACAGATGTACGAGTGCGAAAGATTGAAAAGGAAGGTAAGATGAAAGCAATCGTTTCGATCACCCTTGATAATGAGTTTGTAATCCACGATATCAAGGTCATCGAAGGTGAGAAGGGCCTTTTCATCGCCATGCCTAGCAGAAAAGCAGCCGACGGTGAATACCGCGACATCGCCCATCCAATTAACTCCGGAACCCGCGACATGATCCAGAGAGTGATTTTGGACAAGTACGAAACGACAACATTGGAGACAGCCCAGGAATAATAGACGAGATATTTAAAGTATAAATTCCTCCGTTTTACAGATACTACATTTACAGTCAGAGCGACGCATAAATGACAGTATGCAAAACGGAGGAATTTTTGTATGAAAGCTACGGGAATAGTCAGAAGAATCGATGATCTGGGCCGGGTCGTGATCCCGAAGGAGATCCGCAGGACCTTAAGGCTCCGCGAAGGAACGCCACTCGAGATCTTTACGGACCGGGAGGGAGAGATCATCCTGAAAAAATACTCGCCGATGATGGAACTGAACACGTTCGCCTCGCAGTACGCGGACGCGATGGCCCAGGCGACCGGGTACATGGTCTGCGTCACGGACCGCGACCAGGTCATAGCCGCCGCGGGCGGGGCAAAGAAGGAGCTTTTGCAGAAACCGATCAGCAAACAGCTCGAGCATGTGATCCAGGAGAGGATGACGGTCCAGGCCGGAAAGGACGACCGGGCGTATACGCCGGTCGCCGCCGAGGACATCGAGGGCGTGACGGCGCAGGTGGTGGCGCCGATCATCTGCGAGGGCGACGCGATCGGCGCGGTGATCGTCATGAGCCGGGAACCGCGGGTGCGCTTCGGGGACGCCGAGGTGCGGCTGGCGTCGACGGCCGCGGGTTTTCTGGGAAGACAGATGGAGAGCTGAGATCGGAGATACGGGGATCAGAGCGGCATGGCCCGGAGCGGGGTGCCGCTCTTTTTGCGGTTGTTTCGCCGGACTTTTTGTGGTAAGATAGGACGGAGAAAGAGCGGGAGGCGCGGATATGTATACGTTTGAAGATCTGAAGGACATTATGGCGAAGCTTCGGGCCGAGGACGGCTGCCCGTGGGACAGGGAGCAGACGCACGAGAGCCTGAAACGACGGCTGGTCGAGGAATGCGGCGAGGTGCTGGAGGCGATCGACAGCGGGGATACGGACAACCTCTGCGAGGAGCTGGGCGACGTCCTATTCCAGGTCATGATCCACAGCGAGATCGAGAAGGAACAGGGGACGTTCACGGTGGATGACGTGGTCAACGGCATCTGCGAGAAGATGGTGCGCCGCCATCCGCATGTGTTCGGAGACGAAAAGACGCGCGCGGCCGGAGTGGGGGAAAACTTCTGGGACGAAATAAAGAAAAAAGAGCGCGAGACAAAGGAAATGCGCCGGAAAAATGGGAAAAAACCTTGACAAAAAACATAGAACCATATATAAATGTAAGAGGACAGTATTATAATCCTGTGGGTATGCTTTACGGATACCCGAGATCGCAATTTTTTATTTTTTAGGAGGAAATTTAAATGAACAAAACTGAGTTAATTGCAGCAGTTGCCGCGAAGACAGAGTGTTCGAAGAAGGATGCGGAGAAGGCTGTAAAGGCTTTCACAGAAGTTGTTGCTGAAGAACTGGCAAAGGGTGAGAAGGTTCAGATCGTTGGTTTCGGTACTTTTGAGGTATCCGAGAGAGCTGCCAGAGAGGGAAGAAATCCGAGATCCGGAAAGACGATGACGATCGCGGCGTGCAAGAGCCCGAAGTTCAAAGCAGGTAAGGCACTGAAGGATCAGATCAACAAATAAGCATGCGACTCGATAAATTTCTCAAGGTATCCCGCCTGATCAAACGCCGCACCGTGGCGAACGAGGCGTGCGACGCGGGGCGCGTCATGATAAACGACAAGCCGGCGAAGGCGTCGCAGAACGTAAAGGTCGGGGACCGCATTGAGATACAGTTCGGTACACGGTCCGTGAAAGTCGAGGTCCTGGATGTCCAGGAGACGGTAAAGAAAGACGACGTAAGGGAACTGTACCGCTATCTGTGATCCATATAAATGTCATAAAAGAAAGAACCTTCCAATATACTTTATTAAAAGTATGTCGGGAGGTTTTTTTATGGAAGAAAAAATTGCGGGATCCCACCGCCTTACGCTGAACGACCGCGAACGGGGCACGCTCACGGGGGTCCTTGACGTCGTCTCCTTCGACGAGAATACGATCGTGCTCGACACGGACATGGGACTTCTCACCATAAAGGGAAAGGACCTCCATGTGAGCAGGCTGACTCTGGACAAGGGGGAGATCGACATTGAGGGACGCTGCGACAGCCTTGTCTACTCCGCGAACGAGAATTACCACAGATCCGGCCAGTCGATCCTGGCGCGGCTCTTCAAATAGACGGGGAGACGCCGCGTGAGCGCGTACATACAGACGGAAGCGCAGCTTGCGGCGCACAGCTTTCTGCTGGGGATCATCCTGATGGTCAGCTACGACTTCCTGCGGCTTTTCCGGCTTTTGGTCCCCCACGGCGGTCTCCTGACGGGAGCGGAGGACTTTGTCTACTGGTGCGGGTGCGCGGCCGCGACGTTCTCCCTTCTGTTTTACGAGAACAGCGGCATCCTGCGCGGCTATGTGATCGTCTGCGTCTTTTTCGGCATGTTCCTCTACGACAGGCTCGTCAGCCGAAATGTGTTTGCCCTCTTGAAAAAAGCGGGAAGATGGTTTACAATAAAAACAAAACAGAGAAAATTACGGAAAGAAGTGAGAAGAAATGGAAGCGGGCCGCGGTAAGGGCAGCAAACGGAGAAACAAAGACACGCTGGGCAACCGTCTGGCGCTGATCGGCATTACGATCGTGATCTTAAGTTTTGCCGTCGTCATCCATTTCGGCTCCAATTCCCTGAAACAGAAGAATATCGAGTACCAGGCGCGCGAGGAGGAGCTCTCCCAGGCCGTGGCCGACGAGGAATCCCGCGCGGCGCAGCTCGACGAGTACCGGATCTATGTGCAGACGAAACAGTATGTGGAAAAGATCGCGCAGGAGAAGCTGGGACTTGTCAAAAAAGGGGAGATCCTGTTTAAGCCCGAAGAAGCCGAGTAGAAAATGTCATGATTTTTTACGGTTCCGGACAGGGAATCCGACAAATATTTCTTCCTGACCTGTTTATAATATTGTACGCAGGTTGGGAGGGATTTTTTGTGTTAAGGAAACGGCCGGTACATAAGGACATGGCGGACGTCAACGTCTATACCGCCAGACGGCTTAAGGATATGGCGGATTCGCTGAGCGGGCTGGCGAAGGCGTTCGGAAGGGCAAAACAGGATACGGGTCTTACTCCCGAGGACGGGATCGCCGCGCTGGAAGCGGCGGCCGCCGCGGTATGCGGAACCTGCGAGACCTGCGGGATCCGGACCGGGTGCGGCGTGGGCGGCGAAAACGAAAACTACTATCTGCATTATCTGCTTCGTGCGTTTGAGAAAAAGGGAAATCTTGACTATGAGGACATGCCGCGGCGCTTCCTCGACAACTGCCGCAGGAAGGCGGACTATCTCGGACAGCTGAACCGGAACCTCGGGCGGGCGACCATGAATCTCGCGTGGAAAAACCGCTTTCTGGAGAGCCGGGACGCGGTCATGGTCCAGTTCCGCGAGATGGCGGGGATCCTGGAGGAATTCTCGGGACAGATGGAGCAGGCCGAGGACGTCACGGCGCACTTTGAGCCGGCTCTTAGGCTGGCGTTCCGAAGATGCCGGGTGCAGGTGGAAAACCTGCTGGTGCTGCAGTATGAGGACCGTCAGCGGGAGATCTTCGTGACGGCCAGGATGACGAACGGCCGCTGCATGACGGCGCGCGACGCCGCGGGGCTGGTCGGAAGCGCGCTGCGGGGGACATGGAGCCCCGCCCGCGACGGAAAGACGATCATCACGCGGAATTTTGCCTCGTTCCGGTTCATCGAGGACGGAAAATACCGCATCCTGTTCGGCTCGTCGCACGTCCCGCGCGAGGGCGAGACGATCTCCGGCGACAGCTACACGTTTAAGAGCGGTCTCCCCGGACAGGCGATCTTAAGCCTTTCGGACGGCATGGGGAGCGGCAGGACGGCGAGCGAGGACAGCGGAAAGGTCATCGAGCTGACCGAACAGCTCCTGGAAACGGGCTTTTCGGCCCGGGCGGCCCTGAAACTTGTCAATACGGTGTTGCTCCTTACGGGGACCGGGGACAGGCCGGCGACGCTGGATCTGGGGCTGGTCGATCTCTACACGGGCGTCCTTGAGATGATGAAGCTGGGCGCGGCCGCGTCGTTCGTCATCGGGAGCGGGACGGTCGAGATGCTGGAATCCGGCTATGTTCCGGCGGGTGTTTTAAACCCGGTGGAGCCGGTGCTTCTGTCGCGCAAGCTCTGGGACAGCGATCGGATCGTGATGGTGAGCGACGGCGTTCTGGACGCCATGCCGGGGACCGGGAAGGAGAGCGCGTTCCGCGACTTTCTGGCGGGACTTCCGGCGGCCGGGCCGCAGGAGACGGCGGAGATGATCCTGACGTTCGCGCTGTCGTTCGAGGGCGAACCGCGGGATGACATGACGGTTTTGGTCGGCAGCGTGTACGGGAGATAGACGGCGGACAAAAGACGGGCCGTACAGAAAAATGCGCCGCATACCGGGGACAGGCCCCGGGGAGCGGTGAAGGATAAAAGGGATGAATACGGGAGAGATCAGAAAGCGGACAGCGAATTACATTCGGGAGAACAAAATGGCAGACAGAGGAGACGGCGTCCTTTTGGCGGTATCGGGCGGCGCGGATTCCGTCTGCCTGCTTTTTCTGCTCCATGAACTTAGGGATGAACTGGGGATCCGCCTGGCTGCTTTTCATTTGAATCACGGGCTCCGGGGCGCGGAGGCGGACGGGGATGAGGCGTATGTGCGAGAGCTCTGCGCGTCGCTCTCGGTGCCGTTCGAGTCCGCGCACGAGGACGTGGAGGCGTTCGCAAAGCGCGAGGGCCTCTCGGAGGAGGAAGCCGGGCGCACGCTGCGCTACCGGCATCTGGAGGAAACGGCACGACATTTTTCGTGCGAAAAGATCGCCACGGCCCATCACAGGGACGACAACGCGGAGACCGTCCTGATGAACCTGTTCCGGGGGAGCGGCCTTAAGGGACTGGGCGGGATCCCGCCGGTCCGGGGGAAGCTGATCCGGCCGCTGCTCTGCCTGTCGCGCGGGGAGATCGAGGCGTGGCTGCGCGAAAAAGGGATCGCATGGCGCGAGGACGCCACGAACAGCGGGGATCTGTATATGCGCAACCGCATCCGAAACGGCCTGATGCCGTGGATCCGGACGGAGATCAACGGGCGCGCGGCCGAACACATCCTGAATACGGCGGCGCTGGCGGCCGAGGCCGACAGTTACCTGCGGGAACAGGCGCTCGGCCTTCTGGACGGGGATAACGGCATCGCGGTCTCCGTATTCGATAATCAGCCGGACATTATCCGCCGTTATCTCGTGCGCGAGATGATCGGACGGGCGGCCGGGAGCAGAAAAGACATCTCCGAGCGGCATGTTCGGGCGGTCATGGATCTTAGCGGGCCCGGAAACGGCGCGGAGGCCGATCTCCCCTATGGGCTTAGGGCCGTGCGCGGGTATGAAAGGCTTTCCGTCGCAAAGGCGGAGGCCCCGAAGGCGGGCTTTTCGGTCCCGCCTTGCAAAATGCGCACATTTCCGTGGGAAAACGGTCTTGAAATTCCAAAAAAGCAGTATACGAAATGGTTCGATTATGGTAAAATAAACTCGGAACCGGTCTTTCGCAGCCGGAAAGAGGGCGATTATTTCTGCCTGCCCGGCGGAAAGCGGAAATCGCTGCGGCGGTATTTCATCGACGAAAAGATACCGGAGAAAGAGCGGGACGGCGTTCTGCTCCTCGCGGACGGCGATCATATCATCTGGATCGTCGGCCACAGGATCAGCGAATATTATAAGGTAACCGCAGACACGCAGACAGTCATCGAGATAACGGTGTACGAAGGAGAAGATTATGGCTGAAAGAATCAGAGTTCTGATCCCGGAGGAAGAAGTTAACAGGAAGGTGCGGGAGATCGCCGCACAGATCAACCACGATTATCAGGGAAGATCCGTTCATATGATCAGCGTCCTGAAAGGCGGCGCGTTTTTTGCCTGCGAGCTCGCCAAGCGGCTCGAACTGCCGGAGGTCACGATCGACTTTATGTCGGTGTCCAGCTACGGCGCGGGAACGGAATCGTCCGGCGTGGTCCGCATCATCAAGGATCTGGATGAGCCGATCGAGGGAAAAAATCTGCTGATCGTTGAGGACATCATCGATTCGGGCCGGACCCTCGCGTATCTGATCGAGATCCTGAAAAAGCGGAACCCGGCGTCGGTCCGGCTCTGCACGCTCCTTGACAAGCCGTCGCGCCGTGTGATAAAACAGGTAAAGGTCGATTATACATGCTTTTCCATCCCGGACGAATTCGTGGTCGGTTTCGGCCTGGACTACGATCAGAAATATCGTAATCTGCCGTATATCGGGGTTGTGGAGCCAGAATAAGGAGGCAGTCAGTTGAGGCAGAACCAATTAGTCCGCGGACTTCTCCTGATCCTGTTGGTGGCGTCATTCCTGTCAATGATGGCGTCCCTGACTACGTCAGGCAGTCTGTTCGGCGATAAAATGACCCATCAGGATCTGATGGTCGCGATCGAGAACAACACGATCCAGGAAGCGGTCATCAAGCAGAACCAGCAGGCCCCGACGGGCGTCCTGCAGATCCTGATGACGGACGGCGAGCGAAACGAGGTCGCGGTGTCGGACGTTAAGGAGACGGAACGGCTCCTGACCGAAAACCGGATCGATTACAGGCTGGACGATGTTCCGCAGGAAAATTATCTGATGTCGGTGATCCTGCCGATCGGCCTTTCGGCGGTCGTGATCGTATTCATGATCATGTATATGAACGCCCGGCTCGGCGGCACGAACGCCCGCACGATGAATTTCGGAAAGAGCCGCGCGAAGATGAGCACGACGAACTCCGTCAACTTTTCCAAGGTGGCGGGGCTCGACGAGGAGAAGGCGGAGCTGGCCGAGATCGTCGATTTCCTGAAGGACCCGTCCAAATATACGAACCTGGGCGCGCGGATCCCCAAGGGCGTTCTGCTCGTGGGCCCGCCCGGGACCGGAAAAACGCTTCTGGCGAAAGCCGTCGCGGGCGAGGCGGGCGTCCCGTTCTTCTCGATCTCCGGTTCGGACTTTGTTGAACTTTATGTCGGCGTGGGCGCGTCGCGCGTCCGCGACCTGTTTGAGGAGGCGAAAAAACACGCGCCCTGCATCGTCTTCATCGACGAGATCGATGCGGTGGCGAGGCGCCGCGGCACGGGTATGGGCGGCGGCCACGACGAGAGAGAGCAGACGTTGAACCAGCTCCTCGTGGAGATGGACGGATTCGGCGTAAACGAGGGGATCATCGTAATGGCGGCGACGAACCGCGTCGATATCCTCGATCCCGCGATCCTGCGTCCCGGACGTTTCGACCGCAAGGTCGGAGTGGGGCGGCCGGATATCCGGGGCCGCGAGGAGATCCTCAGGGTCCACGCGAAGGATAAGCCGCTCGGCGACGACGTCGACCTTAAAAAGATCGCGCAGACCACCGCCGGATTCACAGGCGCGGATCTGGAGAACCTGCTGAACGAGGCGGCCATTACGGCGGCGAGAGGCAGCCGGCGCTTCATCTGCCAGGCGGACATCGAGCAGGCGTTCGTCAAGGTGGGGATCGGCGCGGAGAAAAAGAGCCGCGTGATGTCCGAGAAGGAAAAGCGCATCACGGCGTATCACGAGGCCGGTCACGCGATCCTGTTCCATGAGCTTCCCGACGTCGGGCCGGTCCACACGATCTCGATCATCCCGACGGGCATGGGAGCGGCCGGGTATACGATGCCGCTGCCGGAAAAGGACGAAATGTTCAATACCAGGGGCCGTATGCTCCAGGAGATCATGGTGGCGCTAGGCGGCCGGATCGCCGAGGAGATCGTCTTCGACGACGTGACGACCGGCGCCTCGCAGGACATCAAACAGGCCACCGGGATCGCGCGGGCGATGGTGACGAAGTACGGAATGTCGGAGGCGGTCGGCATGATCGACTACGGCGACGAGGGCGACGAGGTCTTCATCGGACGCGATCTGGCGCATACGCGCAGCTACGGCGAAGGCGTGGCGACCGCGATCGACGCCGAGGTCAAGCGGATCATCGACGAGTGTTACGCGAAGGCGAAACAGATCATCCTCGCGCACGAGCAGGTCCTTCACAGGTGCTGCGAGCTGCTGATCGAGCGGGAGAAGATCGGACGCGAAGAGTTCGACGCTCTGTTTGCATAAGAAAACCCGGAGTTGAAAGGTTTATTACATTAATTGCATAAGACACATTAAGAAAATAAAGTTTTTCGGCGTTTGCACAAAATAAATATAAGCAAACGCCGATTTTTTATTACGAATGTTAGTTTTGCACAAACATCCGGGGGCCAAAGTGAATTTATACAAAAAAATTTTTGCATATATATTAAAGTTTGTGCACATTTATTCCGAATCATGTGGTATATTACACTCGTAACCCCCCAATACATTATATAGTTTTGCTATACCCCATAAGAGACATAATACCTTTTCCGAGAGAAGGCCGGCGGTTCCCCCCGCCGGTCTTTTCCCGTCTTTATGGGCGCGTGCGCGGTTCCGCCCGGACGGGCTCGTTGTCAGGCCGGTTCCCGCCCTGTCCGCCGCTCCTTCATCGTCCGTCCTCGTCCGGCTGCCGCGCGTCGCGCGTCCCATCGCCTGCCGCCCCGGTCTGGCCGCCTTTCGGCTTGCCTGCTCCCCCACAGAAAAGAAATTGCCCGGCCGTATGAAAAGTGCGTGCAAAATGGCGCGCTTTCATGTATAATAAAATATAACGTATAAAATAACAAAAATCATTGCATTTAAGGCTGACCGGAAGGGGAATTTTCTTTATATGAACAGAGCGGCTTTGTTTTGTGACGGAACCGTTGATTACCGGATACCGGTGGAACCGGATCCGGGTGACTCTGTGAAGCTGCGGTTTCGGACCGCAAAGGACGAGGTAAAGCATGTCTGCCTGATCTGTGGGGGATCGGAAAGAAAGGAACTGACAAAGACCGGAACGCAGGGCCGGTTCGATTATTACGAGACGAGCCTGCTGGCCGGAGAGGATACGCTGGATTATTATTTTGAGATCACGCCGGAGGAGGAAACGGAAGCCGCCTGTGTATACGACAGGAGGGGAGTTTCCTGCGCGCCGGATCCGCGGTACGCGTTTTGCATCATTCCCGGTTTTCATGTGCCGGAGTGGGCGAAAGGCGCGGTGATGTACCAGATCTTCGTCGACCGCTTCTGCAACGGGGATCCGTCCAACGACGTGGTGACGGATGAATATGTATATCTCGGAGCGCCCGTGACCCGCGTGACCGACTGGAACGCGAAGCTCTCCGTGTTCGACGTGGACCGTTTTTACGGGGGCGATCTTGCGGGCGTCATGAATAAGCTGGATTACTTGAAGAGCCTGAAGGTCGAAGTGATCTATCTGAACCCCATCTTTGTCTCGCCCTCGAATCACAAGTACGACTGCCAGGACTATGAACACGTCGATCCGCATTACGGCGCGATCGTAAAGGACGCCGACGGACTTGTCTACCGGGATTCGACGGATAACCATGAGGCGGAAAAATATTCGGTGCGGACGACCGATCCGGATAATCTGGCGGCCAGCGACGCGCTCCTGGCCCGGCTGATCGAGGAGATCCACGCGCGCGGTATGAGGGTGATCCTCGACGGCGTCTTCAATCACTGCGGTTCGTTCAACAAATGGCTGGACCGCGAAAAGATCTACGAGAGAAGCGGCGGTTATCAGCCCGGCGCGTACGGCTCCGCGGACAGTCCTTACCGCGATTTCTTCCGTTTCCGCGACAGGAAAGGCTGGCCGGACAACGATACTTACGAGGGCTGGTGGAACCATGAGACGCTGCCGAAGTTAAATTACGAGGGATCGAAGGTCCTGTACCGGTACATTCTCGACGTTGCCAGGAAATGGCTGTCTCCGCCCTACAACGCGGACGGATGGAGACTGGATGTGGCGGCTGATCTCGGCCATTCGCCGGAGTTCAATCACCGGTTCTGGAAGGATTTCCGGCGCGCCGTGCGCGAGGTACGGCCGGACGCCCTGATCCTTTCCGAACATTACGGGGACCCTGCGCCGTGGCTGGGCGGCGACGAATGGGATACGGTCATGAACTACGACGCGTTCATGGATCCGCTCACCTGGTTTTTGACCGGCATGGAGAAACACAGCGACAAGAAGGACGAGGAGCTCCGGCATGACGGCGAGGCGTTCATGCGCGCCATGACCGAGGCCATGGGCAGGATGCCTTCGTGCTCGATCTACGCGGCGATGAACGAGCTGTCCAACCACGACCATTCGCGGTTCCTCACCCGGACGAACGCGACGGTCGGACGCCTGCATACAAAAGGAGCGGCTGCCGCCGCGGAGGGGATCAGCTACGGGCTTTTCAGGGCCGCGGTGGTGGTCCAGATGACGTGGCCGGGCGCGCCGACGATCTATTACGGCGACGAAGCGGGAGTCTGCGGCTGGACGGATCCGGACAACAGACGGCCCTATCCGTGGGGACATGAGAATCTGGAACTGATCGAGTTCCATAAATACATGACCGGGATCCGGAAACGAAATCCCGCGTTCCGAAACGGAAGCCTCAAGCCGCTTCTGGCGGGTCACGGCATCATCGCCTACGGACGGTTCAGCGCGGCGGGCCGCGGCGTGGTGCTCGTAAACAGCGAGGATTACAGCCAGTATGTCGAGATCCCCGTCTGGGAGACCGGCATCGAAGGGGACTCCGTCACGCGGATCATGGTGACGGATGAGGAGCGCTACAACGCCGGGAAAGTGTCCTGTCCGGTTGAAGACGGGATCCTGCGCGTGGAAATCGGGCCCCGCGCCGCAATGATCTTTGAAGAACCCGCCGGAACGGAAAAAAGCGCTTGATTTTTAAGGATATTTATGTTATTACCCGAGTTTGCCACTTGTGAAGCGAAAAAGGAGCCGTTTTCGACTCCTTTTTTGTTGATAGTTCCTGGCTTTTGCCGTTTTTATGCGGCTTGCGGGATTTTGAGAAAATGTACCTACATTTATGGCCCTACA
>CANQGL010000033.1 GCA_947623185.1 uncultured Lachnospiraceae bacterium
GCCATTTTTAAGAATCTTTCAGGGTTTTATATGCTGTTCAGTTTTCAAGGTGCTTTCCTGTTTCCGCCTCCGCTCTTAAGCGGTATGTCCGCTCAGCTAAACTCACGCTTCGTTTGTACTCGCGTTCGTTATGATTCGCGGACTGCCTCGCACTAAATTCGCGCTTCGCTTTCGCTTGCTCTCATTAAGTGCTTTCGGTGGGCGGCGAACTTCCATATATTAGCATATCGAAATTCGTTTGTCAACAGGTTTTTTACTGTTTTTCAAAAATTTTTTCTTTTTGAAAACAGAGCGGAGAAAGAGGGATTTGAACCCTCGCGCCGGTTTCCCGACCTACACCCTTAGCAGGGGCGCCTCTTCGGCCTCTTGAGTATTTCTCCTTACTGCCGTAGTTGATAATAGGCTATAAATAATCTGGGTAAAAACCAGACGCATAGAGTATTATACTTGTAAAAAAACGTTTTGTCAACAGCTTTTTATCCCTTAAATTCGTTAATTTTTGCCTGTATTCTGTCATGTACAAGATGTGCGATTTCGACCGATTTTAATCCCATATATTGATCGTAGCAAATCGGTTCCAGGAAGTGGACCTGTACCGTTTCCTTCTTAATGGAAGCAATATCAAAGGGCTTGAAGCAGTCGATCAGCGCGACCGGAACGATCGGACATTTTGCCTTCATGGCGCTCTTAAACGTGCCCGCCTTAAAGTCCAGGATAAGATTCCCCTGACGGCTCCGGGTCCCTTCCGGGAAAATCAGATAATTTCTTCCCGATTTCACCTCCCCGGCGATCTCATTGATCAGCGTAACCGCGCTTCTTGTGTCCTCGCGGTCGATCGAGCGTCCTCTGAGAAGAGCAATCACCTGTTTTACGAGAATGACATCCTTTACCTCTTTTTTGACCAGCACGCCGAACGGTTTTGGATTTCCGTCGATAATCGCGAGCACATCAAAAAGGCCCTGATGATTCGGGAACAGGATAAATCCGTTTTCCTCCGGAATATTCTCCACACCGTAAACCTTGACGGTAACGCGGCCGCTTCTGTTCACGCGTTTCACCATGTATCTCAGAAAGTCGTAGCGTTCCTGTTCCGTATGGGGATCATCCTCCCTGCCGAAACGGCAGAGTTTGAAAAACCACCAGGGTATATAAGGAAGGACTTTTAATACCATAAAAGCAATTCGTCTCATTGTTCTTTTCCTGTACTTTTATCCGGCATACTTTTCGGCGGCCGTATCATAAAGGTTGTTTCCTTCCGAATCGACGACCACGATAACCGGAAAGTTTTCAATTTCCAGTCTGCGGATCGCCTCCGTTCCCAGATCGTCGTAGGCGACGACTTCCGACTTGAGGATCCTCTTGGATAAGAGAGCGCCCGCGCCGCCGACCGCAGCAAAATAAACGGCGCCGTTTCGGATGATCGCGTCGATGACGCTCCTGCTTCTTTTTCCCTTACCGATCATCGCACCCATGCCGAGATCAAGAAGCTCCGGCGTATATTTGTCCATCCGGCTGGCCGTCGTCGGTCCGGCGGCCCCGATCGGCCGTCCTTCCCGGGCCGGAGACGGTCCCATATAGTAAATTACGATCCCGTTCAGATCGACCGGCAGCGATTCGCCGCGATCAAGCGCTTCCTTCATTCTTTTATGGGCTGCGTCCCGCGCCGTATAGATCGTGCCGGACAAATAGACGTAATCGCCCGCGTGCAGCTGTCTCGCGGTCTCTTTTGACATGGGTACCTGTATATTCTGATTCATCGTTTTCTCCCGTCCGTTGTAAGATCCGTACCGTCAAATCGTTCTGTGCACATGGCGGTTCACATGACAGCAGATATTGACCGCTACCGGAAGACCGGCGATATGCGTTGGATAAGTTTCGATATTGACCGCCAGAGCGGTGACCGTTCCCCCGAGACCGCCGGGACCGATTCCGAGACGGTTGATCTTTTCCAGCATTTCCCGTTCGAGCGCGCCGACATAGGAAGATGCCGGTTTTTCCTTCAGATCTCTTGTCAGCGCATGTTTCGCCATCAGGGCGCACTTTTCAAAAGTACCGCCGATGCCGACGCCGACCACCATCGGCGGACATGCGTTCGGTCCCGCGTCCTTTACCGCGGTGAGGATCGCTTCCTTCACGCCCTCGATCCCATCCGCCGGTTTCAGCATGAACACGCGGCTCATATTTTCGCTGCCGAACCCCTTCGGCGCGACCGTTATTTCGATCCCATCGCCGTCGACGATCTCGTAATGAATGACCGCGGGTGTATTGTCGTTCGTATTGATCCGTTCGATCGGGTCTTTCACCACCGATTTTCTAAGGAATCCGTCGATATAACCCTGACGGACTCCCTCGTTGACCGCATCCGTAAGACTGCCGTCCACAAAATGCACGTCCTGTCCGATTTTCATGAAAACGACAGCCATACCCGTATCCTGGCAAATCGGGATCTTATCTTCCCCGGCGATTTTTAAATTTTCTTCAAGCTGCATTAAAATCTGTTTTCCGAGCGGCGCTTTTTCCTTTTCGACCGCTTCGCAAAACACTTCTTTCATATCATCGGAAAGGAAATAATTGGCCTCGATGCACATTTCCCGGACATTTTTCGTTATCTCGCTGACAGAAACCGTTCTCATTCCGTTATCCTTTCTCCGTATGACGATCCGTCTTACTCGGCTTCTTCCGGATCGGGACCGTTTTCTTCGTCAAAATCCTGATTTTCGTCTTCCTCGCTGTGATTGCTCTCCCGGACCTTCGCGATCGTAGCGACTCGGACATTGGAATTCGGATCGATGCTCATCAGTTTGACGCCGGAGGTATTTCTTCCGATGATCGAAATATTCGCCACGCCCATGCGGATCAGGATTCCCTCATTTGTAATAAGCATAATATCCCTGTCGTCGTTGACAAGCTTCATTCCGATCATATTTCCTGTCTTTTCCGTTACCTTATAGCAGATGAGTCCCTTTCCTCCGCGGATCTGTCGCTTGAACTCGGAAATTCTGGTCCTCTTTCCGTAACCTTTTTCCGAGGCCACCAGCATCAACTCGCCCTGGCTCTCCATCTGCATACCGACGACCTCGTCGCCCTCGTCCAGCTTCATTCCGATCACGCCGTAGGAAACGCGGCCAGTGATTCTGGCATCCGTCTCGCTGAAACGGATCGACATGCCGTATTTCGTCGCAAGGAAAATGTCCTCTGTATTATCGGTCAGCTTAACTTCGATCAGCTCGTCGCCCTCGCGGAGAAGGATAGCAAGAAGGCCCGTCTTCCTGACGTTGGCGTACTCGCTCATCCTGGTTTTCTTTACCATGCCGTTCTTCGTCGCCATGAAGAGGAATTTCGTATTATCGATCTCTCCCATCGGGATGATCGCGGTCACTTTCTCCTCCGGCTGCAGCTGCAGGAGATTGACGATCGCCGTTCCTCTTGCGGTGCGCCCGGCTTCCGGGATCTCGTACGCCTTGATCCGGTAGCAGCGGCCCGTATTCGTGAAGAACATGATATAATGATGATTTGTCGTCATCATCAGATACTGAATAAAGTCTTCCTCGATCGTCTGCATTCCCTTGATGCCCTTGCCGCCTCTGTTCTGGCTCCGGAAATTATCGACGGACATTCTCTTGATGTATCCGAGATTCGTCATTGCGATAACCGCATCGTCGTCCGGGATCAGATCCTCAACGGACATATCGTCGTCGAAGCCGATCTTCGTTCTTCTGTCGTCCCCGTATTTTTCGGAGATAACCAGCAGTTCGCTCTTGATCACTTCAAGAAGTTTGTTTTCATCGGCAAGAATTGCTTTCAATTCTGCAATCTTTTTCTCCAATTCATTATATTCATTTTCCAGACGGGCTCTCTCCAAACCGGTCAGAGCGCGCAGACGCATATCCACGATCGCCTGGGACTGCGCGTCGGAAAGACCGAAGCGGCTCATCAGTTCCGCTTTTGCTTCCGCTACATTGGCGGATCCACGGATAATTTTGATGACCTCGTCGATATGATCGAGCGCCTTTAACAGTCCCTCCAAAATGTGAGCGCGCTCTTCGGCCTTATTGAGATCGTACTTTGTACGGCGCGTTACCACGTTCTTCTGGTGATCCAAATAATATTCCAGCATCTGCAGAATATTCAGGACCTTCGGCTCATTGTTGACCAGAGCAAGCATGATCGCGCCGAAAGAATCCTGAAGCTGCGTATGCTTTAACAGCTGATTCAGGATAACGTTCGCGTTTACATCGCGGCGCAGTTCGATATTGATGCGCAGACCTTCCCGGTTCGACTCATCCGTGATCGCGACGATACCGTCGATCTTCTTTGTCTTGACGAGTTCGGCCATCTTCTCGATCAGACGCGCCTTGTTGACCAGATACGGAAGTTCCGTCACAATGATGTGGCTCTTTCCGTTCGGCATCGTTTCGATATTTGTGACGGCGCGCACTTTGATTTTTCCGCGCCCGGTGCGGTACGCCTCTTCGATGCCGCTCTTTCCGAGGATCTCCGCTCCCGTCGGGAAATCAGGTCCCTTTATAATGTTAAGGATCTCGTCGATCGAAGTGGAACGTTTTTCCTCGACCTGATTGTCAATAATTTTTACGACCGCGGCGATAACCTCGCGCAGATTATGCGGAGGTATATTGGTCGCCATACCGACGGCGATGCCTGTTCCGCCGTTTACCAGAAGATTCGGAAATCTCGCCGGAAGCACGACCGGCTCTTTTTCCGTCTCGTCAAAGTTCGGAACAAAATCTACGGTATCTTTGTTGATATCAGCAAGCATCTCGACAGAAATCTTGCTTAAGCGCGCTTCCGTATATCGCATGGCGGCCGCGCCGTCTCCGTCGATCGAACCGAAGTTTCCGTGACCGTCGACGAGCATATAACGCATCGACCATTTCTGGGCCATATTGACCAAAGCGCCGTAGATGGAACTGTCCCCGTGGGGATGGTATTTACCCATCGTATCGCCGACGATACGGGCGCTCTTTCTGTGAGGCTTGTCCGGTCCGTTGTTCAACTCGACCATCGAATAGAGCACGCGTCTCTGGACGGGTTTTAAACCGTCTCTGACATCCGGCAGGGCTCTGGCGGCGATAACGCTCATAGCATAGTCGATATACGACTTTTCCATTGTTTTTTTCAGATCGATCTCGTGAATTTTATCAAAAATATTCGGCTCCATCTTTATCCACCCTTCTCATGTCAAACAATAAACAGCTGTCAATACTCAATTACTCAGATATCCAAAGTTCCATATTTTGCATTCAATTCGATAAATTCACGTCTTGGTTCTACCTGATCTCCCATCAGCGTCGTAAACGTCAGATCGATCTCCGAAGTCATCTCTTCATTCATTGTAACGCGAAGAAGGATCCTGCGTTCCGGGTCCATAGTCGTCTCCCAGAGCTGTTCCGCATCCATTTCTCCGAGTCCCTTATACCGCTGGATGCTGTTGTTCTGATCCCGGCCGATCTCATTCAAAATATTTGCCAGTTCCGCGTCGTCGTACGCGTACCAGACTTTCTTGTTCTTTTCGACTTTATAAAGCGGCGGCTGCGCGAGATAAACATATCCCTGTTTGATCAGTTCCGGCATAAAGCGATAGATGAACGTTAATAACAGCGTACTGATATGCGCGCCGTCAACATCCGCATCCGTCATGATAATGATCTTGTGATAACGCAACTTTGTGATGTCAAAATCCTCATGGATCCCAGTGCCGAACGCCGTTATCATCGAACGGATCTCCGCATTCCCGTATATCCGATCCAGTCTTGCTTTTTCTACGTTCAAAATTTTACCGCGCAGCGGAAGGATAGCCTGCGTGCTCTTATTTCTCGCGTCTTTTGCGGAACCGCCCGCGGAATCTCCCTCAACGATGTAGATTTCGCACTCTTCCGGATTTCTGCTCGAACAGTCGGCAAGTTTTCCGGGAAGGGAAAGCCCGTCCAGAACGGTTTTTCTTCTTGTAAGATCTCTTGCTTTTCTCGCGGCCGCACGCGCACGCTGGGCAAGAACGGATTTCTCAACGATCTGTTTTGCCGTGACCGGATTCTGCTCCAGGAAATAAGTCAACTGCTCGCTGAGTATACTGTCGACCGCGCCGCGGGCTTCGCTGTTGCCCAGTTTTTGCTTTGTCTGTCCTTCAAACTGCGGCTCTTCCAGTTTAACGCTGATGATAGCGGTCAGTCCCTCGCGGATATCCTCGCCGGAAAGGGCGGGTTCGCTGTCCTTTAATATCTTGTTTTTTCTTCCGTAATCATTTAAAGTCTTCGTCAGGGCATTCTTAAAGCCGGTAAGGTGAGTGCCGCCTTCCGGTGTATTGATGTTATTTACGAAGCTGTAAATATTTTCCGTGTAGGAATCGTTGTGCTGCATTGCAACCTCAACGAGAACATTATCTTTCTTTCCTTCACAGTAAATGACCTGATCGTAAAGAGCGACGTTGCTACGATTCAAATAGGTAACAAACTCCCTGATGCCTCCTTCGTAGTGGAACGTCTTTTCTCTTTTTTCCTCTCTCTCGTCGCGCAGCGTTATCTTCAGATTTTTGGTAAGAAACGCTGTTTCACGCAGACGGATCTTCAACGTGTCATAATCATAGACTGTATCTTCAAAAATCTGCTTATCCGGCAGAAAATGGACCTTTGTTCCATGCTTATCAGCCGGGCATTCTCCGACCACCTTAAGCGGATACATGGTTTTTCCGCGTTCGTATCTCTGTTTATATATTTTGCCATCCGAATATACTTCCACTTCCAGCCATTCGGAAAGAGCGTTTACAACGGAAGCACCCACGCCGTGCAGACCGCCGGAAACCTTATATCCCCCGCCGCCGAATTTTCCGCCGGCATGGAGAATCGTAAATACGACCTCGACCGCCGGGATACCGGCCTTTTTCTGAATATCGACAGGGATACCGCGCCCGTCGTCTTCAACAGTAATTGAATTGTCAGGATTAATCTGCACGTCGATCGAATCACAGTAACCGGCAAGCGCCTCATCGACTGAATTATCAACAATTTCATATACAAGATGATGAAGGCCCCTCGCGGATGTACTTCCGATGTACATTCCGGGTCTTTTTCTTACGGCTTCGAGACCTTCAAGAATTTGTATTTGTTCCGCACTGTAGTCTGAACTCATAAAGTTCCTCCTTATAAGCTGAATCCCTAATTTTCTCTTTCCACTGTTCCTTCTGTGATCTTAAAAATTTTATCCATATGAAATTTACTGTTTACAAAATCGTCAAGTCCGGTACAGGTAATGATCGTCTGGATCTGATTGATCTCCGACAGAAGATGTTCCTGACGGCTGCTGTCAAGCTCCGACAGCACATCGTCAAGCAAAAGAACCGGACAATCCTTTACCGTTCTCTTTACCAGCTCAATTTCCGCAAGTTTTAAGGAAAGGGCAGCCGTTCTCTGCTGTCCCTGGGAACCGAATTTCCGGATATCCGTTCCGTTCACCATAAAGCTGAGATCATCTCTGTGAGGACCCGTTAAAGTCATTTTCTGACGAAATTCCTGAAAACGGTTCCTTTCAAGATTCATCTCAAAATCCTGTTCCGTTACATTCGGTTCATATCGGATGGTCAGTTCTTCCTTCTCTCCGGAAAGATGAAAATGAATATTATGAATAATCTGATTTAAATCACGAATAAAAGCAGTTCTGATCTTAATCAGTTCATTTCCGTATTTTACAAGCTGTTCATCCCACACGGAAACGGTTTCCTCAAGCTGAGGATTGTAATCAATTTCCTTCAACAGCTTATTTCTCTGTATAACAACTCTGTTATATTGGATCAGATTGTAAACGTAAAATTTATTAAGTTGACATAATTCTAAATCAATAAACCTTCTCCTGGCTGCCGGTCCCTCCTTGATAATGTTCAGATCTTCAGGAGAAAAGAAAATTATATTGACGATGCCGAATAGTTCGCTTGCTCTTTTTATGGGAATGCCGTTCACGGCGACGCCCTTCGGCTTGTTCTTTTTCAAATGCATATCGATCCGATAAGGAACGCTGTCTTTTTTTACGATCATCTTGATATGGGATTCGTCTTTCCCGAAACAGATGATCTCCCTGTCCTTGCTGCCTCTGTGAGATTTTGTCGTACCGCACACATAAATGGCTTCCAGAAGATTTGTTTTCCCCTGTGCGTTATCACCGTAGAGGACGTTTGTTCCTTCATGAAATTCTATATGCAGATCGTTATAATTTCTGTAATTCAGCAGTTCGATCGATTCAATGAACATGGAATATCTTTCCTTTATACGAAAACTCGTCTCCGGGACAGAGTTTTCTTCCCCTTTTATATTCCACCTCTCCGTTGACCTCTACAAGACCATCCTGAACCGCGGCCTTTGCTTCTGCGCCAGATTCCACCATCCCGGCCAGTTTAAGCGCCTGTCCGAGCTTGATAAAATCATCTTTTATATGTATTGTATCCATTTTTTTCCTCCGTTAAATGGCGGAAGCATTAAAGTTGACTGGAAGAATCAGATAAATATACTTTTCCTCTTCGTCTTTGATAAAACACGGAGATTTCGCGTTCATCATGTAAAGATCAACTTCCTCATCGTCAATAATGCGGAGAGCGTCGCTCAAAAACTTCGGATTGAAACCGATCATCAGATCGTTTCCGCTCTTGTTGATAAGAATGTCTTCATTCATCGTTCCAAAACTGGAATTAAGACGTATATTCATCTTTAATTCCTCAATGTTGAGGATGATCGGCTTCTTGTCATTTTCACGGATCAGGATGCTGGCTCTCTCGATCGAATCCATGAATTCTTTCCGGTTGATCCTTACCTTTGTCGCATAATCGTTTGAAAGCATCTGATCGATCTTGAAATATTCTCCTTCGATCAGACGTGAAACAACGATCGTGTCGTCAAACTCAAACAGAACATGGTTGCTGCTGAAGAAAATAAGAACCTCGCTCTCATTGTCTCCGTTCAGTATTTTGCTGATTTCATTTAAGGTTTTTCCGGGGATGATGACCCTGGTATTCTCATAGTTGTCCTTCAGTTCCACTTTTCTGATCGACATACGGTGGCCGTCAAGAGAAACCACTCTGAGTTTTCCATCGTTCACTTCAAACAGTTCGCCTGTCATCATTTTATTGCTGTCGTTGACGGAGATGGAAAACAACGTCTGACGGATCAGTTCCTTCAAGGTGAACTGGGACAGGCAGATATATTTATTCTTTTCAATGTATGGAAGATAAGCAAATTCCTCACCGTCTCTTCCCTGGATCCTGAAGACGGAGCTCTCGCAGCGGATCGTCGTATTGAAGTTCTCATCCGATTCAATAAAAACCTGAGATTCGGAATCCGCCAGTTTCCGGATGATTTCGGAAAACAGTTTTGCATCAAGCGCAATTTTTCCTTTTTCGATGATCTCGCCTTCCGCTTTTGTCTCAATACCAAGTTCCATATCATTTGAAGTGAGCTTTATATGATCGGAAGTTGCATCGATCAGGATGCATTCCAGGATCGGCATAGTCGTTTTGGAAGAGACCGCCTTTAAAACGATATTGATGCTGTTTAAAAGAGACGATTTTTGAAATGCTAACTTCATAATTTTAAAATTCCTTTCTGTTGAGAGCAAAATCTATAGAGATATAAATTAATAGATTTTAGTCGTATTCGTATTAGGCGATGTTGATTTGTGAATAAGTGCATTTATCCTTTAATTTAAGAGGAATTCTCAGGTTGATCATCCTGTGGGAATCGTCTTAAAAAGGAAAGGATAACCCGGGGTTTGTCCACAGGCCTTTTTATTCACATGTTATCCACAGTGAAATCCACATTTTATTGTGGAGGATTGATCTTCTTTTTTAATATTTCCACGGTATTTCTTAAAGACTCATTCTCTGAAAGTTCAGAGCTGATTTTTCTGATACCGTGAATGATTGTTGTATGATCGCGTCCTCCCAGCGCTTTTCCTATGCTCTGCAGAGATTCTGAAGTCATATCGTCGCAGAGATACATGGCGATCTGACGGGGAAAAACAAGTTCCTTGCTTCTCTTTTGTCCGATTATGTCGAGTGATGTAATACCAAAATGTTCGGATACGATGTTGATAATGAGCTGCGGGGTGATTTCTCTCGCAGTATCCGGTGAAATTAGGTCCTTCAGCGCTTCTTCCGCAAGCTCGATGTTGATATCGACTTTATTCAATTTTGAAAGAGCAACGATCTTTGTGAGAGCTCCCTCCAATTCACGAATATTTGATTTTACGTTGGTAGCGATGTATTTTATTACTTCATTATCAATATTAAATCCATCCATTTCTTCTTTTTTGCGAAGAATAGCCATTCTGGTCTCGTAGTCCGGTTGCTGGATGTCAACGGTCAGTCCCCATTCAAATCTGGAACGCAGCCGGTCTTCCAGAGTTTCGATCTCTCTGGGTGGCCGGTCGGATGAGATAATGATCTGTTTTTTTGATTCGTAAAGGGTGTTGAACGTGTGGAAAAATTCTTCCTGGGTGCTTTCCTTCCCTATAATGAACTGAATATCGTCGATCAGAAGAACATCGTTGTTCCGATATTTTTCGCGAAATTCCGTTGTCGTTACGTTGTTTTTGTTACGGATCGCGTCTATCAGTTCGTTTGTGAATTTTTCCGACGTCACATAAAGGATCTTTGATTCCGGGTTGTTTTTTAAAATAAAATGGGCGATCGACTGCATAAGATGCGTTTTTCCGAGTCCCACTCCCCCGTAAATAAAAAGAGGATTGTAAATTTCTCCCGGTGACTCCGCGACCGCAAGGGAGGCGGCGTGAGCCAGATTATTGTTGTTTCCGACAACAAACGTATCAAACGTATATTTGGGATTCAGATTGGCGTTCTGGATCGCAAGCTGGCTGACGGAAGATACGTTGTTGTTGATCAGTCTCTCTTTTTTATTTGAAGTATTTGTTTCGTCCTTTAAGACAAAATTGATCTCACACTGAAATCCCGTTATTTCCTCGATCATAAATCGGAGGAGAAAATCATATTTCTTTTTTACATAGCCTTTGAAAAATTCATCCGGGACAATGATCGTGAGAACATTCTTGTCGACGGAGTAAGGCTTAAGGGGAAGGAGCCATGTCCGGTAGGATACGTCGGTTATATCATGTTCTTCTTTGATCTTATATAATATCTCGTCCCATTTTTCCAAAATTTTCTCTAACACGGCTGTATTCCTCATTTCTGACCGAAGGTATTAGTGCATCCATTATATCGTAAAATCGTTTTTTTTTCAATCTTAAATAGTAAAATCCACAACTTTTCCATAGACTTATCCACAATCTATCCACAATTTGGGGATAACTTATGTTAATCGGTTAATATTTTGTCAATAGAGATTGACTGAAAAGGAGGAATATAGTATAATTCGCCTGTAACTATATTGCATTGTATCTTTTTATAAAGAACAGTAGCAGGAGGAAAATTGAATATGAAAGTTGACAAGAAAGTAATGGACATGTCACTTGCCGGGATCTTTACCGCGATCATTATTGCCATGTCAGTAGTACCGTTTCTGGGCTACATCCCGCTGGGCTTTATGAACGCGACGATCATGCACGTCCCGGTCATCATCGGAGCGCTTCTTCTCGGACCGAAATACGGAGCTTACTTTGGCCTTGTATTCGGAATGACAAGTCTGATCAAAGCGACTCTGACCCCGTCGGTAACCTCCTTTGTTTTCAGTCCGTTCGTGACGATCGGTGGAAACAGCGGAAATATGTGGAGCGTCGTGATCGCGATCGTTCCGCGCGTTCTGATCGGAGTTGCCGCCTATTACATGTACGAATTTGTCATGAAAGTCGCCGGTAATGTAAAAGGAAGCCAGACGATCGCTCTCTGGCTGGCCGGTATCGCGGGCGCGATGACGAATACGCTGCTCGTCATGAACGGTATCTACATTTTCTTTGGAAAGAGTTATGTGGCCGCTTCAAACGGAGCCGTGGAAAACGTTTATAAGTTTATCCTGGGGATCATATTGAGCTTTGGTATTCCCGAAGCGATCGTTGCCGGGATCCTTACGACGGCGGTCGTCAAGGTGCTCTTCAAAGTGAGAGGACAATCGGCATCATAATATATTATAAATAAGAAGATACTAAATATAGTGACGAAAAAATGTGAGGACACATTTTATGGGAACGGACAAAAATCCGTTCCTTTTTTTCATTTTTTTTGAAAAAGAAACTCTTGACGAAGGCAAATATCTTCTATATAATTGAACCGATGTCCTTATGAGTCCTGATATTTTCAGACAGGTACTTGAATTTAGAGTAAGAGGAGGTGCCAATCCCATGAAAATGACATTTCAGCCGAAAAATACTCAGAGAAAAAGAGTACATGGTTTTAGAGCAAGAATGAGCAGCGCGGGCGGAAGAAAAGTTCTGGCTGCAAGACGTGCGAAAGGCAGAGCAAGATTATCAGCCTAACGGAATCCAAGAGAGTATCCGGAAGTTGGGGAAACTTTTGGATACTCTTTTTTATGTATGTGTCTGACAGGGTATCATGAAGCGATTCAATTCACTGAAAAAGAACCGTGATTTTCAGACCGTTTACGGGAAAGGAAAATCATTTGTCAACAAGTACCTGATTATGTATGTATACGAAAACGGGCGACAGGATACAAGGATCGGAATTTCTGCCAGCAGGAAGTTCGGAAACAGCGTCGAGCGCCACCGCTTCGTGCGGCTGGTGCGGGAAAGTTTCCGGTTGAATCAGGACAGATTAAAAGACGGAGTGGACATCGTTGTGGTCGCGCGCGCCGCGGCAAAGGAAAAAAAGTTTGACAAAATCGAGAGTGCTTTTTTGCACTTATGCGGACTTCATAACATTTTTAGAGAATCGAAGTGAGAGGCTGATGAAACAGATTCTGATCGGAATAATAAAGATATACAGGAAATACGTTTCCCCGTGTATCGGTCCTCACTGTATTTATACGCCGACGTGCTCTCAATACGCCCTCGAGGCACTTCAGAAGTACGGCGCTGTAAAAGGTACTTATCTTGCTTGCAGGCGGATACTCCGTTGTCATCCGTTTGCAAAGGGCGGTTATGATCCGGTTCCGTAAAAAGAAAAGAGGTAGGCTATGGTTTTGACGAAAGCAGGGTCCATCCTGGGACCTATTGCGACAGTCCTTGGCTATGTCATGGACGTCATTTTCCGGTTTACAAGCCAGTTCGGGATCCTGAATATCGGCTTGTGTATCATTTTATTTACCATCGTCATGAAGATGCTGATGCTTCCGTTAACGATCAAGCAGCAGAAATCTTCAAAACTCATGTCCATCATCAACCCCGAGATCCAGGCGATCCAGAAGAAGTACAAGGGTAAGACGGACAATGAATCGATGCAGCGGCAGAATGTTGAAATGCAGGCTGTTTATGAAAAATACGGTACCAGCATGACAAGCGGATGTCTTCCGCTTATTATCCAAATGCCGATTTTATTTGCTCTGTACCGTGTCGTATGGAATATCCCGGCCTATGTGCCGTCAGTCAGGGTTTATTTTGATAACGTCGTAAACCCGTTGATGATGCAGCCCGGTTATATTGAAAAACTGCAGGGCATCACGGATGTTGTTCGTGCGGCAGGAGTGAGATCGATCGAAGCTTTTGATTTTACGAGCGCAGATAAACTGGTCGATCTGCTCTATAAATTTACTACGGCACAGTGGGCCGAACTGGAAACTCTGTTCCCGGCGATCTCCGGTGTGATTTCACAAAACGCCGCGACGATCGAAAGCATGAACAATTTCCTCGGCCTTAACATCGCCGAAGCTCCCGGCTGGATACCGTCGATTGCGTGGATCATCCCGATACTTGCAGCTTTGTCCCAGTATATCAGTACAAAACTGATGAGCGGGCAGCAGCCGCAGGCGGATTCGGATAACCCCATGGCGCAGTCCATGCAGACGATGATGATCACAATGCCGCTGTTTTCCGCTTTCATCTGTATTTCGATGCCGGCAGGTCTTGGTATCTACTGGATCGCGACCAGCGTCGTCCAGATCATCCAGCAGCTGTTTGTCAATGCCTATATGGAAAAAGTGGACATTGACGAGATGGTAAAGAAAAATCTTGAAAAAGTAAATAAGAAACGTGCAAAACAGGGACTTCCGCCTTCCAAGATATCGCAGAACGCGACCGCTTCCCTGAAATCGATCCGCGAAGAGCAGGAAAGAGAGAAAAAGGAAGAGGAGATCAAGAAGGAAAAGACTGCGAAACAGGTCGAAGAGTCCAACCGGTATTACAATACGAATGCAAAACCCGGAAGTATCGCCGCAAAGGCGGCTATGGTCCAGAAATATAATGAAGCGCACGAGAAGCGTAATAAGAAATAAGTAAGGAGGTACTGTTTACTTATGGAGATGATTACAATAACTGCGAAGACGGTTGAGGACGCAATCGTTCAGGCTTCACTGCAGCTCGGCGTGTCCAGTGAGAAGCTGCACTATGAGGTCGTAGACAGAGGAAATAAAGGAATTCTTGGCGGTCTGATCGGCGAGAGACCGGCTGTTATCCGTGCGGGAAAAATCGAAAGTCTGGAAGACAAAGCGGAAGGATTTTTGAATTCGGTATTTGAAGCGATGGGACTTGTCGTCCATGTCGAGACAAGTATGAACGACGAGGAGAAGGAAATGTCGATCGATCTTTCGGGCGACGAAATGGGGCTTCTGATCGGAAAACGCGGACAGACCCTGGATTCTCTGCAGTATCTTGTCAGCCTTGTCGTGAATAAGGAAAGTTCGGAATACCTTCGCGTAAAGCTCGACACCGAGAATTACCGCGAGAGAAGAAAGGAAACGCTGGAAACGCTTGCGAAAAACATTGCTTATAAAGTAAAGAGGACAAGGCGCTCCGTTTCCCTTGAACCGATGAATCCCTACGAAAGAAGGATCATTCACTCGGCGCTGCAGAACGACAAATATGTGTTTACCAAGAGCGAGGGCGAAGAGCCGTTCCGCCATGTGGTGATCGCATTGAAGCGCGACGAGCGGAGAGACAGAAAACCGAGGAACGACAGAAGAGAGAGAAGCAGATATTAAATCAGCAGAAACAGGGGTTGCCTATGGCAGCCCCTTTATGCTATGATGTTGCCAGAATCAAAACGTACCGGATCCGGTTTTACGACGGATGACGGTGCAGACAGGAAACAGACCATGAATCAGACAGATACGATCGCCGCGATCGCGACGGCCGCGGGTAATTCCGGGATCGGCATCGTGCGCGTCAGCGGCGAAGAAGCGATTTCCGTTGTGAGTCGGATATTCCGCCCGGGGAAACCGGATGGCCGGCGGGATCATGAAATAAAAGAAAACGTTCTTCTAACAGCGGAAAGCCATACGATCCATTATGGCTTTCTTTTCGACGGGGATGAACCGATCGACGAAGTGCTGGTCATGGTCATGCGGAAACCGAAAAGCTTCACTGCGGAAGATACGGTCGAGATCGACTGCCACGGCGGGATGCTGGTTACAAGACGGATCCTGGAGGCGGTCTTAAAAGCCGGGGCCAGGCTTGCTGAACCGGGCGAATTTACAAAACGGGCCTTCTTAAACGGCCGGATCGATCTTTCCCAGGCGGAGGCGGTCATCGACCTGATCAATGCGAAGAACGATTATGCGTTAAAATCGTCGGTGGGACAGTTAAGAGGAAGTCTGTCGAAGAAAATAAGAAATCTCAGGGAGCGGATCCTGTACGAGATCGCTTACATCGAATCGGCGCTTGACGATCCGGAACATATCTCGCTTGAGGGCTATCCGGAAAGACTTTTGAAAACGATCTGCGGGATGGAAAAAGAGCTCTCCGATCTGATCCGTTCCTCAAAAAACGGACGCGTGGTCGCGGAAGGGATCAAAACGGTGATCATCGGGAAGCCGAACGCGGGAAAATCGTCGCTCATGAATGTTCTGGTCGGCGATGAACGCGCGATCGTGACCGATATCGCCGGTACGACCAGGGATATTCTGGAAGAACGGATCAGCCTGGAAGGGATCAGCCTGAACATCGTCGATACCGCCGGTATCCATAATACCGAGGACAAGGTGGAACAGATCGGCGTTTCGAGGGCCCTCGAGGCGGCGTCCGGCGCGGATCTCATCATTTATGTCGTCGACGCGTCGATTTCACTTGATGAAAACGATTTCCGGATCATGGAATTTATCAAAGACAAAAAAGCAGTCGTTCTTTTGAATAAAAGCGATCTGGAACAGACCGTCTCGCCGGATGAGATCTTCAGGCTTTCCGGACACCGTGCGATCTCCGTTTCGGCAAAAGAAGAAACGGGGATCGACGAATTGGAAAAAAGGATCCGGTCCATGTTCTACGACGGAGAGATCGATTTTAACGATCAGATTCTGATCACCAGCGTGCGTCATGCGAACGCGCTCCGCGAGGCGCACGAGAGCATCCTTATGGTCAGGGACAGCATTGAAAACGGGATGCCGGAGGATTTCTTCTCGATCGATCTGATGAACGCGTATGAAAAACTTGGGCTGATCATCGGCGAATCCGTGGAAGACGATCTTGTCAACGAGATTTTCAGCAGGTTCTGTATGGGAAAATAGGAGACCAAAATGCCTTTTGTAGAGGAAACTTATGATATTGCTGTCGTCGGGGCGGGTCATGCCGGATGCGAAGCGGCGCTGGCTGCGGCCCGCCTCGGATTTGAGACGATCATGTTTACGGTCAGCGTCGACAGCATCGCGATGATGCCCTGCAATCCGAATATTGGGGGAAGTTCCAAAGGTCACCTCGTGCGGGAACTCGACGCGCTCGGCGGCGAGATGGGAAAAAATATCGATAAAACGTTTATCCAGTCGAAAATGCTGAACGAATCAAAGGGCCCGGCCGTCCATTCCCTCCGGGCGCAGGCCGACAAGCAGGATTATACGCGCAGCATGAGGAAGGTGCTGGAAAACACGGACCGGCTGACGATCCGTCAGGCCGAGGTGTCCGAGATCCTGACGGAAGAGATCCCGGATGCCAAAAAGACGGAAAAGCGCCGTATCACCGGCGTCAGGACTTATTCCGGCGCGGTCTATCATTGTCGGGCCGTCGTTCTGGCAACCGGCGTTTACCTCCGTTCCCGCTGCATTTACGGGGACGTCAGCAATCCGACGGGACCGAACGGCCTCCAGGCGGCAAATCATCTGTCGGATTCCCTGCGGGCGAACGGGATCGAGCTGTTTCGGTTCAAGACCGGGACTCCGGCGAGAGTCGATCGCAGAAGCATCGATTTTTCCAAGATGGAAGAACAGACCGGGGACGAACACATCGTACCGTTCTCATTTTCCACGGATCCCGCGGCCGTCCAGAAAAAGCAGGTGTCGTGCTGGCTGACCTATACGAACGAAAAAACGCATGAGATAATCCGCGCCAACCTCGACCGGTCGCCGCTTTTCTCCGGTGCGATCGAGGGAACGGGCCCCAGGTACTGTCCGTCGATCGAGGACAAGGTCGTGAAGTTTCCCGACAAAAAACGACATCAGATTTTTGTTGAGCCCGAAGGAAATTATACGAACGAAATGTATTTGAGCGGTATGTCCAGTTCTCTGCCGGAGGATGTACAGTTTGCGATGTACCGCACGATCCCGGGGCTTGAAAATGTGAAGATCGTAAGGAACGCCTATGCGATCGAGTATGATTGCATCAATCCGCGGCAGCTCAACGCGACGCTCGAATTTAAAAACATTGAAGGGCTTTTTTCCGGCGGGCAGTTCAACGGGAGCTCCGGTTACGAGGAAGCGGCGGTCCAGGGCTTTATGGCCGGAGTGAACGCCGCCAGAAAGCTTCAGGGGAAGGAAGCGATCGTTCTCGACCGCTCCCAGGCGTACATCGGCGTTCTGATCGACGATCTTGTGACAAAGGAAAATCATGAACCGTACCGTATGATGACCTCCCGCGCCGAGTACCGTCTGCTTTTAAGGCAGGACAACGCCGATCTTCGTTTGAGGAAGATCGGATATGAGATCGGTCTTGTAAGCGAAGAACAGTATCGCTATGTTCTCTGGAAAGAGGAAGCGATCGACCGTGAGATCCAAAGGCTGGAAAAAACGACTTTGGGTGTGAACGATACGGTACAGGATTTTCTCCTGCGGCATGAAAGCACACCGTTAAAATCCGGTATCACGCTCGCGGAGCTCGTCAGACGTCCCGAGCTTGATTACGACAGCTTAAGCGAGCTGGACCCGGATCGTCCTGAGCTGCCGGATGATGTGAGGGTACAGGTTAACATAAATCTGAAATATGAAGGATACATTAAGAGACAGAAACAGCAGGCTGTCCAGTTCAAGAAGCTTGAAAGCCGCCGGCTGCCGAAAGACTTTGATTATTCGGCGGTAAAGAGCCTCCGGCTTGAGGCCGTGCAGAAGTTGAATCTTTATCAGCCTTTAAATATCGGGCAGGCATCCCGTATTTCCGGCGTGTCGCCGGCTGACATTTCGGTCCTGCTCGTATATCTGGAACATCAGAACCGCACATGATATCTGTTGCAGACATGAATGTGACGGAAGAAGGCTGCACATCTTATGAAGAATGGAGACGACCGCAGGATGACGGAAGAATTTAAAAATCTACTGAATAGCGGATGCGACCGGATCTCCGTAACTTTGACGGAGGACCAGAAGGAACAGTTTTTCCGGTATTATGAATTGCTGATCGAGAAAAACAGAGTAATGAATCTGACGGCGATCACCGAAATGGCCGATGTTATCGATAAACATTTCATTGATTCCCTGATGCTTGCACAGGAATATGGGGCGCTCCGTTCGGAACGGCTTTTTTGCATTGATGTCGGTACAGGCGCGGGCTTTCCAGGAATCCCGTTAAAGATCGCGTTTCCGCAGCTTAGGGTCGTACTTCTGGATTCTCTAAATAAGCGTGTAGGATTTTTGAATGAAGTAATCGAAACACTGGAGTTGAAAGACATATCCGCCGTACACGGAAGAGCCGAGGACCTTGGCCGCAGTCCGGAGTACAGAGAGCGTTTCGATCTCTGCGTTTCCCGCGCGGTCGCAAATCTCTCCACGCTCTCGGAATACTGTATGCCGTTCGTTCGCGTCGGCGGTTTATTTGTTTCCTACAAATCAGGTAAGGCGGAACAGGAGATCCTTCTGGCTGAAAGTGCTGTAAAGAAACTTGGCGGGGAGACCGAATCGGTCCGAAGCCGTATACTGCCCGGAACAGAAGCGGAGCGCTTATTCGTGATGATCCGTAAACGCTCCGCCATTTCAAAAAATTATCCGAGAAAAGCGGGAACTCCTTCAAAAGAACCGCTTTAATCAAAAAATATCCTGATCGCCCTGCTAACTTCCTCCGGTCGTTCAAGCTGCGGCAGATGGCCGGAGGCCGGGATCAGGGACGTTTCGATCGCCGGGTTGCATTCCGTGTATTCTTTGACGGTCTCGTCGATCTCCGGTTCCGCAAGACCTCCCAGAATATAGATGCTGTTGTTGATCTTTTCCAGCGAACGGCTTATGTTGCACTTTGTGTAATTGCAGCGCACGCTTGCATATACGGCTTTTGGCGTGTCGCCCAGATGAGCCGCTTCATGATATTTGTCAACGACGACCGTATTTAAATCATACGGATTGAAATAATACCTTTCCTTGAACAGCCGTGTGATCTCCGATCTGGAAGCCGCAATATGGTACAGCAGCGTTCCGAGTACCGGAATATCGAGAATCAGCTTATATAGCTTTGCTGCATTTCCGGGGATCTGACTGCAGGACAGGAAACTTTCCGGGTTGATAAACATGATCCGGTCGAAAAGATCCTGATCGTATCCGCAGGCCATGGTTATAAACGAGGACGAGCTGCCGGTCGCGATCACATTTGTTCTGTGGCCGATCTCGGATTTAATGAAGTCGCTGATCATCTGGACATAGAGATAGTTCGTGTATGTCAGATTCGGCTTTTCCGACCGTCCGCAGCCCAGCAGGTCCAATGTATAGACGGTGTAATGTTCTCTTAACAGCGGGATCAGCAGCTCCCATTCGGCTCCGCTCGACGCATAGTCGAGGTCATGCACCAAAAGCAGCGGTTTCCCGCTTCCGGTCTTTGTATAATAAATATCCCCGAGACGCCATTTGTAGCACATCGGTTCATTCTGGATCAGAAGATTATTCGAGATTGCCGCCATTTTAATGTATCGGTTGACGAGGGCGGTGCCTGCAGCCGTTCCTGCTGAGAGGAGAACGGCGGTAATGATCTTATTTTTTGCTTTCATCTTTTAATTCCTTATAATATATTGTTGACAGCTTTCTGTTCCTTTATTATAATATAGTTTCCCTGCGGAGACAAGGTATAACTTGAATGTACCTGTGGATTGCTTTTGAAATTACAGAAATGCGCCATGAGTGAGGGACAATGTTTCACATGAAACATCGTCGGGAGCGAATCAGGGCGGAAATATTTCATTTGAAATATATTACGGCGTAGATAATGACTGAAGAAGTTCTGCTTGGTATTTTCTGTGGCTAAAACACAGTCATAGAATGTTCCACATGAAACATTCGAAGCTAAAATTCAGACTGGAAATGTTTCACATGAAACATCCTCTTCACATAAAATTAATAGATTTGGTCTTTCCTGTTTGCGGCATTTATGGTATACTTGACAGAAGTTAAAGAGATAAAAAGAGGATAAGAATATCACTATGGGGCGCATAATTGCAATTACAAATCAGAAGGGCGGCGTCGGAAAAACCACCACGGCAATCAACCTTTCCGCGTGTCTGGCCGAAGCGGGACAAAAGATACTGGCGGTCGACTTTGATCCACAGGGAAATACTACCAGCGGTCTTGGTTTGGAAAAGGAAGATATTGAGAATACTGTATATGAGCTCCTGATGGGAGAATGCGGGCTTGAACAGTGTATTGTCCCGAGCATACAGGAGCGCCTTGATATCATACCTTCCGATATGGATCTGGCAGGTGCGGAAGTTGAGCTCCTTGAAGTAAAAGAAAAAGAAAAAATACTGAAAAGGAAGCTGGCTCCGGTCGTCGGTCAATACGATTTCATTTTGATCGATTGCCCGCCGTCGCTGAACCTGCTGACGATCAATGCCCTGACCGCGGCGGATACGGTACTGATCCCGATCCAATGCGAGTATTATGCGCTGGAGGGATTGAGCCAGGTCTTAAACACTGTAAATCTGGTTCAGAAAAAGCTAAACCCCGATCTGGAAGTAGAAGGCGTCGTCTTCACGATGTACGATTCAAGAACGAATCTTTCTCTTCAGGTAGTGGAAAATGTAAAGGAACATCTGAACGAGAATATATATAAAACGATCATTCCGAGAAACGTCCGTCTGGCGGAAGCGCCAAGTCATGGAATGCCGATCAACCTGTACGACGGCAGGTCGTCGGGCGCGGAGAGTTACCGGTTATTGGCGGCGGAAGTGATCAGCAGGGGGGAAGAGTTGTAATGGCAAAATCGCGGGGTTTGGGAAAAGGTCTGAAGGTCTATTTTCCTGACGATACTGACGCTGTAAAAAAGGAAAACAAACCGGAAACCGTCACAGTCGAGAAAATAGTAGAAAAAATCGTTGAAAAACCGGTCGAGCAGAAAGTCAAACTGTCGCTGATCGAGCCGAACAATGAACAGCCTCGTAAAAACTTCGACGAGGAAGCGCTGACCGAACTCGCCGAATCGATCCGGCAGTATGGCGTTTTACAGCCGCTCCTTGTTCAGAAAAAAGGCGCTCATTATGAGATCATTGCCGGAGAGAGACGCTGGCGTGCGGCAAAACTGGCGGGTCTTACGGAGGTCCCTGTCCTTGTGAGGGAATACGACAGACAGCAGAGTATGGAAGTCGCGCTGATCGAGAACGTCCAGAGAGCGGATCTGAATCCGATCGAGGAGGCACAGGCATATCAGAAGCTGATCGAGGCGTTTGGCCTCACGCAGGAAGAGATCGCCGCACGCGTTTCCAGGAACCGCACGACTATCACAAATACAATGCGTTTGCTGAAGCTTGACGACAGGGTACAGAAAATGCTTACGGATGGCCAGCTTACAAACGGACACGCGCGTGCGCTTCTGGGACTGGAAGAAAAGGAGCGCCAGTATCAGGCGGCGCTTAAAACCGTGCGCGAGGGACTGAATGTCCGTGACGTTGAAAAACTGGTCCGGAAAATGAACAAGCCCGAGCAGAAGAAGCAAAAACCGGAAAGCGGACCGGATGTAGAACTGCTCTATCACCAGATCGAGGAAAAACTGAAATCGATCATGGGTACAAAGGTTGTCATCAACCGAAAAGATAAGAATAAAGGACGTATCGAGATCGAATATTATTCACAGGAAGAACTGGAACGCCTGGTCGACCTGATACAGTCCCTATAAAACCGGAAAGGACAAAATTATGACATATACGCTGCCGATCGATCCGATGCTGTTGATAATCGGGTTTTCCGTATTATCGCTGGCACTTCTGGTCGTGGTTATCGTCTGCATTGTAAAACTGAACAAACTCTACCGCCGCTATGATATATTCATGCGGGGGCGGGATGCGGAATCTCTTGAAGACACCATGATGGAAATCCTGGATCAGCTCAAGGACCTGAACGGAAAAGACAGGGCCAACAAAGACATGATGAAGCTTTTGACAAAGCAGGTGCACGATTCTTTCCAGAAATTCGGCGTTGTAAAGTACAATGCATTCCGTGGCATGGGCGGAAATCTGAGTTTTGCGATCGCGATGCTGAACGACGATAACTCCGGTTTTGTCCTTGACGTTGTACACAGCAGAGAAGGATGTTACCTGTATCTTAAGGAAGTGGAGCAGGGTACCACGGAGGTGCTTCTTGGAAACGAGGAGCAGGAAGCGTTGGAACAGGCGCTCGGCTATGTAAAGCGCATACCGCTTGCGGAGCGTCTTGCCAAAGCAGAGCGGGCGTTTGCCGGGAGAAAAACGGCAGGTTCGGGCGAACAGGCCGTGGAAACTCCGAGTGCCGAGCGGCTTAAAAGCGAGCGGATGAAGGAACTGCGGAAAAAGAAACTGGAAGAGGAAACTGCAGGAGACGTCGGGCAGGAAACTTATAATGATTTCGGCGATCCTGATGATCTGCCTCCGCTGTCGGAATTCGAGTCCGGCAGATTCTCCGACGACGGATCATCCGATCGTTATGTTGAATATTAAGAGGTAATATAATCAGTATGCATAAATTTTTGCGTGCAGCCGGTTTCAGTATGTACCGGAAAAAACGGGATATTGAACGGCTATTACGATTGCTGGAAAAGCAGTCGATGACGACAAAATGTATTCAGATCGATGAGGAGACGAACGTCTGCGAGATGCGCACGGAAGTCGCGCCAGGGATCGGCATTGCGATCGTTGGTGAGCTTGACGGCGACGGGGATTTCGAAGGGGAGTTTTATTACCCGTATCTCGACAATACAAGGGAAAGTTCGTTTGCGGAGTGTACCGTTCAGAGACATGCGGAAAAGGAGACCTTTGCCGGTATGGTGGACGATACCTGCGTCGGGATCTCCCTGATCTTTTATGTGCAGAATTTCCTTGATTACCGCGAGCGGTATATCAAAAAGCACGGCGATGTGCCGATCCGGTCCGTCAGCTTCGCGGGGATGTCGGATTCTGGAAAGATCCTTCTTCCGATCAAAAAGACGCAGAAACAGATCCAACGGGCAAAGGTAGCGGCAAAGGACCGTAACACGCTGATCGAAGCGGCCAGAAACGGCGACGAGGATGCGATGGAGACGCTGACGATCGAGGACATCGACCTTTACTCAAAAATTTCCCGGCGGGCAATGAAGGAGGATCTGTATTCGATCATCGATTCCTGCTTCATGCCGAGCGGCTTTGAGTGCGATCAGTACTCGATTATCGGAGAAATCAAGGAATTTGAGAAAATCCGAAACATATACACAAAGGAAGAAATATATCGCATGCAGGTGGAATGCAACGACCTGCAGCTGGCGATCTGCATCAACTGCAGGGATCTCCTCGGCGAACCCGCGATAGGCCGCCGTTTTAAGGGCCAGATCTGGATGCAGGGTATCCTGAACTTTGAATAAACGTCTTTTTTAAAGAGAGCGGACAGACGGAAATCCACTCTCTTTTACTTGACTTTCCCGTGTATGTTTGCTAAGATAATGGACGTAACCGTTTGGAAACCTGCGGCTTTGACCGTCCTGCACTGTATGACGACACGGATGCGCCGATGATCAAAAGCAGCCGATATTTTCGGGCCCGGGCCGCAAACCAAACGTATGTCTGCGTAGCTCAGTTGGATAGAGCGACCGCCTCCTAAGAGAACCAAGAGCGTTCGCCTTTTTACGGGGGCCTCCC
>CANQGL010000034.1 GCA_947623185.1 uncultured Lachnospiraceae bacterium
TGTATCCTGCTTTCTTTTCTTTTTCTGTCTGACGGGCGGCTGCCTGATCGCGCTGTTTTTCCTTTCATCCCGTCCGGATGCGGACAAAGTGCAGGAGGTACAGATAACGGAGACGGTCGAGGGGCCGGTGTTCGCGGTGAACGCGCCGGACATCTCCGAAACGGAGGAGGATGAGACGGTCGCCCACATCGTGCTCAATATGACCGAGGTGAGCCACGAATCGCCGAAGGAACAATATTTTCTGGTGGCGGAGGAAGGCTGCCTGACCGTCTACGACAGCACGCGGGAGACCGCGCGCCTGCTCACGCATATGCCGCTCTCGGAATTTCCGCCGGACGAACAGAAGCGGCTCGCCGAGGGGATATGGTTCGGGACGATGGCGGAGATTTTCAGCTATCTGGAGTCTTACAGCAGTTAAGACTTGAAATTTACGGAACTTGTCGATATACTAAAGGACAGTTAAAGAAAACAGACGGCAGATCTTATGCGTAACGCGGAAGGTTGGAACATGGAGAGAAAAGGAATCGTGATCGGCGGCGGGGCCTCCGGTCTTACGGCTGCGATCTGGGCGGCGAGAAGCGGCGCGTCCGTGACGGTGCTCGAACACATGCCGCGCGTCGGAAAGAAGATCCTTTCCACGGGGAACGGAAAGTGCAATATGACGAATCTGCGCATGTCGGCGGACTGCTACCGCTGCGGAACGCCCGGTTTTCCGATGAAAGTCATTGAACGATTCCCGGTGTCCGAGACGCTGCGGTTTTTCCGGAGCATGGGCGTGATGACGACGGACCGGAACGGCTATGTCTATCCGGCCTCCGGACAGGCCCAGACCGTTCTTGACGCTCTGCGCGGCGAGGCTGAAAGCAGGGGAGTCCGCACGGTATGCGATTGTACGGTCGTATCCGCGGAGTATTCCGGACCGTCCTCCGACGGATCTGACGGTTTTACCGCTCATACCTCGGCGGGAGACTTTTCGGCCGACTTTCTGATCCTGGCCGCGGGTTCCATGGCGGCTCCCTCGACCGGCTCCGACGGCAGCGGATACGGCCTGGCAAAGAGCTTCGGACATGGGATCAAGAAGCCGCTTCCGGCCCTCGTGCAGCTGCGGTGCGAAGGGGATCATTTCGGCGCGCTGGCGGGCATCCGCACGGAGGCGAAGATCGCGCTTTACGCGGGCAAAAAGAGCGGGGACGTGTTACTGGCCGAAGACCGCGGGGAACTGCAGCTGACCGCATACGGCCTTTCCGGGATCCCGGCGTTTCAGGTGAGCCGCTACGCGGCGGAGGCGCTGGATAAGAAAGAGCGCGTTTACGCTTCCGTCGACTTTTTCCCGTCGCTCGATACGGAAGGTCTGATCTCGGAACTGAAGGAACAGCGCGGATTCCTCGCCTGCCGCGACAGCGAGACGTTTCTGGACGGATTTTTCCACAAACGGCTGGCCGCCTTCTTTTTAAAGCAGGCGGGCATCGACAAAAAGAGACAAATATCCGCAATTCCGGACCGTAAGCTGGAGCGCCTTGCGGAGGAGATCAAGGAGCAGATCTTTCCCGTCTCCGGCGTCAATTCGTTTGATGCGGCGCAGGTCTGTTCGGGCGGCGTGAGGACCTCGGAGATCGACGCCGGGACCATGGGATCGCTTCTGGTCCCGGGCCTCTATTTTGCTGGCGAGATCGTGGACGTGGACGGGATCTGCGGCGGCTATAACCTGCAGTGGGCCTGGTCCAGCGGATATCTGGCGGGCGTGAGCGCCGCGCGCGGACGGGACTGGACCGCCCGCATACAGGATATGACAGGATAAACGGCGCGGGAACGCGGAGGAAAACACATACATATGATCAGGATCAATCAGCTTACGCTTCCCGTGGGTCACGGGCCCGGGGCGCTCAAGAAAAAAGCGGCGAAACTGCTCGGCATCCCGGAAACGGCGGTCGCGGAGCTTATCGTCGTACGCCGTTCGGTGGACGCGCGCAAAAAAGACCGGCTTCTGTTCAGCTACATCGCCGATGTGAGGCTGGCCGATGAAAAGCGTGAGCAGGCCATTGTAAACCGAGCGAAAAACATCAATATCATGATCGAGCGGGAGAGACCGTACCGGTATCCGAAGTGCGGCGACGCCGTTTTATCCGGACGTCCCGTTATCGTCGGGGCGGGCCCGGCCGGGCTTTTTGCGGCGCTCGCGCTGGCGGAGAACGGTTTCAGGCCGCTTATTCTGGAGCAGGGCGATGCGGTCGAGGAGCGCGTAAAGAAGGTCGAAGCGTTCTGGCACGGGGGCGATAAGGCCCTCGATCTCCGCTCCAACGTCCAGTTCGGCGAGGGCGGAGCGGGCACGTTCTCGGACGGAAAGCTCAACACTCTGGTAAAGGACGTTTCCGGACGGAACCGGAAGGTGTTAGAGACGTTCGCGGAAGCCGGAGCGGATGCCTCGATCCTTTACGACGCGAAACCGCATATCGGGACCGACGTTTTAAGGACGGTCATAAGGAATATCCGCGCGCGGATCCTGGACGCCGGCGGCGAGATCCGCTTCGGTTGCCGGGTCAGCAGGCTGTGGCTGGACGATACGGCGGGGACCGCCTCGGTCCGCGGCGTGGTCCTCGAAGACGGGAGCGGCATTGAGTCCCGCGCGGTCATCCTGGCGGTCGGACACAGTTCGCGCGAACTGTTTTTCGCGCTGAAAGAGCAGGGAGTGCCGATGGAGGCGAAGGCGTTCGCGGTCGGCCTTCGGATCCAGCATCCGCAGGAGATGATCGACCGCTCGCAGTACGGAACATCCGAAGAACGCTCCGTGCTCGGGGCGGCTCCCTATAAAGTGACCGCAAAGACCTCGGGCGGACGCGGCGTCTATTCGTTCTGCATGTGCCCCGGCGGCTACGTCGTGAACGCCTCCTCGGAGCGTGGACGGCTGGCCATAAACGGGATGAGCGATTTCGCCCGCGACAGCAGAAACGCGAACAGCGCGCTGATCGTGACAGTGGGACCGGAGGATCTTTACGCGGAGGCGGATGCTCCGGCAGGCGGAGCGGATCCGCATCGCGGCGCGTCGGATCCCCTGGCGGGCGTTCGGTTTCAGAGACGCCTCGAGGAGCGGGCGTTCCTGCTCGGAGACGGCAGGATCCCGGTCCAGCTCTACGGGGACTTTCGGGCGCATGTCTCTTCGCGCGCATTCGGCGGCGTCGAGCCGGAATTCTGCGGCGGCTATGCGTTCGCGGACCTTCGCGGGCTGATGCCGGAGCCGCTTGATCAGGCGCTTCTTGAGGGCATGGAGCGGTTCGGCCGCATGATAGACGGTTTCGACCGGCCCGACGCGATCCTGGCCGGGATCGAGAGTCGGACCTCGTCGCCGGTGCGCATCCTGCGCGGCGAGGACCTTGAGAGCGCGGTCGCCGGACTGTTTCCCTGCGGGGAGGGAGCCGGTTACGCGGGCGGGATCACCTCCGCGGCGATGGACGGCCTTAAGACGGCGGAAGAACTGATCAGACGGTACCGGCCGTTATGACGCCGTTTTCACGTTTTTTGGAAAAATCGAGACAGGAGATAAAGTATAAATGGATCAGAATATCAGAAAAACTTTAAAAGACAGACGGCGCATCGTCATCAAGATCGGTTCGTCGTCCCTTACGCATAAGGAGACCGGGGATCTGAACCTCGCCAAGATCGAGCGCCTGACCCGCGTCATCAGCGATCTGCGCGGCATGGGAAAGGAGATCGTGCTCGTCTCGTCCGGGGCCATTGCCACCGGAAGACAGGCGCTCGGCGCGCCGAAACCGCAGGGCGTGTCCGAAAAGCAGGCGTTCGCAGCGGTCGGACAGGCGCGCCTGATGATGGTCTATCAGCGTCTGTTCTCCGAGTACAATCAGGTCGCGGCCCAGATCCTAATGACAAGGGACACCATCGCGGCGGATGAGTCGCGAAGGAACGCCCACAACACGTTCGACGAGCTCCTAAAGCTGGGGACTGTGCCGATCGTCAACGAGAACGACACCATCTCGACCTACGAGATCCGCTTCGGCGACAACGACCGCCTCTCGGCAATCGTGGCGGCGCTGATCGGCGCGGATCTTCTGATCCTGCTCTCGGACATCGACGGGCTCTACTCGGACGATCCGAAGAAAAACCCGCAGGCTGAGTTCATCCCGCAGGTCGATGAGCTATCGGACGGCCTGATGTCGATGGGAAAATCGACGACCGGAAGCGACGTGGGGACCGGCGGCATGGCCGCCAAGCTCCTGGCCGCCAAGATCGCCACGGAGAGCGGGGCGGACATGGTGATCGCGAACGGCGACGACGTGGGCGTGATCTGGAACATCCTGAACGGGGATGGGGTCGGAACGCTGTTCACCGCCCACAGGAGGACCGACTTTGAGCTGCTCGATTATCTGGGGAACGGAAAGTAAAGAAACGGAAGGAGACCGTCATGAAACAGGAAGAGATCGACCGTATCAACACGCTCTACCATAAATCACAGTCCGTCGGCCTGACCGAGGAAGAAAAGAAGGAACAGGCGGAATTACGCAAAAAGTATATCGAGGATATCCGCCGCAACATGCGCGGAACGCTCAACAATATCTCGATCGTCGAGAAGGACGGGACCGTCACGGATCTCGGCAAGAAGATCGGCGGTCTTAAAGATCAGAGATCCGACAATTAGGAGGTGCAGGGGATGCTGCAGGAGATCGGAAAGAGGGCAAAGGAAGCTTCCTTCCTGTTGGGGAAGCTCGGCTCGGAGGAAAAGGACAGTGGACTTCTGGCGGCGGCGCAGGCGATCTGCGACGGACAGGAGGAGATCCTTGAGGCAAACGCAAAGGACGTCGAAGCCGCAAGAACAAAGGGGATGGCGGAAGGGATGATCGACCGCCTCACGCTTACTGCGGCCCGCATCGAAGGCATGACGGAGGGAATGCGCCAGGTCGTGGCGCTCGAGGACCCGATCGGCGAGACGATATCCATGAAAAAACGGCCGAACGGTCTGCTGATCGGCCAGCGGCGCGTCCCGATCGGCGTGATCGGGATCATCTACGAGGCGCGCCCAAACGTGACGGCGGATGCGTTCGCGCTCTGTTTTAAGACCGGGAACGCCGTGATCCTTAAGGGCGGCAGCGACGCGCTGGAATCGAACCGTGCGATCGTGGCGGCGATCCGGAAGGGACTTTCATCCTGCGGCATCACGGAGGATGCGATCCAGCTCATCACCGACACGAGCCGGGAGACGACGCGCGAGTTGATGTGCATGAACGATTATCTGGACGTGCTGATCCCCAGGGGCGGCGCGGGCCTGATAAGGACCGTCGTGGAGAACAGCACGGTGCCGGTGATCGAGACCGGAACGGGGAACTGCCACATTTTCGTCGACGAATCGGCCGATTTCGACATGGCGCTCGACATCATCTTCAACGCCAAAACGCAGCGGATCAGCGTATGCAACGCCTGCGAGTCGACGCTGGTGCATAAAAATATCGCGAAGGAATTTCTGCCGCTCATGAAGAAGCGCCTCGATGAGAAGAACGTCGAGATCCGGGCCGACGAGGCCGCGCGCGCGATCGTGCCGGAGTTTGTCCCCGCGACCGAGGAGGACTGGGGAACGGAATATCTCGATTACATCCTTTCCTGTAAGACCGTCGGTTCGGTCGACGAGGCCATCGCGCACATCAACCGCTACAACACCGGGCATTCCGAGGCGATCATCACCGGGAATTACGCGAACGCGCAGAAATTCCTCGACGAGGTCGACGCTGCGGCGGTCTACGTCAACGCCTCGACGCGCTTTACGGACGGCTTCGAGTTCGGCTTCGGGGCGGAGATCGGCATCAGCACCCAGAAGCTTCATGCGCGTGGCCCGATGGGCCTTCTGGCGCTGACTTCGACCAAGTATGTGATCTACGGAAACGGCCAGATCAGGAAATGATCCGAACGGCCCATAACAGAAAGAGGTTTCATCAGTGAGACAAAACGACGACATCGAAAGACAGATCGAAGCGCAGGACCTTACGCTTCCTGCGCCGGAGACGGAACCGGACAGGCAGTACTATTACACCGCGAAATGCCGCAGGTACATAACGGAACGGTCGAAGGAACTGGGACGGCCGCTGACCTGCTTCATCCAGACGTTCGGCTGTCAGATGAACGCGAGAGACTCGGAAAAGCTGCTCGGGATCCTGGAAGAGATCGGTTTCGTCCAGGGAACGGACGAAAAGTCGGACTTCGTTCTCTACAACACCTGCACGGTGCGCGAGAACGCGAATTTAAAGGTATACGGCCGCCTCGGCCGCCTAAACGGGATAAAGCGGAAAAACCCGGACATGATGATCGCCCTCTGCGGATGCATGATGCAGGAGCCGGAGGTCGTCGAAAAGATCAGAAAGAGCTACCGGTTCGTGGACATCATCTTCGGCACGCATAACATTTTCCGGCTCGCGGAGCTGATCTGCCGGCGGATCGACGAAAAGAAAGCGGTCGTCGATATCTGGCAGGGCACCGACCAGATCGTGGAGGAACTGCCCGTCGAGCGCAAATATCCGTTCAAATCCGGCGTCAACATCATGTTCGGCTGCAACAATTTCTGCAGCTACTGCATCGTGCCCTATGTGCGAGGGCGCGAGCGGAGCCGCGACCCGGAGGATATTATAAGGGAGATCGAGGCGCTGGTATCGGACGGCGTCGTCGAGGTCATGCTGCTCGGGCAGAACGTCAATTCCTACGGAAAAACGCTCGCGGAGCCGGTCAGCTTTGCGGAGCTTCTGCGCCGCGTCGATAAGATCGAAGGACTTAGGCGCATCCGTTTCATGACCTCGCATCCGAAGGATCTTTCGGACGAGCTGATCGCGGCCATGCGCGACGCGAAAAACGTCTGCCATCACCTTCATCTGCCCCTGCAGTCCGGCAGCACCCGGATCCTAAAGCAGATGAACCGGAAATACACGAAGGAACAGTACCTCGCGCTCGTGGACCGGCTGCGAGCGGCGATCCCGGATATCGCGCTGACGACGGACATCATCGTCGGTTTCCCCGGGGAGACCGAGGAGGGCTTTCTGGAGACGCTGGATGTGGTGCGGAAGGTGCGGTACGACAGCGCGTTCACCTTCATCTATTCCCCGCGGACCGGAACGCCCGCGGCGGCGATGGAGGACCAGGTCCCGGCCGACGTGGTGAAGGACCGTTTCGACCGTCTGCTCGCCGAGGTGCAGGAGATCGCCTCGGAGGTGATCCTGCGCGATCTCGGGACCGTACAACCGGTCCTGGCCGAGGAGACCGACGATCATGAGGACGGATGGCTCACCGGACGACTGGACAACAACACGGTCGTCCATTTCCCGGGCGATCCCTCGCTGATCGGAACGATCGTCGACGTCTCGCTCGATGAGGCAAAGGGATTTTATTTCATGGGACACCGCGTCTAAGCGGCGCCCCGGCTTTCATAAAGGAGGTTTGAAACAAATGAGAAACAGAAAATTTATCTCGGTCATCCTGGCTGCGGCGATGACTGCCGCCCTGTGCGTGGGCTTCTGCGGCAGCGCTCTGGCTTCCGACGAGGAAGCCGGGCCGGAGACGGCGATCGAAGACCGGCAGGCAACAGAGGATGCCGGAGTTTCCGTGCCGGAGCTTGCCGCGGCGGCGGAAAACGGAGACGTTCACGCCATGACCGCGCTGGGCACGAAATACCTGTACGGGGACGGCGTGAAGCTGGACAAGGCAAAAGCCTTTGAGCTTTACAGCCGGGCCGCCAAGCTGGGCGATCCCTTCGGGATCTACGCCGCGGGCGATTTCTACTATCAGGGCTATGGCGTGGTGGATCCGGACTGGGAAAAAGCGGCCGCGTATTATGAGAAAGCCGCAAAGCAGGATGTACCCGAGGCACTGTATGATCTCGGCTGTCTGTACTCTGTGGGAAAAGGCGTAAAACAGGATGAAGCAAAAGGAACCAGGATGATCCTGCGCGCCGCGGATCTTTTAAACGCTCTGGATCCGGATACGATGTCCGGAACGGAGCTCCGCACACTGGCCCGCATCTTGCTGGACGAGCAGAGCGCCGACCGGAAGCCCGAAAGAGCGGCGGCGCTGCTTTCCGCCGCCACGGATAAGGGCGATTATCTGTCCGAGGCTTTTCTCGGCATACTCTACAATACCGGAAACGGCGTGGCGCAGGATTATGAAACGGCCGTCCGGCTTTTGAGCGAAGCCGCAGAACACGGCGTCAGGATCGCCAAATGCGAGCTTGGCTTTCTGTACCTGAACGGGCTGGGGGTGGAACAGGATTTCCAAAAGGCGAGAGAGTACTATACGTCGGCTGCCGCGGAGGGACATCCTGCGGGTATCGTGAACCTTGCCGTTATGGACGATCACGGCTTCGGCATCGAACAGCCGGACCGCAAAAAGGCATATGAAGGATATGAACGGTATCTTGCTACAGGCAGCATCGGAGAAGATGTGGACGCCGAAATTCTTGTACGCCTGACGTACATGAACCTTACCGGGACGGGAACGGAAGTCGACTATAAGAAAGCGTTCGATTATGCCTCCCGGTCCGCGGAGATGGGAAATGCGGACGGCTGCGAGGCGCTCGGAGAAATTTATGAATACGGTTTCGGCGTCGTGGCTCCGGATCACGCCGCGGCCGCAAAAAACTATGCGCTGGCCGCCGAAGCCGGAGATCAGGAAGCCATGTACAATCTGGCAAGGATCTACGAAAGCGGCCTGGGCGTAGAGCAGAATACCGCAAAGGCGCAGGAGCTTTACGGGCAGCTGGCGAAACAGCTTACCGAGGCGGAACCGGCCGGACTGGACGATATGCAGCAGCGTCTGCTGGGCGTTCTCTACCTGAACGGGAAGGGCGTTGGGCAGGACGCGGATAAGGCTGCGGATCTGCTGGAAGCCGCCGTGGAACAGGAAAACTGGTATGCGGCCGCCGAGCTGGGCAAGTGCTATTACGACGGAATAGGCGTTGAAAAGGATGAACAAAAAGGTTTTGAACTGATTTCTCTTGCCGCAGACCACGGCATGATCAGCTCTATCTTCAATATCGGCCTTGCATACGATCAGGGCTACGGCGTGGAGGTAAACGATGAAAAGGCCGTGCAGTATTACAGAAAAGCGGCTGATCTGGGCCTTCCGGACGCGATGATCAATCTGGCCATAATGTATGAAGAAGGCCGCGGCGTAGAGCGCGATTACGCGGAGGCAAAAAAACTCTTTGAAAAGGCCGCCGCGCGGGGTGATGCGCTCGCGGTGTGCAATCTCGGATATATGTACGATATGGGATTGGGCGTCAGCCAGAACTATATAAGAGCAGGAGAGTTTTACGAAAAAGCCGCCGCCATGGGCGATGTGACAGCCATGTACAATCTGGGCGTTTTCTATGAGAACGGACGCGGCGTGGAAGTCGATCCGGACAAGGCGCGCGAGTGGTATCAGAAGGCCGCGGACGCGGGCGATCCGGACGCGCCGGAGGCGCTTAGAGCGCTCGCCGAGCGTGCGGCCGGCTGACGGAAACATTGAAAACTCCGGGCGAATATGTTACAATATTCGTGAAAGCAATGAGCCGGGCGAAGACGGACAACTCGGAAATTGCCCATGCTTGCATGAGAGCGATTTCCGAGTTGGACGGATTCATCGGGCGAAGCCCGCGAACGAGGGAAACTCCAGTTTCCCGAGTAACCCGGTGTATTTGCAGCCGGGCCGCGAATCAAAAGAAGTGAGGACGGGAAATTGGCACAAATATCACCAATGATGGCGCATTATCTCGAGACCAAGAAGCAGTATCAGGACTGCATCCTGTTTTACCGTCTCGGCGACTTCTACGAGATGTTCTTCGACGATGCGGTGACGGTGTCGAAAGAACTCGAGCTTACGCTCACGGGAAAGGACTGCGGACTGGAGGAACGCGCGCCGATGTGCGGCGTCCCCTACCATGCGGTCGAGGGATATCTCAGCCGCCTCGTGCAGAAGGGCTACAAGGTGGCGATCGCCGAGCAGATGGAGGACCCGAAGCTTGCAAAGGGCCTTGTGAAGCGGGAGGTGATCCGGGTGGTGACGCCCGGAACGATCACCAGCTCCGAGGCTCTCGACGAGTCGAAGAACAACTATCTGATGGCGGTCGTATATATGGGGAACAGCTACGGGATCGCGACGGTCGACTCCACGACCGGCGATTTTTTTGTTACCGAGGTTTCCTCCGAGCGGATGCTTCTGGACGAGATCAATAAGTTCACGCCCTCGGAACTGATCTGCAACGAAGCGCTCTACATGTCCGGCCTGGACATGGACGAGCTGAAAAACCGTTACCGGCTGGCGGTCACATCGCTCGACAACCGCTATTTCTCCGATGACGCCTGCCGAAAGATCATCAAGGAGCACTTTAAGGTCATAAGCCTTGAGGGGCTCGGCCTCGCCGACTACGAGAACGGCATGGTCGCGGTGGGCTGCGCGCTGCAGTACCTTTATGAGACGCAGAAGACGGATCTGTCCCATCTGACGACGGTACAGCCGTATACGACGGGACAGTACATGATGATCGATACCTCCACGAGGCGCAATCTCGAACTGATGGAGACGCTGCGCGAAAAGCAGAAGCGCGGCTCGCTCCTCTGGGTGCTGGACCGCACCCGGACGGCCATGGGAGCGCGGATGCTGCGCACCTTTATCGAACAGCCGCTTCTCGCAAAGAGCGAGATCGAGCGGCGTCAGGAGGCGATCGACGAGCTGAACCGGAATTTCATCTCCCGCGAGGAGATCCGCGAATATCTCAATTCGATCTACGACCTGGAACGCCTGATGGGGCGTATCAGCTACCGCACGGCCAATCCGCGCGACCTGCTGGCGTTTAAGAACTCGCTGGAGATGCTGCCGCATATCAAAAACCTGCTCGGCGAGTTTTCGGGGAGCCTGCTAAAGGCGATCAACGACGATCTCGACGTGCTCGACGACCTTTACGGCCTGATCGCAACCTCGATCGTCGACGAACCGCCGATCACCATCCGCGAGGGAAACATCATCAAGGATGGATACAGCGAAGAAGTCGACCGTTATCGACACGCGAAGACGGAGGGAAAGAGCTGGCTGGCGGAACTCGAGGCGACGGAGCGCGAGAAAACGGGTATCCGCAATCTGCGCATCAAATACAACAAGGTATTCGGATATTATTTTGAAGTCACAAATTCGTTCAAGGACTCGGTCCCCGATTACTTTATCCGCAAACAGACGCTCACGAACGCCGAGCGCTACACGACCGACCGCCTGAAGGAGCTCGAGGACGTCATCATGGGGGCGGAGGACCGTCTGGCGACCCTCGAATACGAACTGTTCTGCGAGGTGCGCGATAAAGTTGCTGTCGAGGTGGTCCGTATCCAGCGCACCGCGAAGGCGATCGCCGGGATCGACGTGTTCGCCTCGCTTTCGTCCGTGGCGATGCGCAACGATTACGTCCGGCCGAAGATCAACGAAAAGGGCGTCATCACGATCAAAAACGGCCGCCATCCGGTCGTGGAGCGCATGATGCGCGACGATCTGTTCGTGGCGAACGACACGATGCTCGACAACGGAAAGAACCGGATCTCGGTCATCACCGGACCGAACATGGCCGGAAAATCGACCTATATGCGGCAGACGGCCCTGATCGTTCTCATGGCGCAGATCGGGAGCTTCGTCCCGGCAGAGGAGGCCAACATCGGCATCTGCGACCGCATCTTTACCCGCGTGGGCGCGTCCGACGACCTTGCGTCCGGTCAGAGCACGTTTATGGTCGAGATGACCGAGGTGGCGAACATCCTGCGGAACGCGACGAAGAACAGCCTGCTCGTGTTGGACGAGATCGGCCGCGGGACCAGCACCTTCGACGGGCTGGCGATCGCCTGGGCGGTCATCGAATACATCAGCAACACCAAGATCATCGGCGCGAAGACGCTGTTCGCGACGCATTACCACGAGCTGACGGAGCTCGAGGGGACGATCGCGGGCGTCAACAATTACTGCATCGCGGTCAAGGAACAGGGCGACGACATCGTTTTCCTGCGAAAGATCGTAAAGGGCGGCGCGGACAAGAGCTACGGCATCCAGGTCGCCAGACTGGCCGGAGTCCCGGATCCCGTGATCCGGCGCGCAAAGGAGCTGGTCGAGGAACTGGCGAACGCGGACATCACCGCGCAGGCAAGGGAGATCGCGGAGCTGTCGGCAGGGGCGGCCTCGCACCGGTCCGTCGCAAAGCCGGATGAGGTCGATCTGAACCAGCTCTCGATCTTTGATACGGTCCGCGACGACGATATCATCAAGGAGCTCGGGGAGCTGGAGCTTGCGAAGATGACGCCGATCGACGCGCTGAACACGCTGTACCGTCTCCAGACGAAACTAAAGAACCGCTGGCAGTAGAAGGAGGCGGGCAGATATGACGAAACAGACACCGGAGAAGACGAACGTGATCCGGACGCTCGAGCAGAAAAAGATCGCCTATAAGGGCCACTATTACGATACTTCCGTGGCGATAAGCGGCACGGAGGTCGCAGGGATCCTGGGCGAGGACCCCGATCAGGTGTTCAAGACGCTGGTCACGCGGTCCGGAAAGAATATCAATTACGTTTTCATGATCCCCGTGGACCGCGAGCTGGATCTCAAGAAGGCGGCGAAGTCGGTGGGAGAGAAAAGCATCGAGATGATCAAATCGAAGGAGCTTCTGCCGCTCACCGGATATGTCCACGGCGGCTGCTCGCCGATCGGGATGAAAAAGCAGTTCCGGACGGTGATCGACCGCTCCGCGGAAGCGTTTGAGACGATCATCTTCAGCGGCGGAAAGATCGGGTATCAGGTGGAGGTCTCCCCGGAGGACTTAAAAAAGCTGGTCCGGTACGAATTTGCGGACCTTTGCTGCGAATAGCCGGGCGCCGGAAAATGTATTTTTCAGGCGGGAATTTTGTCGGTCCAAACTGACTTTCGCTATCTGACCGCCACAGCTTTATTGCAGGAGGAACACGGCATGAAATACGAAGACGGCAGGGTAAACGGGATCAACATCGCCTATATCGGAGGCGGCTCCAGAGGATGGGCGTGGACGTTCATGACCGATCTTGCCATGGAGGGATCCATGAGCGGCACGGTCCGTCTCTATGACATCGACATTCAGGCCGCCCGCAGCAACGAGATCATCGGAAACCGCCTGAGCGCGGCGGAAGGGGCACGCGGCGGGTGGGAGTACCGGACATGCGGTACGCTCGGCGAGGCCCTTGAAGGGGCGGATTTCGTCGTCATTTCCATTCTTCCCGGGACGTTTGAAGAGATGGGATCCGACGTGCATCTTCCGGAGCGGCTCGGGATCTATCAGTCCGTGGGCGATACGGCGGGGCCGGGCGGCATTATCCGCGCGCTGCGCACCGTTCCGATGTTCGTGGAGTTTGCGGAGGCCATCCGCAGATACGCGCCGAAAGCGTGGGTCATCAACTACACAAACCCGATGGCGCTCTGTGTCCGTACGCTTTACCGGACGTACCCCGGGATCCGGGCGTTCGGCTGCTGCCATGAGGTGTTCAATACCCAGAAGGTGTTAAAGGATATCTGCGAGATGACCTTCGGTTTTAAGGGGATCGAGCGGCGGGACATTATCGTGAACGTTCTCGGCCTGAACCACTTTACCTGGTTTGATTCCGCTTCCTGCAAAAACATCGATCTGTTCCCGGTGTATCGGGATTTTGTGGAGAAACATTTTGAGGAGGGCTACAACGATCCGGACAAGAACTGGGCCAACAGCAGCTTTTTCTGCGCCCACCGGGTAAAGTTCGATCTGTTCCGGCGTTACGGGCTCATAGCAGCCGCCGGGGACCGGCATCTGGCGGAGTTCATGCCGGGAGACGAATATTTAAAGGATCCGGAGACGGTCCGTGGCTGGAAGTTCGGACTCACCTCCGTCGCATGGAGGAAGGAAGACCTGAAGAAACGGCTCGCACGCAGCGCGCGCCTTGTGGACGGCACGGAGCAGATCCCGCTTAAGCCCACCGGCGAGGAGGGGATCCTCCTGATCCGCGCCCTGTGCGGACTGGACCGCGTGATCAGCAACGTAAACCTTCCGAACGCCGCGCTGCAGATCCCGAATCTGCCCGCGGATACGGTAGCGGAGACCAACGCGGTCTTTTCATACGACTCGGTACGGCCGGTCGCGGCAGGCCCGCTTCCCCAAAAGGTCCTTGCCCTCATGGAACCGCACGTTAAAAACCAGGCGCGCGTCCTCGAAGCCGCACTCACCTGCGACAGGGAACTTGTATACCTGGCATTCCTTACCGACCCGCTGGTCAGGGGGCGGGCAAAAGACGGCGATGTAAAGAAACTGGCGGACGATATGATCGCCAACACAAAGATGTACCTTCCGGACGGATGGAATTAGAAAAGACGGGGAAAAGACGATGGCAATTCAGGTATTGGATCAGAATACGATCAATCAGATCGCGGCCGGAGAGGTCGTGGAGCGGCCGGCGTCGGTCGTGAAGGAACTGATGGAGAACGCGATCGACGCGGGATCGAGCGCGGTCACGGTCGAGATCCGCGACGGCGGCATCGGTTTTATCCGCATCACGGACAACGGATGCGGCATCGAAAAAAGCGAGCTGCCGCTTGCCTTCCTGCGCCATGCGACGAGCAAGATCCGGACGGCCGAGGACTTGCTCACCGTCTCCTCGCTGGGGTTCCGCGGCGAGGCGCTCTCCAGCATAGCGGCCGTGTCGCAGGTCGAATTGATCACCAAGACTTCCGCCAGCTTTATGGGCGCGCGCTATGTGATCGAGGGCGGAAAGGAAAAATCGATCGAGGACGTCGGCGCGCCGGACGGGACGACCATCATCTCGCGCAACCTGTTTTACAACACGCCCGCAAGGCGCAAATTCCTAAAGACCGCGCCCACCGAGGCCGCTCACGTCGCCGATCTGGCGGAAAAGATCGCGCTTTCGCACCCGGAGATATCGATCCGGCTGATCGTCAACAACCAGACCAAATTGCATACCGCCGGAAACAACAATCTGAAGGACATCATCTACACGGTCTACGGGCGGGAGATCACGGCGAACCTGATCCCCGTGGAGACCGTTTCGGATACCGTGCGCATCTCCGGTTTTATCGGAAAACCGGTCATCGCGCGGAGCAACCGCAATTTTGAATGCTACTTTATCAACGGCAGATACATCAAAAGCGGGATCATCTCGCGCGCCATCGAGGACGGGTACAAAAGCTTCATGATGCAGCACAAGTATCCGTTTACCATGCTGAAAGTCGAGGTGGAGCCGGAATACATCGACGTCAACGTCCATCCGTCGAAGATGGAGCTGCGGTTTCGGAACGGCGAGGAGATCTACGGCCTGATCTGTAGCGCCGTCTCACAGGCGCTCTCCGGACAGGAACTGATCCCGCAGGTGGAGCCGGAGGACCGGAGACGGCCGGGGCCGGAGAGTCAGGATCGGTCCGATGCCGGAGCAGCGGTCAAGTCCGCGGCCAAAGTTCCCACAGAGCGCCCGGAAAGAGCTTCGGGAACCGAAACGAAAAAACCGTCCCGCGCTCCGGAACCGTTCGAAGTAAAGCGTCTGGCGGCCATGAAGGACGCCGAACACAGGGCAGACGCAGGGACGGAAAAAGCAGCGCAGGGATCCGACGGCATGGACCGGCCGCGCAGGGACGCGTACCGCTCACATACGGATGCCGGGGACCGCACCGCCGTCATGGAGGACCGCGCGCCGTATCACGCCGGGCCTTCCGGGAAAAAGGACGGACAGCTTTCCATGTTTGACGGCCGCCTTCTTTCGGAGCAGGCCAGATCCCGCCACCGCCTGATCGGACAGGTCTTCGACACCTACTGGATCGTCGAGTACAACGACCAGCTCTACATCATCGACCAGCACGCGGCGCACGAAAAGGTCCTGTTCGAGAAGAACTTCGCGTCGTTAAAATCGAGGGAATTCACCTCGCAGCTCTTGAGCCCGCCGGTCATCCTCACGCTTTCGATGCAGGAGGCGGACCTGCTGAACCGGCACATGGACGTGTTCCGCGAGATCGGCTTTGAGATCGATCCGTTCGGCGGGAGCGAGTACGCGATACGCGCGGTGCCGGACAATCTGCTATCCCTCGCGCAGAAGGACCTGTTCCTGGAGCTTCTGGACAGTTTGTCGGACGACGTCGCCCGCGCAGGATCCGAAACGATCTATGACCGCATCGCCACGATGTCCTGCAAGGCGGCGGTAAAGGGAAACAACCGCATGTCGCCGCGGGAGGCGGACGAACTGATCGACCAGCTTTTAAAGCTCGACAATCCGTATACCTGCCCGCACGGGAGACCGACGATCATCGCCATGAGCAGGACGGATCTGGAGAAGAAATTCAAGAGGATCGTATGATGAAAAAGCCACTGATCATCCTCACCGGCCCGACTGCCGCCGGTAAGACCGCGCTGTCCGTGAAACTTGCGAAACGGATCGGCGGCGAGATCATCAGCGCCGACTCCATGCAGGTGTACCGCGGCATGGACATCGGCTCCGCAAAAGCGACAAAGGATGAGATGCGGGACGTCCGGCACCATCTGATCGACGTCCTCGACCCGTCCGAGCCGTTCAATGTGGTCGCGTTTAAAGAGATGGCGAAGGCCGCCATGGATGAGATCTATGCGGCCGGGCACATACCCGTCGTCGCGGGCGGGACCGGCTTTTACATCCAGGCGCTCCTTTATGACATCGACTTTACCGAAAACGACGGGGATCTTGCCTACCGCCGCGAACTGGAAGCGCTGGCCGAAAAGGAGGGCGCCGGTATCCTGCATGAGCGGCTTAAGGCGGTCGATCCGGAATCGGCCGGGGCCATCCACGCCAACAACATCAGGCGCGTGATCCGCGCCCTGGAGTTTTACGAAAAGACCGGGCAGAAGATCTCGCGGCACAACGAGACCGAGCGCGCAAAGGAATCGCCGTACAATTTTGCCTATTATGTGCTTGATATGAAGCGGGAACTGCTCTATAAGCGGATCGAAGAGCGGGTGGACCGGATGATGGAGGACGGCCTGCTCGCCGAGGTGAAGGCGCTTAAGGAGCGCGGATGCACCCGGGATCTGGTCTCCATGCAGGGACTCGGCTATAAAGAGATCCTCGCATATCTGGACGGGGAATGCGACCTCGCCGAGGCTGTGCGCGTGATCAAGCGCGACACCAGGCATTTCGCCAAGCGGCAGATCACCTGGTTCAAGCGGGAACGCGACGTGACCTGGATCGAACAGGAGCGGTTCGGCTTCGACCGTGAGCGTATCCTCGACTGGATGCTCGATGACCTGAAAACAAGAGGAATTTTGCAGGGCTTTTTTGACGTTGAAATGTAAAAAGTCTATAAATTTGCCAATATTTATACCATATGTGCAAATCAGGGTTCTAAAAAACAAAAAAGTGTGGTATAATGAATCCAAATACTAACTGGCACCTCCGGAGGTGATCGTGTGAATATCAGAGAACAGACGGAAATGTGGGAACGGAAGATGTTGAGTCCGTACGCGTCGCTCAGCAGCGAGACAAAGGGGCGCGACGTCTGGGAGCCGCAATGCGACATCCGCCCGGCCTACCAGCGCGACCGCGACCGGATCATCCACAGCAAATCGTTCCGCAGGCTGAAACACAAGACGCAGGTCTTTCTTGTGCCGGAGGGCGATCATTACCGGACGCGCCTCACGCACACGCTCGAGGTATCGCAGATCGCGAGGACCATCGCCAAGGCGCTGCGGCTGAACGAAAGCCTGACCGAGGCGATCGCCCTGGGCCACGACCTCGGACACACCCCGTTCGGCCACGCCGGAGAGTACATACTGAACGAGATCTGTGAGGACGGGTTCAGCCACTACAAACAGAGCGTCCGCGTGGTGGAGGTCCTGGAGAAAAAGGGCGAGGGACTGAACCTGACAAAGGAGGTCCGCGACGGGATCCTAAATCACAGGACGTCGGGCCATCCGTCTACGCTTGAGGGCCAGAGCGTGCGCTTTTCCGACAAGATCGCCTACATCAACCACGACATCGACGACGCGATCCGCGGCCGGATCATCACCGAGGAGGACATCCCGGAAGAATACACGGACGTCCTCGGAAAGACGGTCAAGGAACGGCTGGACATCATGATCCACGACATCATCCTAAACAGCGTGGACAAACCGCAGATCACCATGTCGCCGGACGTGGAAAAGGCCATGCAGGGACTGCGCCAGTGGATGTTTGAAAACGTATACAGGAACAATATAGCAAAAGCCGAGGAGAAGAAAGCCCAGCAGCTGATCGTTAGGCTTTACGATTACTACATGGAACGCCCGGAACTTCTTCCGGAGGAGTTCCGAATCATGATCGATCAGAAAGGCGAGAAGAAGTCGCGCGTCGTCTGCGATTACATCGCGGGCATGACGGACAGCTATGCGATCGATCAGTTCATGGAACTGTTTGTGCCGAAGGGCTGGAACGTGTGACGGGGCAGCCCGGAAGGAAGTGAGATACCGGTATGTTTTATCCCGATGACGTGATCGAGGAGGTACGGAACCGCAACGATATCGTCGATATCGTTTCTCAGTATGTAAATCTGAAAAAGAAGGGCGCGAACTACTTCGGGCTCTGTCCTTTCCATAACGAAAAATCGCCGTCCTTCTCGGTATCGCCGGGCAAACAGATGTATTACTGCTTCGGATGCGGAGCGGGCGGAAACGTGATCTCCTTCGTCATGGACTATGAAAATTATTCCTTCGTCGAGGCGGTGAAGATGCTGGCGGACCGCGCCGGGATCACGCTGCCGGAGGTCGAATACTCAAAAGAGGCGCGCGAACAGGCGAGCCTTAAAAACATGCTTTTGGAGATCAACAAGCTGGCGGCGAACTATTTCTATTACCAGCTCAAGCAGCCGTCCGGAAAGACGGGCTACGATTATTTCCGCAACCGCGGCCTTTCGGACGAGACGATCCGTCATTTCGGACTGGGATTCGCGAACAAGACGCCGGATGATCTCTACCGCTTCATGCGGTCGAAGGGCTACTCGGACGCGATCCTGAAGGAGACGGGTCTTTTCTTCATCGAGGAGCGGGGAGCGCGGGACAAGTTCTGGAACCGCGTCATGTTCCCGATCATGGACGTCAACAACCGCGTGATCGGCTTCGGCGGCCGCGTGATGGGGAGCGGCGAGCCAAAGTACCTGAATTCGCCGGAGACGAAGCTGTTCGACAAAAGCCGAAATCTTTACGGGCTGAATTTCGCGCGCACCTCCCGGGCGGGCTATATGCTGATTTGCGAGGGCTATATGGACGTGATCGCCATGCAGCAGGCGGGCTTTACGAATGCGGTCGCTTCGCTGGGAACGGCGTTCACCTCGCAGCACGCGCTCCTTTTAAAGCGCTATACGGATCAGGCCATCCTGACCTACGACAGCGACGGAGCCGGGGTCAAGGCGGCCCTGCGCGCCATTCCGATCCTCAAGGAGGTCGGGATGTCGGTGCGCGTCCTGAACATGAAGCCCTACAAGGACCCCGACGAGTTCATAAAGAATCTGGGGAAAGAGGAATTTCAGAAGCGGATCGACGGCGCGGTGAACAGCTTTATGTTCGAGATCTCGGTGATCCGTTCCGGATACAGTATGCAGGATCCGGAGCAGAAGACCGCTTTTTACAATGATATCGCCAAAAAGCTCCTTGAGTTTCCGGAAAAGCTGGAGCGAGACAACTACACGGAGGCAGTCGCGCGCGAATACATGATCCCGCCGGATGATCTGAAACGGCTGGTCGCCTCGCTCGGCGGCCGTATCGGCGGGACCGGAAGCGGCGTCCGCACGTCCGCGACTTATGAGGAACGCGCAAAACAGAAAAAGGAGAAGGAGGACGGGATCCTAAAATCCCAGCGGCTCCTTTTGACATGGCTGATCGAGCGCCCGGAGCTTTTCGATAAGATCGACGGGCTGATCGGCCCGGAGGACTTTGACGAGGGCCTGTACCGCGAGGTGGCCGGACTGGTCTTTGAGGAGCACAAAAAGGGAGCGATCAATCCCGCCCACATTTTGAATCATTTCGCGGAGGGCGAGGAACAATACAGGGAGGCGGCGGCGCTGTTTCACGCAAGCATTTCGGAATCGCTGGATAACGGCGAACAGCGGCGGGCCTTTTCCGAGACCGTGAAGAAGATCAAGAAGCACAGTCTCGGCATACAGAGCAGCAAGGCGAAGGATATCGGGGAACTGCAGAAGATCATCAGGCAGCAGTCGGAGCTCGCGGGGATCCAAATCACGCTGGATTAGGCGGCGGCCGGAAAGGATGGAGTAGTCATGGAAGAGAAGAATCAGAGCTTTAATGAGAAGATGGACAAGCTTCTGGAAACCGCAAAGAAGAAAAAGAACGTCCTGGACGAGCAGGAAGTTCTCGACGCCTTTGCGGGCGAAGACCTGACGCCGGAAAAGCTGGACCGGATCTATGATCTTCTTGAACGCAAAAACATCGATGTGCTGCGCATGAGCGAAGATCTCGACATCGACTCCGATCTGTTCCTCGACGACGATCTTGATGAGAGCGTGCTGGATGACGAAAACATCGACATGGAGAACCTCGATCTCTCCGTGCCGGACGGCGTGGGCATCGAGGACCCGGTCCGCATGTACTTAAAAGAGATCGGAAAAGTGCCGCTCCTTTCTCCGGATGAGGAGATCGAGCTTGCAAAGAAGATGGAACAGGGCGACGAGGCGGCCAGAAAGACGCTGGCGGAGGCCAATCTGAGGCTGGTCGTCAGCATCGCCAAGCGCTATGTGGGCCGCGGGATGCAGTTTTTGGACCTGATACAGGAGGGCAACCTGGGCCTCATCAAGGCCGTCGAGAAGTTCGATTACCGCAAGGGCTATAAATTCAGCACCTACGCGACATGGTGGATCCGCCAGGCGATCACGCGCGCGATCGCCGATCAGGCGCGCACCATCCGTATCCCGGTGCATATGGTGGAGACGATCAACCGTCTCGTCCGCACGCAGAGGCAGCTCCTTCAGAGCCTCGGAAGGGAACCCACCCCGGAGGAGATCGCGAACGCGATGGATCTGCCGGTGGACCGCGTGCGGGAGATCATGAAGATCTCGCAGGATCCGGTCTCTTTGGAGACGCCGATCGGCGAGGAGGAGGACAGCCATCTCGGCGATTTTATCCAGGACGAGCACGTCGAAGTGCCGGTGGACGCGGCCACTTTCACGCTGCTCCACGAGCAGCTCATGGAAGTGCTGCACACGCTGACGGACCGCGAACAGAAGGTCCTAAGGCTCAGATTCGGACTGGACGACGGCCGCTCGCGGACGCTCGAGGAGGTCGGAAAGGAATTTGAAGTGACCCGGGAGCGGATCCGCCAGATCGAGGCGAAGGCGCTCCGCAAGCTCCGCCATCCGAGCCGGAGCAAAAAATTAAAGGACTATCTGGATGAATAAAAACATAAAATTATCGGACCGGCTCGAGGCGGTGATCGCGGCCGTCGCCCCTTTTGAGAGCGCGGCGGACATCGGGACCGACCACGGCTACGTTCCGGTCGAACTGGTGCGGCGCGGGACCGTAAAGCGGGCGCTGGCGATGGATGTGCGCCCCGGTCCGCTTGCCAGGGCCAGAAAACATATCGACGCGGCCGGACTGGGAGACCGCATCGAAACGCGGCTTTCCGACGGGCTGGAAAAACTGGCCGCCGGGGAGGCGGAGACGGTCGTCATCGCGGGCATGGGCGGCGGACTGATGGTCCGCATCCTGGAGAACGGCCGCCATATGTGGGGCTCCGTGCGCCAGTGGGTGCTGTCGCCGCATTCGGAGATCGAAAAAGTGCGCGGCTGGATGGCGGAGAACGGATTTGTCTCAGCATCGGAGCATATGGTATACGAGGACGGAAAATATTATACGGTACTGAGCGTGCAGAGAAACGGGGATGCGGCGGGCGCATGCGGCGCAGACGGCCGACCCGTGCACGCGAGGGCGGGAACCGCGCGCGACCTCATCTACGGCCGTCTGATGGCCGAAACGCGGGATCCCGTTTTTTTTCAGTACCTGAAGGATGAGGAACGGAAACTTACGGAGCTCTGCGCGGCTCTTGCGGCGCAGGCGGAAACGTCCGGGAGGGCGGCTTCGCGTCTTGAGAGCGTTAAGGAGCGGCTTTTGCTCAATCGGGAGGTACAGGATGAAATGCAATGAGATCATATCGGTGCTGGAGCGTCTGGCTCCGGAGCGCTGCGCCTGCAGCTGGGACAATCCCGGGCTGCTGGCCGGGAGAACGGACAAGGAGGTCGGAAAGATCCTGCTGACGGTGGACGCGGACGATAAGACCGTACATACGGCGCAGGAGACGGGCGCCGACATGATCATCAGCCATCATCCGCTGATCTTTAAGGCGGTCCGGCAGGTGACGGACGAAGACTTTATCGGCCGACGTCTGATCGGCATGATCCGATCCGACATTTCCTATTACGCGATGCATACCAATTACGACTCCGCGCCGGGATGCATGGCGGATATCGTGGCGGCACGCATGGGCATCGCCGACGGTGCGCCGCTTGAGGAGATGGGCGAGGAGAACGGCGCCTTGTACGGGATCGGAAAGATCGGGTCGCTCGCGAGGCCGGTAAAAGGGATGGATCTTGCAAGATCGGTCAAGGAGCGGTTCGGGCTCCCGTTCGTGACGGTATACGGGAGCGGGCTCTGGGAGAAGGAGCCGGTGCGGATCGCCGCCGTCTGTCCCGGATCGGGCGGAAGCACGATCGGTGAGGCGGTCAGAAAGGGCGCGCAGGTGTTGGTCACCGGCGACATCAGCCATCATGAGGGGATCGACGCGGCCGCGCAGGGCCTTATGATCATCGACGCGGGCCATTACGGGCTCGAGCATGTGTTCATGAGGGCCGTGGAGAGCTATCTGCGGCGCGAACTGCCGAAGGAGATCGTGATCGAAAAGATGCCGCTGGAGTTCCCAGCGGTCGTGATCTGAAGGAGGTGCGCATATGCCGACTATAACGGTGGGAGACGAAAAACGGAACTATCCGGAAGGGACGGAATTTCTCAAGATCGCACAGGATTTCCAGCCCGGATTTGAGAACGACATCCTTCTCGTGCGCGTCAACGGGAAGCTGTGCGAACTTCATAAAACGTTAAAGAGCGACGCAGAGATCGGCTTTATCACCGCCGCGGACGGCGTCGGGCGCAAGACCTACGAGCGCAGCGCGATCTTTCTGATGCTGAAGGCGTTCTATGAGATCGTCCCGCGCGAGAAGATCAAAAAGGTGCAGGTGGACTTTGCGCTGGGAAACGGCATCTACTGCGAGCTGGCGGGCGATGTAAAGCCGGACGAAAAACTGCTGTCCGAAGTGCGGGAGCGGATGCACGAGCTCTCCGAAAAGAAGATCCCGCTCGTCAAGCGCAGCGTGAACACGGACGACGCCGTGGAACTGTTTCGGCGTCACGGTATGTACGACAAGGAGCAGCTGTTTAAGTTCCGCCGCGCGTCGCGCGTCAACATTTACAGCATCGAGCGCTTTGAGGACTATTTTTACGGATACATGGTCTACGATACCGGCTATATCCGCTATTTTGACCTGATCCCCTACGCGGAAGGCTTCCTTTTGCTGCTTCCGTCGGAGAAGGACCCGAAGAAGGTGGAGCCGCACAAAGAGCACGGAAAGCTGTTTACGGTCCTTCGCGATTCCTATCGCTGGAGCGACAGTCTTGAGGTCCCGAACGTGGGCGCGCTAAACCGCCTTATCAGCGAGGGAAAGACGCTGGATCTGATCCTTATGCAGGAGGCGCTGCAGGAAAAGAACATCGGAAAGATCGCGGAACAGGCGGCTGAGAGCACCGGAAGGCGTCTGGTGATGATCGCGGGGCCGTCCTCATCCGGAAAGACGACCTTCAGCCACCGGCTCGCAACGCAGTTTCGGGCGCTCGGCTTCAATCCGCATCCGATCGCGGTCGACAACTATTTCCGCAACCGCGAGGACTATCCGCGCGACGAGGAGGGCAACCTCGATATGGAGGCGCTCGGATGCGTAGATATCCCGAAATTCAACGAG
>CANQGL010000035.1 GCA_947623185.1 uncultured Lachnospiraceae bacterium
CTCAGGAAGATGCGCAGCATACCGCAGATGACCATCGTGGAGATGAAGTGCGGGGCGTACAGGACGGTCTGCACCACTCTCTTGTAGCGGTTGAAACGCAGCTGGTTGATGCACAGGGACAGGATAATGGGGATCGGGAAACTCCACAGCAGGCCGTACAGGCTCAGCAGGATGGTATTTTTGATCATCCGGCTGAAGGTCGGAGCCGTAAAGAAGCGCTCAAACCATTTGAAGCCGACCCACTCGCTGCCCATATACCCCTGGCTGGCCTTGAAGTCACGGAAGGCGATCTGGATCCCGTACATCGGGATGTACTTGTAGACCGCGGTGATGACGACGGGGACCAGCAGCAGGAGATAGAGCTGCCAGTTGTCCTTGATACGCTGTCCCAGGCCCTTTTGACGCGGACACGCGATCGCGGCGCCGGTCTTTGCATTCGTTTCGTTCATTTGATTCACTCCTTGTTACATTTTTTCCGAGCTTACGAATTGGGCTGTGTAACGTTTCATACCGACCTAAAAAAATAAGCGGATCCGAGTCCGTATTTTTCATATGAAACGTTACACGTTCAGCGTGATTTTATCATATCTTATTCGAGCCGGTTCGTCAACCGGATTTTACGAAAAATGTTCAATTTACGCGAATTGCACAAAACAGCACTGCTAAATTTGTGCAGAATCACGGTTCTTTTGTTTCATGAAATTTATGCTTTACAAATGAAATTTTCATCTGCTATAATGGAGACGTTGAAAATAATGGTGTGAAACCTTTCACGAAATATAAGATAACAGAACCGGAGCAGAGACCCGACAGACTCGCGTAAAGCGGCTGAAGGAGTCTTAAAGACTCGAGAGGGCGATCTCCGCACCCGGCGCGACGGCGCGATCCGGAAGGGACTGCAAGGCTGCGGAATGGCGCAGGAAGGTGCGGAAAGGGAAAGATCAAGGCCGGGAAAAGGAGTGATCAATATATGAAGGTAAAGAGTACGTCGCCGACGATGAAAGACGTGGCCCGCGAGGCCGGCGTGGCGCTGGGAACGGTGTCCAAGGTGTTCAACGGGATCCCGGTGGGGGAGAGCTACCGTCAGAGGGTTGAGGAGGCCGCGGGACGCCTGGGCTATCAGGTCAACCAGTACGCGCGTGGCTTAAAGACCAACAAAACCTATACGGCGGCCCTGATCCTGCCCGTCGTGGAGCATCCTTATTTTGCCGTTCTGGCCCAGCAGGTCTGTATGGCGCTAAGGCGGCGGAACTACCGGATGCTCCTCTATGTTACGGGATCGGATCCGGAGGCCGAACAGCAGTGCATCCGCATGATGGAGCAGCACAAGGTGGATGGGATCATCGGTCTGACCTACAATCCCGGCCTTGAGGTGGATGAGGCGCTTCCCTTCGTCAGTATCGACCGTTATTTCAGTCCGAGCGTGCCGTGCGTGGCCTCGGACAACTTCGGAGGCGGGCAGCTGGCGGCGGAAAAACTGATCTCGCTCGGCTGCAGGCGCATGGCGTTCCTGCGCATCGGCTCACCGCAGACCGGCGAGGTCGACAAGCGCGGCAGCGGTTTTGAGCAGGCATGCGCCGCCCGCGATATCCCGCTTGAAACGCTGCGCCTGGATGACGAAGAATATACGATCGAAGACTTCCGGCCTTTCCTGCTGGAACACTTTTCCGGCGGAAAGAGGGATTTTGACGGGATCTTCTGCAATACGGACAGCCTGGCCTGCCATGTGCGGGATATGTTGGCCGAGATGGGCGTGCGGGTGCCGGAAGAAGTGCAGATCATCGGTTTCGACGGTGTGCCGGACTATTTAAGCGGCCGGCTTCCCTGTTCCACGATCGTACAGCCTGTCGCTCAGCTTGCGGAGACGAGCGTGAACATCCTGCTGGAGAAGGACCGCACCGGGCTGCCGTCCCTGCTTTGCCTGCCCGTATCGTATGCCGCCGGAGGAACGACGAGAGAAGGGGAGTTTTCCCATGGCGAGTGAGTATCTGAAATGGAAATACCGCGACGTAAAGCCGGACGAGCCGGTCGTACTCACGCCGGAACAGAAACGGAAAAACTGGTGGCATTACCATAAATGGCATGTCCTTATCGGAACGGTCCTTGTTCTGGCCGCTGCGAATATTTTGTATCATGTGCTGGGATTCGGTGAAGTGCGGCCGGACTATCAGATCGCCTACATAGGCGCGGCTCCCCTGCCGGGTGATACGGCGGAGGCGCTGGAAACGGCGCTTTCTGCATTCGGACGCGACTGCAATGGGGACGGACGTGTTACGGTGCGGTTAAACCAGTATGTGAGCGGCGGGCAATCGAAGGATGACGACCGCGTGTATTATGCGGCGGCTTCCGCAAAGCTGATGGCCGACCTGACGGACTGCGACAGCTATTTCTTCCTTATGGATGATCCGAAAAGCTTCCAGAGAAACTATGAGATTTTAAGACGCTTGGACGGGTCGCTTTCCGACGGAACGGAAGACGCGGTTTCAGACTGCAGCCTTTCATGGACGGACTGCCCCGTGCTTGCTTCGCTGGAGCTCGGAACATATTCCGAGGTGATTCTGGGACAGCAGGCGGAGGGGGACAGCCATAAGCTTCTGTCAGGACTGTATGTGGCCCGTCGGGGATTCTGGAATGAGAAGAAATGTGATCACGAGGAAGACTGCGACGCGCTCTGGGAGGCGCTCACAGAGGGGGCGAAAGGAGTTCTGCCATGAAAAAGAAGCTGATGACGGTTCTGGGGCTGGCGATCGTTCTGGTCCTGCTGGCGGCGATGGGCATTCTTGCCCTGACGAACTGGGAAAAGTACCCGAAACAGGCCGCGGATGGCGATGAATGGGACAAAAACTGGACGATGCTCGGCGCCGTGCTGGGTGTGGAGGAGCCGGGAAACGGCTTTGTCCTGCAGGATAACAACGTGGCGCTGGCGGCCGACGATACCTATCTTGCGACATGGGTACACGGGGAGGCGGTCCCCTTTGTGAACGAGAACGGGGATGACGCCGAAAGCTATGAGGCGCAGATCTACCTGCTCGTCATGGGCTGTAAGGATGGAGAAAGCGCCCGGGCGGCCGCTGACGGCTGGATCGCGCGCGAGAACTCCTCCTATGCGGTCGCGGACACAGGGGACGAAACGCACAACGGGGTGGTATATACGGTTCTTGCCTATACGCCCGAATCCGAGACAAACCCGTACAGCCGGGGGATCAGCGCGTTCGCGGTGTTTGAGAATTATGCGGTGAGCGTGGAGATCACCTGCATGGAGAATTACGACGGAGACGAGAGAGAGGTTCTCGCCTCGTTTCTTGACCGGTTCCACTACAGCGCGGAGATCGGAGAATAGGAGGGATTTTCATGGGCTTGCTTACGCCCGACGATTATGATATGACGGTCCGGCAGACCGGATTTAACCGGTACAAACAGCTGCTTTCCTTTTACGGCGTCCACTGGTTCCAGGTGGGACTGTTCACCGTGGCCGGAGCTCTTCCGCTGGCGGCGGGGATCACGGTATCCGTCATGGCTTCGAGCGTCCTGCTTCTGGTTCCCTGCGCGGCGGCGGGCGGCATGATCTTTGGCCCCTTCCTTGCCGGAATGTATGACGCGGTTTTGCGCGGTCTGCGCGATGACCCGAACAACTGGTGGACCAATTACAAAAAGAGCTGGCGGCAGAACTGGGCGGGGAGCCTGCTTCCCGGCGCGGTGCTGGGGCTGTTTACCGGCATGTATGCGTTCATGGCCTATCTGTTCTGGCAGGCGGAGTATGCGCCGACGCCCGGGACGGTCGCCCTTTATCTGTTCTCCGGTCTTGTCTTTCTGATCATTACCACGCTGTACTGGCCGCAGCTGGTGCTGTTCCGCCAGACGTTCCTGAACCGGATGCGGAACATTGTGCTGTTTGCCGCGAAATACCTCTGGAAGGTGCTGGGCGCGGCGCTCCTTCAGGCGCTTTATTTTGCGGTCATGATCCTGTTCGCACCGTGGACGCTTCTTCTGGTGCCGTTTCTGGGGGTGTGGTATAGGAACAGTTTGCGGCGGCGGGGCAGGAGGAAACGGGCAGATAAGGTCACCCTTCGCGAAAACTCCGAAAACTTACCCGTAATAATAAAATTTTATCGTTCCCGATGTCCGGTCGGGGACGATTTTTTTATAGACGGAACGGAGAACAGGCGCCGAAAGCTCCGAAAACGGCATGGGCTTTTCCTCGCCGAGGATTTGGCGCAGCGATTCGCAGACTGCCGCCTCCGCTTTTCTCGCGGAGATCGAACATGATGTCTTATGTAAACCTTTTGAATATCTCCAGCACTGAAAATATCTGCTTCTTCCGCTGCGATGGAAGACGAGCGCGGCTCCGCACGAGCTGCAGAATAAAAGCCCGGAGAGCGGGTGCGCGCAGGCGGAGGACTCACGGCGGTTTGCGGTCATGTATTCGGTATCAAGGCGCTCCTTTACCGCGGACTCGAGGCCGGTTATGACGCTGCTTGTCTCGTGGCTTCCGGCAAACCGGAAGCCGTTCCAGAGTACCGTGCCGGTATAAAACGGGTTTTCCAGAATGCGCCGTATGGCGCGGCGATCGAACGGATTTCCGCGTTTGGTGCGAAGTCCCTGTGCGTTCAGGCTTTCGGCGATCTCCGTCATATCGTTTCCCGCCGCGAAGGAGGAAAAGATCTGCTCCACGGTCCGGATCTCGTCCGGGACCATAAGAAAAGGCCGGCCGTCGCCCGCCGCCATATAGCCGAGGCAGGGCGAAGTCTGATAGCCGTTGCGCAGGGCCTTTTCCGTCATGCCGCGCAAAACTTCTTCCGAAAGATTGACCGAATAATATTCGTCGAACCATTCGATGATCGTCTCGATCAGACGTCCGAACATTCCCTCCATGACCGGTTCGGAAACGCTCTTGATCTCGATCCCGCATTTCTTTCGGAGAATTCCCTTATAAAACGTGCTTTCGTCCTGATTGCGGGCAAATCGCGAGAACTTCCAGAGATAAAGTCTTGTAAAGGGCGCGGGTCTCTGCGCCTTGGCGACGGCGATCATGCGCTGGAATTCCGGCCGGTTTTCCGCGTGACGCCCGGAGATGCCGCGCTTTTCGATAAAGACAAAATCATCGGGGATCTGATAGCCGTCCGCGTCGGCCGCATCGCGGATCACGCGGAGCTGGGCGGCGGGGGAGAGTTCGGTCTGGTCGTCGGTGCTGACGCGGATGTAGGCCGCGCCGGTTTTGGGAAAAGCTGTCGTTTCTGAAAGTTCTGAATATGTGTGGGTGCCATATCTGGACATATGCGGCTCAGTTTCGGGTGACTTCGTCCTATATATATGAATCCGGAGACGGCAATATCTCTTGATAAGAGGTGGCCGGTATGTTATCATTAATAAGAGCATACTGAGACTGATGAAAGAAGCGGACAGGGCCGTGTGAACGTCCGGATATGCGGACGACCAAAAGGAGGCAGAGTATTTTTCAAAAGACAAATTTATACGGTATACATATGACGGTGGACTCGTTTCCAGAGGGATAATACGGACAGACAAAAATCAGACAATAAAAGGATAATTTGACTGTTGCATGCCGAAAGGAGATCATGTATATGGCGGGTAAATTTGTATTGAAGAGTTTTGCAGACATTAACCTAAACGATGTCTTCTTTGATTCATTGAAGAGCGACTACCCTGAATTTGAAGACTGGTATAATAGGAAAATTCATGAAGGAAGAAGGGCTCTTGTATTCGAGGATGAGCTGGGAGTTGCCGCTTTTGCAGCAATGAAATCAGAAAACGAAGAAATTATCACAGAATGCGGTGTGATCCCGAAAGAGGAGCGGCTGAAATTAAGCACCTTGAAAATATCCGAACGATATCAAGGCGAGAGATATGGCGAAGGTGCCATCGGCCTTCTGCTATGGAAATGGCAGGATTCCGGATACAATGAAATATATGTAACGGCTTTTGATAAGCACAGAGCTTTAATATCCCAACTGGAACGCTTTGGATTTAATAAAAGGGCCTATAATCTGCGAGGTGAAGGAATCTATTTTAAAGACAGAAGAAGTCTTGATTTTTCAGATCCTTACAGGGCGTTTCCTTTCATCAAATCCGATTTTGATTATGGCGGATATTTGATCATTGATGACAATTATCACGATACGATGTTTGCATATTCGGAACTGAAGAATAATAGGATCGATCTGCAGAATAAAGTAGGGAATAGCGTAATAAACGGGTTAAGTAAGATATATGTTGGAAGGTCTCCGATTCAGAATCATAAAATAGGGGAGCCGGTTTTTATATACAGGAAAGACACCCAAAACCGACCGGGGAAAAGATACCGCTCCTGCATAACTTCATTTGCGATAGTAACCGATATAGTCCAGGCCAAAGTAAGGGGAACATATCAAATAAGTTTTGAGAATCTGAAAAAGCGTATTGGCAATAAATCTGTATTTGACGAAAAGGAGCTGCTGAGACAGTACAGGGAATACGATAGTGTTTTGGTCATGGAACTATTGTATTATGGCTATTTTGGAGCAGGAAATAATGTGACTATGGACTGGCTGGACAGAAATGACTGCTGGAAAACAGCAGGTATGTATCCAACAGAGATTCATTTATCTGTTGAGCAGTTTAAAAAAGTGCTTAAGGAGGGAAAGGTTAATGTGCCAAATGTTATTGTCGATTAATCCGCAATATGTAGCCAGTATAATTTCCGGTAAGAAAAAGTATGAATATAGAAAGGTCCGCTGCAGAGGGGATGTTGACAGCATCCTTATTTATGAGACGGCTCCGACAAAGAGAGTAATAGGGGAAGCCGCTATTGACGACATCCTTGAGGATTCGTTGGATACTGTCTGGAGAATGACAGGCGAGTTTTCCGGGATCACAAAAGGTTTTTTTGATGAATATTACAGAGGAAAGGATAAAGCAGTCGCATATCACCTTGGAAAGCTCAGGATATTTGATAAACCATTGACACTGGAGGATATTGGAGTATCCTGTGCTCCACAGTCTTTTCGGTACATGCAGGATTCGGTGATTGCCTGAATCCGTAAGAAGATAGTGTTGGAATATACAGAAGCGGAGGCACGGAACGTGAGAAAAGATCAGCAGGTCGCGGCGGTTTTTCTCGCCGTATTGATGATGACGATAGACGGATGTATGAATTCCGGGACGCAGCAGGCGGAGACGGAAACCCGGACGGAGGCGGTCGGCCCGGAGACGAACGACGAAGCTTCGGAAGGGACTGCCGACGGGACCCAGACGGACGGCTCGGACAGTTCGGGCGGCGCAGGCGCGTCCGCATTTGATGCGAAAGAGGCGTTTGCGGATCCCGCGCTGCAGACCGAGATCGAAAAGATACTGACCGATTTGACCGCAGTCCCGCATCCGAGCGGATCCGAGGGTGAAACGCAGGCGGCGGAGATGCTCCGAACATACCTGGACGGTCTGGGGTACGAGACGAACCTTCAGCCGTTTACACAGGAACCGTCATGGGAGGATGAGCTTCCCGTTTCCGGCACAAATGTGATCGCGGTCCGCAGGGCGGATGAAAATCCGGAGACGGCGGACATTCTGGTGGTCGGCGCGCATCATGACGCAAAACCCGGCATCGAGGGCGCGGACGATGACGCTTCCGGCGTGGCGGTCCTTCTGGAAACGGCAAAGCTGGTGAGCGCGCTGCCTACCGATACGGAGCTGCGCTTTGTGAGCTTTGCGGGCGAGGAGAACGGCCGCATCGGTTCGCGTTTCTATGTGGAATCGCTGACCGGAGAAGAAAAAAGCCGGATGATCGGCCAGATCCAGCTCGACGAGCTCGGATACTACCTGAGCGACGGACTGAAACTGGAGTCGGTCGACGGACAGCCGACGCTTCTCGGGAATCTGATCGCCGAGAAGACGAAAGAGCTTGACGGACCGGCGCCATCCGAGATCCCATACGCCTGCAACGAGGCGAGCGATCATAACTCTTTTGTCAGCGGCGGGATCCCCGCGGTCTCGCTGGAACACAACGGATATACGTTTGAGAACCATTCCATGCAGGACCGCATCGGCGTTCTCGAACCGGAAAAACTCTCACAGACCGCCGTGCTGCTCTCGGCGACGATTTCGGACATCATGTCGGCAGAGACGGGTTCCTATCTTGAGGAATCCGCACGGATCAACCCTGTGCGCGGATTTCAGGTTCAGCCGCAGACGGGGCTCTGGTTCGCCATGAGCCGCAATTTCGTGGAGAACATGCTGGGATTTTCCGGAAAACCGGCCGGGAACGAGACGAACGAATTCGGCGATACGATCGAAAAATACGATTATGCGATCCGCTGGTTCGGCATGGACGAGCCGATCGATACGGAGTTTGAATACCGGAACGGTTTTCTTGAGACCGTCACGATCCCGTACAGGGAGGCGACCGGGCTGGATTATGAGGCTGCTGCAAAGCGGATCTCGGAAGCGCTCGGAGAACCCGAGGAGTATGAAGCGGAATACGGAATGAGCAAAAACTGGGATGATCCGCGCTACCATAAATATTATTCGCTGACGCCGCTCGCCGGGGGCGACTATACGTTGGAAGTGATGGACAGCAACTTCGGAAAGGACATCCGGCGCAGCTATGACCTGGCAGAGGACCCGCAGGGCGAAAACGAGCAGGACGCCGCTTTCCTTGAACTGGTGAAAAAGGTCATCTACCCGGAAGATCTTCCGATGATCGTGTTCAACATCTACTCCGATGGCTATCACAACTCGACCGGATACAGCGGCGGCCTGACGGCCGACGACAACACCCGCATGGAGTACGCGCTGGACGAAGAAGACGCCTTCGATGAGAATGGAAACTGGATCGAATACGGAAAAACGGTCAAAACGGCGATCCATGAATACGGCCACATCCTCTCCCTGAACGCGGCGCAGGTCGATATCACGAAACAGGATCCGTCGATGCCGTCCATCATGTTCCCGCAGGAGACTTACGCAAAGGACGCATACATGCGGGCGTATTACAGATTCTGGGAGGACGGGGACGTAAAGAGCGGCCTGGAGCGCTACCGTGAGCATCCGGACGAATTTGTCTCGGAATACGCCGCCGGAAACATGTCCGAGGACTTCGCCGAGACGTTCTCGCTGTTCGTTTTGAGCGATAAGCCGGAGGACGACAGCATCGCCTCGCAGAAGATCCGCTTCTTCTATGATTATGAGGAACTGGTGCAAAGACGGGATTATATCCGAAAGAATTTTGGGCTGGACCAATAAGGGGATATACATTCGGGACCGGACCAGGTAAGGTCATAACTCCGGCCCGAACGCATTATAATTCAAAAACGCTGATCCGAGAAGAGCGACACGGTTATGGATCTTACGATCGAAAACTATATTGTCCTGCCGGAAACGGAAGTTTCGCCGGAGGACGCGAGGGAAGACTCCGCCAGACTGTTTGAGACGCTTACGGAGGACGATCGCAGGGCGTTTGCCTCACGGTTGCGGGAGAAACTGGAAAAGTTTAGCGGGTTTTGCCATCCGGAGGACCGGACGGCGAGATGAGCGCGTCGATGCGCTATCTGTCCCAGCGCTATTCCATGCCGTACGGTGAGCAGAAGGGCCTTCTCACGGACATCGGGACCGAGGAGCTGGGGCATCTTGAAATGGTCGCGGCCATCATCTGCCAGCTCACGCGGAACCTTTCGCCCGAGGAACTTGAGGCGCAGGGGTTTGCCCCCTATTATATCGACCATACGGCCGGGATCTGGCCGCAGGCCGCGGGCGGGATACCCTTTAACGCGTGCGAGTTCCAGGTCAAGGGCGATCCGATCACCGATCTCTATGAAGATATGGGTGCGGAACAGAAGGCCAGGAGCACTTACGAGAACCTCCTGCGCGTCGTGAAGGATACCGACGTATGCGAGCCGCTGCGCTTCCTGAGAAAACGCGAGATCGTTCATTTCCAGCGGTTCGGAGAGAGCTTGAGAAATCTTTCGGACCGCCTCGACAGCAAGAACTTCTACGCGTTCAACCCAAGTTTTGACAAACCGCAGCCGAAACCGCCGGTATGCAAGAGTACGACGGAGCAGTAACGGGGAGCAGAAAAAGATTTGCGGACGGAAGAAGGGCCGCGGTGTAAAATGCCGCGGCCTAAAGTTTTCCGTTTTGCCCTTCCGCCTCCGCCTTCCCGATCAGATAGAGAAACATGGCGGCAGGGATCCGCAGGATCGGGACCGCGGTTTCGGCGCCTGCGTTTCCGAAATCTTCCAGTTCTTTCGTCACCAGAAAAGCGCCGGAGACGCCGGCCGTCTTGTCCCTGCAGAGCTCCGCGATCGCATCGGAAGCAGTCAGCCCGGATCCGCTCCGGTATCCGATCTCGCAGAGGATCTTTTCGCAGGGGAGATTCACGACGATATCGACTTTTTTCTGGCTTTCCTTCGCTTTCCGGTAATATCCGAGGTGCGCCGGGCTGGCCTGATAAAAAGAGACCAGATGGCGGTATACCGCGGCTTCCACAGTCTTTTCCGTCCGGTCGCCGGATCCGTTTTCCAAGAGAGAGCCGTCTTCCGCAAGGACCGCGCGCCGGATGGATTCGTCGGCGGCGTAGACCTTCGGCTTTCCTCTCAACGCGCCTTTGCTGCCGACTTTGACCGGCCTGGAAAGGCAGATCAGACCGGCGGTCTCCAGCATTTCCATGTAGCTTTCGACCGTGCTGACCGACGTACGCCCGAGTTCTTTTGCAGTCGCTGCGGCGTTGAAGTGTCCCGCGGAGTTCGCGCAGAAGTATCGGAGAAGCCGTTCCATCAGGCCGGGATTGCGGATGCCGAAGAGCTCCGGCATATCGTTTCGTATCACCTTGTCGATCACTTCTTCGCGCAGCATTCTCTGCATATCCGCAGAATCATCGGACAGAGCGGTTTTTGGGAATCCTCCTGCGGTCAGATACCGGTCAAAATGATCTTTCAGCGGGAGAAACGGTTCGGCCATGCTGCGCAGCTCGACAGCTCCCAGATCCGAAAGCCCGGTCAGCGAAAGATCGCGGGGCAGGGGAGGTCCGGCCAGGTTGAGAAGGCTGCAGTACTCGTAAAAGGACAACGGCGGGATATTCAGAACACGCCATGTTTCCGCTTCCCGGCCGGTGACGTCGTGATCCGCTCCCGAAAGGGACGATCCCGCCGCGACGAGCCGCATATCTTCATATCCGCCGCGTGCGGTCAGAAGGGACTCTTTCCAGTTTCCTGTACACTGGATATCGTCAAGGAAAAGATACCGCGTCCCGCCGCCGGAACAGATCCGGCCGAAGGCGGCAAGCACGCTTTCCGCACCGGCCCGCCTGATAGCGGGATCGTCAAAGGAAATATAGAGGATATTGCACGGGCGGATCCCTTCGCCGATCAGATGCTCGATGAGCTGATACAGAATGGTCGTTTTTCCGGTCTGCCTTGCGCCGGAAAGAACGACGGACCTCTTAAGCGTCTTATGCTGCAGGATCTTGAGCGCTTCATGGCAGGCCAGCCGCCTGCGGGGCTTTGCCATATCCCGTATCGCCGACGGATCCCGCCACCACGGATTGTACTGTTCAAGAAGCCGGATAACCGGATCATCATTAGCGGATGACATTCTTTACCTCCTCATTCTTCGGTATAAACGAGATGAAACGTAAACAAAAGGACCCGGCCTTAGCGGAGTGCTTCGCGAAAGCCGGGCCTTTTGCGGTTGAGATCTTCAGGATATCTTATACTGGAAGGAATCGCAGTCCGTACATTCCTTTTCGGTAGGGTTTTGCTCGTGAGTCCCCACGAGGATGCGGTCGAGGGTGCAGTAATCGGCGTTCTGCGCATGATGGACGCAGTTGTGGATCGTACACTGGATGCTGTCGTTCTTTTCGCGTGACATGACGGTTTCACCACCTTTTTTCTATGATGATGATAGTATTACCGAATCGCCTGAAAACATGTAAGAAAACAGAAAAAAGCACGGACCGAAATGATCCGTGCCTTTTATGACCTGTCCGGGAATCGAACCCGGGTTTACGCCGTGAGAGGGCGTCGTCTTAGCCGCTTGACCAACAGGCCGTACAGTCGAGGCGACAAGATTTGAACTTGCGGCCTCTGCGTCCCGAACGCAGCGCTCTACCAAACTGAGCCACGCCTCGAATGCCCAAAACCAGCGGGCCTGTTAATAATACCATTGAAAAGGAAAAAAAGCAAGCAATTTTTAAAAAAATCCGGCGCGGGCTTTTTTCGTCGAAACAGTTGCGGGAAATTGCCAAATGGTGTATCATATCAGCAGAAAAAAACACGCAAGGAGATTATGAAATGAGAAAGAAACCAGTTGTATTAATGATCCTTGATGGTTACGGTCTCAATAAAAAGCATGAGGGAAATGCGGTCTATGAGGCGAAAACGCCGGTCATGGACAGGCTGATGGCCGAGTACCCGTTTGTGGAAGGAAACGCGAGCGGCCTGGCGGTCGGACTGCCGGACGGACAGATGGGAAATTCCGAGGTCGGGCATCTGAACATGGGCGCGGGACGCATCGTGTATCAGGAGCTGACCAGGATCACGAAATCGATCGCTGACGGCGATTTCTTCGAGAACGAGGAATTCCTTAAGGCAGTCGAGAACTGCAAAAAGCATGATTCCGCCCTGCACCTTTACGGCCTTGTATCCGACGGCGGCGTCCACAGCCATAATACGCATATATACGGCCTGCTTGAGCTCGCGAAGAGGAACGGACTGACGAAGGTGTTCGTGCACTGTTTCCTGGACGGCCGCGATACGCCGCCGACTTCCGGAAAAGAATTCGTCGCTGAGCTTGAGGAGAAAATGAAGGAGATCGGCGTCGGCCGCGTCGCCTCCGTGATGGGCCGCTATTACGCGATGGACCGCGACAACCGCTGGGACCGCGTGGAGCTGGCTTACCGCGCGCTGACAAAGGGCGAAGGGAAGACGAACGAGTCCGCCACCGCTGCGATCCAGGCTTCCTATGACGACGGAAAGACGGACGAATTCGTGATGCCGGCGGTCATGACCGAGAACGGAAAGCCGGTCGGACTGATCAGGGACCATGATTCGATCATCTTCTACAATTTCCGCCCGGACCGCGCCCGCGAGATCACCCGCGCGTTCTGCGACGACGATTTCAAGGGATTTGCACGCGAAAAGAAGCTGGATCTGGTTTATGTCTGCTTTACCGATTATGACGAGACGATCCCCAACAAGCTGGTCGCCTTTAAGAAACAGCTGATCACGGAAACGTTCGGAGAATTCCTGGCCGAGAACCATATGACGCAGGCGAGGATCGCCGAGACCGAAAAATACGCGCACGTCACGTTCTTCTTTAACGGCGGCATCGAGGAGCCGAATCCAGGCGAGGACCGTATCCTCGTGAAATCCCCAAAGGTCCCGACCTATGACCTGCAGCCGGAGATGAGCGCGCCCGAGGTCTGCGAGAAGCTGACGGGGGCGATCCGTTCCGGGAAGTACGACGTGATCATCATCAACTTCGCGAACCCGGACATGGTCGGCCACACCGGCATCGAGGCGGCCGCCATCAAGGCCATCGAAGCGGTCGACGAATGCGTCGGGAAGGCGGTCGATGCGATCTGCGAGGTGGACGGCGTGATGTTCATCTGCGCCGATCACGGAAACGCGGAGCAGCTCATCGACTACGAGACGGGAGAGCCGTTCACGGCCCATACGACGAACCCGGTGCCGTTTATCCTTGTCAACGCGGACAAACAGTACGGCCTGCGCGAGGGCGGATGCCTGGCGGATATCATCCCGACGCTGATCGAACTGATGGGGATGAAACAGCCGAAAGAGATGACCGGAAAATCGCTTCTGGTGAAGAAAAACTAACGGCTTATCCCATGAACAGGCACCATAACGGAAGCGTGATCATGGACAGCAGCGTCGACATGACGACGCACCGCGTTGCGAACGGGGCGTCGCTCTCATAGCGGGCGGCAAAGATCGCCGCGGTCGCGCCGGCGGGCATCCCGCTCATCAGGACGCTGATGCCAAGCGAAACGGTATCGAGTTTGAGAATAATACCGATCGCGAAAGCGACCGCCGGAAGAATGATCAGGCGGAAACCGCTGAACAGGATCGTATCGCGGTTTACAATGGAAGAAAGCTTTACGTCGGCGAGTATCGTGCCGATGATGAACATGGAGACGGCCGAGTTGCAGGAACCGATGTAGCGGGCCGTCTCCGTAACGATACGGGGAAGCGGGATCTGCGTTACCATGCAGAAAAGCCCGAGATAGACGGCCACCAGGCATGGGTGCGTGACGACGTTCCGGAGGACCTTCTTCCTGTCGACCGTAGCGTCGGCGACGAAGTAGGTCGTTCCGACCGACCACATGACGATACGCATGGGGATCAGATAGATCGAGGTATAGAGAACGCCGAGCGCGTCGTAGAGACCTTCGGCGATCGGATTTCCAAGGAAGCCGCTCATGGGAACGATCGTGCAGTACTGCAGCACCTTTTTTCTCTGGACCGGATAGCGGTTGAAAACGAACCGGTTCAGGATCAGGCAGACGGCCTGCATGAGGACCGCGGCGAGCAGCAGGAGGCTGCAGGAACGGAAGATCCCCATATCGAAGTCGATCAGACAGGACCTGAAGATATTGCAGGGGATGATGATATTGATGCAGAGATCGGAAAGACAGCGCTTTCCGTTCTCGTCGACGATCCCCTTCTTCTTTAAAAATGCGCCGATGAGCATCATTGCGAACAATGTGCCCTGAAGGCTTAAAAGATCCATGAGTTTCAAAGCGGCTCACCCCTTCTGCTTCGGTATGGAGAACATCATGCCGGATGCGGCGGATGAGCTCCAAGGCCCATTATAACAGGCGGAAATGCCGTTGTAAACGGTCTGACAAAAAAACGGAAAGGACCCGGCGATGGACGGACAGGCAAGAAAGCGGTCGGAGCAGATCGCGGACGAACTGATAAGAATGATACAGGACAGAGGATTCCAGGCGGGAGACCGGCTGCCGACGGAGAAGGAGCTCTGCGGGCTGCTCGGCGCGGGACGCAATACGGTCCGCGAGGCGTTAAAGCTTTTGGAGTCCCGCAACGTGGTGACGATCCGCCAGGGCGCCGGGACCTATCTCTCGGAAAAACAGGGCGTGGCGGACGATCCGTTCGGATTCTCGCTGGTGAGCGACCGGACGAAACTGACGAAGGATCTTCTGCAGGTGCGCGTCATCATCGAGCCGCCGATCTGCGGGCTGGCTGCTCAGTGCGCCACGGAGGAGGATATAGCGGAACTGGAGGCCATCCTGGAAGAGATGGAGAGCGTGATGCGGAAAAAGAAGGACTACTCCGAGCTCGATGTGCGCTTCCATAAGAAGATCGCCGAATGTACGCACAATATCGTCATGGAAAATCTGATCCCGACGATCGGGAACGGCGTGGCGATCTTCGCGAAAGAGGTCGCAAAGACCGAGTACCGCCAGACCATGATCTCACACCGGAACATTTACGAGCACATCAAAAATCACAGGCCGTTCGAGGCGGAAGCCGAGATGCGGTTCCATCTTCTGTATAACAACAACCGTTATCTGAACCAGATCATTTGACCATACGACTTAAAACAGAGGAATCCGTAAAATTTATCCCATGATTTTGCGGGTTTCTCTTGCTTTTTCTCACATTGTATGGTATCGTTATCTTAAATTTGTAGGATGAATTCATACCGGAGGTAAGGATATGGGAAAATTTGATGTTCTTGTCATCGGCGGCGGGGTGGTCGGCAGCGCGATCGCCAGAGAACTGTCCCGTTACCGGCTGACGATCGGGGTCCTGGAAAAGAATCTCGACGTCTGTTACGAAACCAGCGGAAGAAATTCCGGCGTCGTTCACGGCGGTTTCGCCTACGATACGGGCACGCTGAAGGCAAAGCTCTGCGTCGAGGGGAACCGGGGCATGGGACAGCTTTCGGAGGAGCTCGGCTTCGCTTTCAAGCGCTGCGGGAAGGTCCTGGTCGGGAAGACCGCGGAGGACTTTGAGCAGTTAAAGCGGACGATCGCCCAGGGCGAGCGAAACGGTGCGACGAACCTGCGTCTCTTAAACAAGCAGGAGCTGCACGATCTGATTCCGACTGCGGTCGGCGAGTTCGCGATGTTCTCGGAGAATTCCGGCATCGTCGATCCGTTCGGATGCACGGTCGCCCTCGCGGAGAACGCGGCGCAGAACGGCGTGACCTACTTCTTCGACAACGAAGTGACTGCGATCGAGCGCGGAAAAGACGACTGGAAGATCACGACCAATCATGGGACCTATGAGACGCGCTGGGTCATCAACAGCGCGGGGCTCGGCTGCGGAAAGATCTCCGATATGTTGGGGATCAAGGGGTATCATGTGATCGGTTCCAAGGGAGATTATATTATCCTCGACCAGAGGATGGGCGAGCTGCTCCCGATGCCGATCTACCCGGTGCCGAGCAACACATACATGGGGATCCATGTGACGAACACGACGGACGGAAACGTCATCATCGGCCCGAACGCGGAGACGGTCACCGACTTCTCCTATTACGGGGTACCGCAAAGGAACATGGATTATCTGGCGGAGAGCGCCTCGGAGATCTGGCCTTACATCAAAAAGGCCGACTATATCCGCAACTACTCGGGCATCCTGCCGAAGTGGGTCGACGATAACGGCGTGATCCAGGATTTCAAGATCGAGATCCGCCCGGAACTCGCCCCGAACGCGGTCAACCTGGTCGGTATGGAATCCCCGGCGCTGACGGCCGCGGTCCCGATCGGAAGAATGGTCGTCGGCATGATAAAAGAATACGAGACGTTGGAGGAGAATCCGTCCTTCGATCCGCACAGAAAAGGCATCATCCGCTTCTCGGAACAGGACGATGAGACGAAGGCAAAGCTGATCGCCGAAGATCCCGATTACGGCGAGCTGATCTGCCGCTGCGAGAAGGTCACCAAGGCCGAGATCCTGCAGGCGATCCACAATCCGCTCGGCGTACATACGATGGTCGGAATCAAGTACCGCACGCGCTCGATGATGGGACGCTGCCAGGGCGGTTACTGCCAGATGCGCATCGCGAAGATGATCGAGGAGGAGCTCGGCGTAAAGCCCGAGGATATCCGCTATGCGAGAAAGAATTCCTGGGTATTTACCGGCGAAGTGAGAAAGGAGGAGGCGTGACATGGAGAAACGTGACGTTGTGATCGTCGGCGGCGGTCCGGCAGGTCTGGCGGCCGCGGCGGAATTATACAGAAAAGGCGTCAAGGACGTTCTGATCGTCGAGCGTGAAAAAACGATGGGCGGGATCCTACGCCAGTGCATCCATGACGGTTTCGGCCTTACCCGCTTCGGGACCACGCTCAGCGGACCGGAATACGCGCAGCGCTTTATCGACGAAGTCAAAGAGTACGGGATCCCCTACATGGTGAACGCGACGGTCCTGAATGTTTCGCCGGATAAGGTCGTCACGGTCGCGACGACGGAGGGACTGCGAAAGATCCAGGCGAAGGCCGTGATCCTGACGATGGGATGCCGCGAGCGGACGAGAGGCGCGCTCGGGATCCCGGGCGAACGGCCTGCGGGCGTGTTCACCGCGGGCGTCGCGCAGGCGTACATGAACCTTTACAACCGCATGATCGGAAAAGAGGTCGTGATCCTCGGCTCCGGCGACATCGGCATGATCATGGCGAGACGCCTGACGCTCGAGGGCGCGCATGTGCAGGCGGTTTTCGAGATCCAGCCGATCCCGAGCGGTCTGCCGAGAAACATCGAACAGTGCTTAAACGACTACAATATCCCGCTTTATCTGAGCCACACGATCACCGAGATCCACGGCAACGAGCGTGTGACCGGGGTGACGGTGTCCGAGGTGGACGAGCACATGAAGCCGATCCCGGGGACGGAGAAGGACTATGCGTGCGATACCGTGATCCTCTCGGTCGGACTGATCCCGGAGAACGAGCTCTCGATCGACGCGGGCGTCGTGCTCGATCCGCGGACGCGTGGCGCGGTGGTCGACGAATACTTCCAGACGGAAAAAGAAGGATTCTTCGCGGCCGGGAATGTGCTGCATGTGCACGATCTTGTGGACTTTGTCTCGCTGGAAGCCGAGAAGCTGGCCGACGGCGTCGCAAAATATGTGGCCGAAGGCGTGCTTCCGGAGTGCCCGATCACGATCCGGACGGATAAGAGCGTGAACCACACGGTCCCCCAGAAGATCAGCGGAAAACAGGATGTGAACGTCAGCCTGCGTGTGAACCGAAAATTTGAAAACTGCACCGTCGTCTTGAAACAGGGCGGTACGGTGATCGCAAAGAAGGCCATGAAGAAAGCGCTTCCGGCGGAGATGATCCAGATCCCGCTCAAGAAGGACGCTCTCGTGGGAACAGAGGAAATCGAGGTGAGCGTGGTATGTTGAGAGAATTTACCTGCATTGTCTGCCCGAACGGATGCGACATTACGGCCGAGATCGAGGACGGGAAGCTCCTGTCCGTGACCGGCGCGACCTGCAAGCGCGGCGAGGCGTATGTCAGACAGGAACTGACCGATCCGCGCCGCACGATCGCGAGCTCGGTGATCGTAAGAAACGGTGAGCTGCCGCTTGCCAGCGTGAGACTGGACGCTCCGGTGCCGAAGGACAGGATCTTCGACGTCATGAAAGAGATCGCGAAAGTCGAGCTGGAAGCGCCGACACACATCGGTGATTGCGTGATTGAGAATATTCTCAATCTTGGAAGCAATGTGATCGTAACGAAAAACGTGGCGAGGAAATGATCCATGATCGGAAAAGGATATGAAAAACGGCGTCTTACGGAGGGGGAATGGCAGGAGCTCGTCGATGAATGGCTTTTGACGCACCCGGCGGGAAAGCGCGTTCTGATCCTGCCGCCGGATATCACGCGCTGCTATTCGTACGCGGGCGTGATCACGGCATACCTTTATCAGAAATTAAACGGCAGGCATGATGTTTTCGTCATGCCCGCCGTGGGGACCCACATGCAGATGACGGAGGAGGAAAGAAGCGGATTCTTTCCGGGCGTGCCTGCGGAGATCTTTCTGACGCACGACTGGCGGACGGACAATGTTTCGCTGGGTACGGTCCCCGCGGAGTTTGTCGCCCGGGTCACGGAGGGGAAATACCGCGAACCGATCGAGGCGGCGATCGACAGACGGCTTGTCTCGGGAGAGTTCGATACGGTCATTTCGGTCGGCCAGGTCGTTCCGCATGAGGTCGTCGGGATGGCGAACTACACAAAGAATCTCGTCGTCGGTCTCGGCGGACGCGATATGATCAACAAATCCCATATGGTGAGTGCGTTCTGCAATATCGAAACGATCATGGGAAACACGGATTCCCCGGTCCGGGCGATCTTCGACTATGTGCAGAAAAAATGGCTGGACCGGCTGGGGATCACGTTTTTCCTGACGGTCACCTGCGAGAACGGGGCGGACGCCGATCTTTTCGGACTATACATCGGGACGGAACGCGCCGCGTTCGAGGAGGCGTCGCGGCTGGCGGCGAAGGTCAATGTGACCCGGCTTAAGGAACGCGCGAAGAGAGTCGTCGCTTACCTCGCTCCGGCGGAGTTTCGCAGCACATGGGTCGGCAACAAGGCGATCTACCGCACGCGGATGGCGATCGCGGACGGGGGCGAGCTTCTCGTTCTCGCGCCGGGAGTGCGCCAGTGCGGCGAAAACGACGAGGTGGACCGGTGTATCCGCACTTACGGTTACAGCGGGACGAAACGCATCCTTGAACATTACCAAAACGGCGATTTCGAGGGGCTCGAGATGGTCTCCGCGCATCTGATCCACGGTTCGACGGACGGGAGATTCACGATCACCTACGCGACCGACCCGCAGCTCATGAGCCGCGAGGAGATCGAGGACATCGGATTTTCCTGGACCGACGTCCGGCCGCTGCTTGAAAAGTATCGCCCGGAAGAACGCGAGACCGGCGTTTACGCGGATGAGGACGGAGAGTATTATTTTGTGAAGGCGCCCGCGGTCGGGCTCTGGAGAGTTTAGGAAAGCCGGACAGGACTGCCGGAGATCTGTCATGCAACGAATAACGGGATCTATGAAGCGTTGTATTTCATGGATCCCGTTTTGGTATGGCTGCACTAGCTCAAATAATTTCTCATTGTTTTCAGTGCGTTCTTTTCCAGCCTCGAGACCTGCGCCTGACTGATGCCGATCTCCGCGGCGACTTCCGTCTGGGTCTTGCCTTCAAAGAAACGCATATTGATGATGCTCCGCTCGCGGTCCGGGAGATGTTTCATGGCCTCGCTGAGCGACAGCTCCTCGATCCAGTTTTCCTCACGGTTCTTCCGGTCGCTGATCTGATCCATAACGAAAAGCGGGTCGCCTCCGTCGGTGAAAACGGGTTCATACAGACTGACCGGGCTCTGGATCGCATCCATTGCGTAAGTGATCTCTTCCTTGCTGATGCCGATCTCCTCGGCGATCTCCATGATCGTCGGTTCCTTCAGATTCTTTTTCATCAGGTTCTCGCGGGCGTAGATCGCCTTGTAGGCGGTATCGCGCAGGGAGCGGCTGACACGGATGGCGTTGTTGTCGCGCAGATAGCGACGGACCTCGCCGAGGATCATCGGCGCTATATATACTTATCGAGGCAGTGTTCATACTCCTCGTAATTAAATGCTTTTTCGAGGATCAAATCCGGTAATTAACGGTAATATTTCGATCAGTGATCACGATGGATTCAATGATGATATGGAGTATATTCCGTTTTTCATCCATCGACAGGATATCCCATACACCCGAGAGATCGCGTATCTGTTCCTGTATTTCCTTTCTCACGGAAAAACGGGAATTTTCCTTCTCCAATGCGGAAAGCCGCGCCGCCAACGATTTGCGCTGCTTTTTCATGTCGGATATTGCCTCCAGCAGCGTTTCGTCTGCATCCGATGCATACAGGCCGTAGAGCCTTTTCAGTTTCAGATCCAGATCCTGCAGGGAATCGGATATGCGCTTACGCTCATCATCCTCCCAGAGAACGGCTGTTTCTTTGTCATCGAGACAACAGGAAAACCGGAAAACATCTTCCAGCACGGCCGCTTCCAATTCATCGGGATCGATATAGGGCTGACAGCAATCAGGGTCTTTTACAAGATAGGGGTGGCTTCTTGACCGGGAATAACATGCCAGTTTCTTTTTTCCATGCCCCCACGCCTGATAATAAATGGCAGCTCCGCAATGACCGCAGGTCATCAATCCTGTCAGAAGATTCTTTGATGATGTCAGACGGTTTGAAGAACGGTTACGGATCCTCTGCTGGACCGTCTCGAAGGTCTTCATGTCGATGATCGGTTCGTGAAGCCCTTCGTACTCCTCATCATTGTAGATGATCTGACCGGTGTAAGTTTTACGCCGCAAGATCTGTAAAACCCAAGCTCCATATTTCAGCCCTGTCATGTCGGCGATTATCTGGGGAGAATGTCCCTCAAGATAGAGCTTAAAGCACTGACGTACCAGGTCTGCCTGATCGTTCGGGACCAGTATCCCACGCACCTGATCGTAGTCGTAACCTAAAGGTATGCGGTCTCCACCGGGCCAATAGCCCTTTGCGATACGGGCTTTTAGTCCCATTTGTGTTCTTTCGCGTATGTTTTCACGCTCAAGCTGCGCAAATGCGGACAGGATGCCGATCATTAACCGGCCCATAGGTGAGCCGGTGTCGATCGTCTCATTGAGCGATACGAAAGAGATCCCGCAGGGGTTCAGTACATCTTCGATCAGATACAGGGTATCGCGCTGGGAACGGGAGATCCGGTCAAGCTTGTAGCAGATCACATGGGAAAGCCTTCTGTCTTTGGCGTCCCGGATCAGACGCTGCATTTCCGGACGCTCAAGGTTGCTTCCGCTCCAACCGGCATCGATATATAGATCATAATGCTCGATGCCCTGCGATTTGCAGTAAGCGACCAGACGTTCCTGCTGCACTTCGATCGAATACCCTTCTTCAGCCTGCGCGTCAGTGGATACCCGGCAATATAAAGCTGCAATACGCTGATGACTGTTAATTACCGTATTATGCGTACTGGCGAAAGCTTTTTTCTTCATGCGTCTCCTTCCTGCCAGTGCAGTCATCCTGTCTGAATTATATCAGAAATTTCGGAATGAAGCAATGGCATGATTTTATAGTTTTCCATGTCAGTTTCTATGATCGCGCAGCGATATCTCTTTTAGGCGGTACGGACCGATTTGGCCGCTGATGCCTTAAAGTCAGATGCAGACCGTTCTCTTGCAAGAAGCAGTATAGTTAAGATAACAGGATCCGTAATTGTATAGTCGGACAGATTTTCTTTGTCAACAACCGACCCGTTCACAGTTCTACGAGTGATCTGAACCATTTGAAACGCCTCCTTGTAGGAATTATTTCCAAAATTGGATCTGCTAGTCCATGAGAAGAGGCTCGTCCTTTTAATTACATGGCGTCTATTTAGCCTGCTTTGGATTCGCAAAGGAATTATGCTGACTTTTTTGTAAAACAGGCATATTTAAGAGGAGATTTTTCTGTAATGAGGGTTTTTATTGAGAGGAGCACTAGCCGATACATCAGTCGATGCTGATAGCGGTCCATGATTGGGGAAGATCCCTGTTGTGATGCTCCTATAGTTCGCCTTGCAGGAGACAGCGGTTGGTCTGTTGGCTAAGGATCTCATTTGCGTCCCGACTGCAGCCTGAGAGCGAACGATAATATTTCCGGCCAATACGATTCAATATAATTATGGAACGATTCGGATAAAATAAGGTCAGTTTTTACGCTATGAGGAATAAATAAGTGGATATAATGGATACTTGATAATAGGCCTGCCAAAATCGCTGATACAGGTCAAGAAGGAAAGAAAAAATCATGTCTGGTGAGAGAAATCTGTGCAGCACTTTAGAACAGATCGGACAGATAGAAACGGGACCCAGTGATTAAGTAAGACCAATTCCACGCAAAAAAAGAAGGAGGGCGGATATACCGCCGCTCCCTTGTCTTTCTCTATTCTATGATCGTAACATACCGTTCCATGCGGATCAGCCCTTTGAAAAGTAAATGACGTTTTTGTACCCCGTGACATACAATGCTGTGGTGTTTATTTTATTGAGTCTTTTCCGTTTCTAAAGCTTTCTCGTAGGCAGGGACTAACATATCTTTAAATCTGCTGTCAAGCTGCAAACAGAATAATTCTTTCCTGTTGTCTTTACATATTTCATATGTCTCGCCCTGTTTCCACCTGACCTCGCCGGGAAGATCCCGGATCATCTCTGCGATATCATTTCTTTTGGACTCGATTAACGGCACCATCTCGATTATCGCTTTGCGCAGCTCCGGATAAGGATCCTGTAGTTCAAGGAACCTTCTCGACGATATTATGTG
>CANQGL010000036.1 GCA_947623185.1 uncultured Lachnospiraceae bacterium
AAAGAGCAAGGTACATATTTCTACATACCTTGCTCTGGAGAGCGCGCCTTGCCAATGTCTTAACTAAATGACATTGGGCTCCGGCCCCTGCTTTTTTATGCAAAATTCACATATGTTAATACATTTTTTTACCTTTTTTGTGGTAGACAAAGTGCCGAGGGTGCATTACAATAAAGCATAAAAGAAAAACGGACAGGAGGAGAACAATGCGGGGACAGATGAAAAAAACGGCGGCCGGCGCGCTTGCGGCGGCGTTTCTGATCGGGACCGCGGTCTGCGGCGGGACGCGGATGACCGCGTATGCGGACTCGATCGTTGTGAACAGCAGCTCGGAGATCGAGACCGGCGCCGGCGATCTCTACTCGACTGCGGTCGTGGCCAGAAAACAGGTCACGGTGTGGGAGATCAACCGGGATGACGATCTGATCCTGCAGGATATCGATCTCCCGTTTGATACATACCGGGAACTCTCGATCGGGATCCTTTATCCGCAGCCGGACGGGAGTTTCGCGCTGGGACTTAAGGAAGACGGCAGTTTCGATTACGAGACCGGCGCGGGCGACTATGTGAGCATCGATACGGATCTGAACGCCGGCGAGGTGTACGACGTCGTCGATTCGATCCGCTTTCACGGAGAACTGGGCGGACATCCGGTCGACAGCTGTCTGTATTTTCTGATGTTCCGCTATGACCGCGACGGCGTCGATATGGTTTGGACCGGCGACATCTTCATTAAATTCGTCTCGGCGGAGGAGCTGGCGCATATGCGCGAGTCGAAGCGCACGGAGATCGAGAATGAGCAGAGAGCGTCGGAGCCCGCTCCGGCCGCGCCTCAGTGGAAGAGCAACGATAAAGGCTGGTGGGTCGAATACCCGGACGGGACGTATCTGACGAATGCGTGGTATCAGTCGCCGGAGAGCGGGCTTTGGTATTACATGGGTGCGGACGGCTACATGCTGGCGGATACCTGGTACCAGTCGCCGGAGAGCGGGCTCTGGTATTACATGGGAGCGGACGGCCGTATGCTGACGGACGCGTGGCATCAGTCGCCGGAGAGCGGACTCTGGTATTACATGGGAACGGATGGCTGCATGCTGACGGACGCGGATACGCCGGATGGCTATCATGTCGGCGCGGACGGCGTGTGGATCCAATAGAGGAGGCAATACAATTATGAATCTGAACCTGAGTGCGGAGACGCTGGGAATGCTGGCAGTGATCCTGGCGTATCTGATCATGATGCTTATGATCGGCTTTTTCTACTCCAAGGGAAACAAGGATTCCGGAGATTTCTACCTGGGCGGCAGAAAACTGGGACCGTTTGTGACGGCGATGAGCGCCGAGGCCTCGGATATGAGCAGCTGGCTCCTGATGGGACTGCCGGGCGTGGCGTACCTTTCCGGTATCTGCGACGCGGCGTGGACCGCGATCGGTCTTGCGTGGGGCACCTACATCAACTGGCTGATCGTGGCCAAGCGGCTGAGACGGTACAGCGCGAAGACCAATTCCATCACGCTGCCGGATTTCTTCGCGGACCGTTACCATGACAAATCCGGCGTACTGCTGGGGATCTCGTCGCTGTTCATCATCATCTTTTTCGTGCCCTACACGGCTTCCGGCTTTGCTGCCTGCGGAAAACTGTTCTCGACGCTGTTCGGGATGCCCTATACCGCGGCCATGCTGATCAGCGCGGTCGTGATCGTGGGCTACACGGCGCTGGGCGGATTTATGGCCGCCAGCACGACAGACCTGATCCAGAGCATCGTCATGACGATCGCCCTCATTATTGTAGTCGTTTTCGGCGTGAACATCGCGGGCGGCATGGACACGGTGATCGCCAACGCTTCCGAGCTTCCCGGCTATCTTTCCATGACGGCCACTTACAACAGCGCGAGCGGAACGGCTTCCAACTACGGGATCATCTCCATCGTTTCGATCATGGCCTGGGGCCTCGGATACTGCGGAATGCCGCATGTCCTTCTCCGCTTCATGGCGACCGAGAATGAAAGCAACATCCCGCTGGCGCGCCGCATCGCATCCGTCTGGGTCGTGATCTCGATGGGCGTCGCGGTCTTCATCGGTATCGTGGGATACAGCATCAGCAAGGCGGGCGTGATCCCGGTCCTGACCGGATCCGATTCCGAGACGGTCATCATCCAGATCGCGCATGTACTGAGCCGCCACGGCATCCTCGCCGTGATCGGAGCGGGCCTGATCCTCGCGGGTATCCTCGCCTGCACCATGTCGACGGCGGACTCGCAGCTTCTTGCGGCGTCCTCGTCGGTGTCCGAGAACCTGATCAAGGGGATCTTAAAGGTCAACCTGACCGAAAAGATGACGATCCTCATCGCCCGCGTCACGGTCATCATGATCGCCGTGATCGCCGTTCTGCTGGCAGGGGATCCGAACAGTTCCGTGTTCGGCATCGTCTCCTTCGCGTGGGCGGGCTTCGGCGCGGTCTTCGGACCCGTGATGCTCTGCGCGCTGTTCTGGAAGCGCTCGAACCGTCAGGGCGCGGTCGCCGGTATGATCGGCGGCGGAGCGATGATCTTCTTTTGGAAATACTGCATTCGTCCTCTGGGCGGCGCATGGGATATCTACGAACTGCTTCCGGCATTCCTGGTCGCGCTGGCGCTGGTGGTGGGAGTCAGCCTGGCGACGCCGGAACCTTCAAAGGAGATCACGGACGAGTTCGAGGCGGTAAAGAGGGGCGAATAGAGGCCGCTTTACAGTAAGAAAAGACAGAAAAACAGCCGGTCGGGGGCATTGCGCCGCAGGCCGGCTTTTCGCGTTCAGGTATGCGCAAAAAGCACGTTCGCCATGCAAAAAACCGCACAAAATAACTGGAAAAAACTGCTTGACATCTTGACAGGCTCATGTTAGTATGAAATGTGCACTATTATGGCGGTATGTGCCTTAAGGGGCTATTATGCCCTGAAACCAGTAAGAGAACCGACAAATAAAAACAGGGGTGAAACGTCAATGGAGAAAAGCAGAATACGTCCGGTGCCGGCCGGAAAAGGCGTAAGAATGAGCTTCTCGAGACAGAAGGAAGTCCTTGAGATGCCGAACCTGATCGAGATCCAGAAGGATTCCTATCAGTGGTTTCTTAATGACGGACTGAGAGAAGTCTTTGACGATATTTCTCCGATCGCGGATTTTGCCGGTCATCTCAGCTTGGAGTTTGTGGATTTCACGCTCTGCCGGGATGACATCAAGTACACGATCGAGGAATGCAAGGAACGCGATGCGACTTACGCTGCGCCTTTGAAGGTAAAGGTGCGTCTCTGCAATAAAGATAAAGATGAGATCAATGAACATGAGATATTCATGGGCGACCTTCCGCTGATGACGGACACGGGCTCCTTTGTGATCAACGGCGCGGAGCGCGTTATCGTCAGCCAGCTTGTCCGTTCCCCCGGTATCTATTACGGGATCGACCACGACAAGGCCGGCAAGGAACTCTATTCCTGTACGGTGATCCCCAACCGCGGCGCGTGGCTGGAGTACGAGACGGACTCCAACGACGTCTTCTATGTGCGCGTCGACAGGACGAGAAAGGTCCCGGTCACGGTCCTGGTCCGTGCGCTCGGATACGGCACGAACGCCGAGATCATCGACCTGTTCGGCGAGGAGCCGAAGATCACGGCCAGCTTCGGAAAGGACACGTCCGACAATTATCAGGACGGACTTCTGGAACTGTATAAAAAGATCCGCCCCGGCGAGCCGCTTTCCGTTGACAGTGCGGAGAGCCTCTTAAACAGCATGTTCTTCGACCCCAGAAGATACGATCTTGCCAAGGTCGGAAGATATAAATTCAACAAAAAGCTCAATTTCCGGAACCGCCTGGCCGGTCATGTGCTGGCGGAGGACGCCGTCGACATGACGACCGGCGAGATCATCGCATCCGCGGGGACCACCCTTACGCGCGATGTGGCCGCGGCGATCCAGAACGCCGCGATCCCGAGCGTCCTGATCCGCGTCGAGGACCGCACCGTCAAAGTGCTCTCCAATATGATGGTCGATATGTCCGGCTATGTGAACTTCGATCCGAAGGAAGCGGGCGTCACGGAGATGGTATTCTATCCGGTGCTCGCCGGTATCCTGGAAAAAGCGGGCGACATGAGCGAGGATGAGCTGAAGACGGAGATCCGCCGTCACCTCCACGACCTGATCCCGAAACACATTACAAAGGAAGACATCATCGCTTCCATCAACTATAACATGAACCTCGAGTACGGCATCGGCAACAAGGACGACATCGACCATCTTGGAAACCGCCGTATCCGTGCGGTCGGCGAACTTTTGCAGAACCAGTACCGGATCGGTCTCTCGAGGATGGAGCGCGTTGTCCGCGAGCGTATGACGACGCAGGACATGGACGGGATCACGCCCCAGTCCCTGATCAACATCAAGCCCGTGACCGCGGCGGTCAAGGAGTTCTTCGGAAGCTCCCAGCTCTCGCAGTTCATGGACCAGAACAACCCGCTTTCCGAGCTGACGCACAAGAGACGTCTCTCGGCTCTCGGCCCGGGCGGTCTTTCCAGAGAGCGCGCCGGATTCGAGGTCCGCGACGTTCACTACACCCATTACGGCCGCATGTGTCCGATCGAGACCCCCGAAGGTCCGAACATCGGTCTGATCAACTCGCTGGCGACCTATGCGCGCGTGAACCAGTACGGCTTCGTGGAAGCGCCGTACCGTCTGATCGACAAGAGCGATCCGGAGAACCCGCGCGTGACCGACGACGTCATCTATCTGACGGCGGACGAGGAAGACAATTACGTCGTCGCGCAGGCGAACGAACCGCTCGACGAGAACGGACACTTCCTTCATAATAATATATCCGGACGTTACCGCGACGAGACCTCGTCCTTCCAGAGACGGATCGTCGATCTGATGGACGTCTCCCCGAAGATGGTGTTCTCCGTGGCGACGTCGATGATCCCGTTCCTTGAGAACGACGACGCGAACCGCGCCCTGATGGGCTCCAACATGCAGAGACAGGCTGTCCCGCTCCTAAGCACCGAGGCGCCGGTCGTCGGTACCGGTATCGAGGGCAAGGCGGCGGTCGACTCCGGCGTCTGCGTGATCGCGAAAGCGGCCGGCGTTGTGGAACGCTCCGTTTCGAACGAGATCGTAGTCAAGAGAGACGACGGGACGCGCGACGTTTACCGTCTGACGAAATTCAAGAGAAGCAACCAGTCGAACTGCTACAACCAGAAGCCGATCGTCTTTAAGGGCGACCGCGTCGAGGAGGGTGAAGTCATCGCGGACGGCCCCTCCACGAAGAACGGCGAGATCGCGCTCGGAAAGAACCCGCTGATCGGATTCATGACCTGGGAAGGCTACAACTACGAGGACGCCGTCCTCCTGAGCGAGAAACTGGTCCAGGATGACGTTTACACCTCGGTCCATATCGAAGAGTACGAGGCGGAAGCCCGCGATACCAAGCTGGGACCGGAAGAGATCACCCGAGACGTTCCGGGCGTCGGCGAGGATGCGTTAAAGGATCTTGACGAGCGCGGGATCATCCGCATCGGCGCGGAAGTCCGTGCCGGAGACATCCTGGTCGGCAAGGTAACGCCGAAGGGCGAGACCGAACTGACCGCCGAGGAGCGCCTGCTGCGCGCGATCTTCGGCGAGAAGGCGAGAGAGGTCCGCGACACCTCCCTGAAAGTGCCCCACGGCGCGTACGGCATCGTGGTCGACGCGAAGGTGTTCACGAGAGAGAACGGCGACGAGCTGGCTCCCGGCGTGAACCAGTCGGTCCGCATCTACATCGCCCAGAAGAGAAAGATCTCGGTCGGCGACAAGATGGCAGGCCGCCACGGAAACAAGGGCGTCGTCTCCCGCGTGCTCCCGGTCGAGGATATGCCGTTCCTGCCGAACGGACGTCCGCTCGACATCGTGCTGAACCCGCTCGGCGTTCCGTCGCGTATGAACATCGGGCAGGTCCTGGAGATCCACTTGAGTCTTGCGGCGAAGGCCCTCGGATTCAACGTTTCCACCCCCGTCTTCGACGGAGCGGATGAGAACGATATCCAGGATACGCTGGAGCTGGCGAACGACTATGTAAACATGGAATGGGATGCGTTCCGCGAAAAATACAACGACGTGCTGCGTCCCGAGGTCATGGAATACCTCGGCGAGCATCTGGACAATCGTGCGGTCTGGAAGGGCGTTCCGATCCAGCGCGACGGCAAGGTACTCCTGCGCGACGGACGGACGGGCGAGTATTTCGACAGCCCGACCACGATCGGCCACATGCACTACCTGAAACTTCACCATCTGGTAGACGATAAGATCCATGCGCGTTCCACCGGCCCGTACTCCCTGGTAACGCAGCAGCCGCTCGGCGGCAAGGCACAGTTCGGCGGACAGCGTTTCGGCGAGATGGAGGTCTGGGCGCTCGAGGCTTACGGCGCGTCCTATACGCTTCAGGAGATCCTGACCGTGAAGTCCGACGACGTGGTCGGCCGCGTAAAGACCTACGAGGCGATCATCAAGGGCGAGAATATCCCGAAACCGGGTATTCCGGAGTCCTTCAAGGTCCTTCTGAAAGAACTGCAGTCCCTCGGCCTCGATGTGCGCGTCCTGCGCGACAACGGCGAGGAGGTCGAGATGTCCGAGACGATCGACTACGGCGATACCGACCTGCGCTCGATCATCGAGGGCGACCGGCCCTACTCCGGAGACAACGAATCGTTCGGCGATTACGGCTATCAGGAGCAGGAATTCCAGGACGGAGAGCTTGTCGATTCCGAGCCGGATGATTACGACGAGGATGCGGACGACGATTACGAGGACGACGATTATACCGACGACAGCTATTCCGAGGACAATTAATAATAGAAGGGAGTACCATTCATGCCTGAGATAAATGAAACCTATCAGCCGCTGACATTTGACGCGATCCGGATCGGACTTGCATCTCCGGAAAAGATCCTGGAATGGTCCCACGGAGAGGTAAAGAAACCGGAAACGATCAACTACCGGACCTTAAAGCCCGAAAAAGACGGTCTGTTCTGCGAGCGTATCTTCGGGCCGAGCAAGGACTGGGAGTGCCATTGCGGAAAATATAAGAAGATCAGATACAAAGGCGTCATCTGCGACCGCTGCGGCGTCGAGGTGACGAAGGCCAGCGTGCGCCGCGAGCGGATCGGACATATCAGCCTTGCCGCTCCGGTTTCCCACATCTGGTATTTTAAGGGCATCCCGAGCCGCATGGGCCTGATCCTGGATGTCTCCCCGAGAGTCCTCGAGAAGGTGCTGTACTTTGCCTCCTATATCGTGCTCGATCCCGGCCCCACCGGCCTTCAGTTAAAGCAGGTGCTTTCCGAGAAGGAGTACCGCGACGCGGTCGAAAAATACGGGTACGGCGCGTTCCGCGTCGGAATGGGGGCCGAGGCGATCCAGGAGCTCTTAAAGGCGATCGATCTGGAAAAGGATTACGCCGAATTGAAGAAAGCGCTCGAGGAGTCGAGCGGCCAGAAGCGCGCGCGGATCATCAAGCGTCTCGAAGTCGTCGAGGCGTTCCGCAGCTCCGGCAACAAGCCGGAGTGGATGATCATGGACGTCATCCCGGTCATCCCGCCGGATATCCGCCCGATGGTACAGCTCGACGGCGGCCGTTTCGCGACCTCCGATCTGAACGATCTGTACCGCAGGATCATCAACCGGAACAACCGTCTCGCAAGACTGCTTGAGCTCGGCGCTCCGGACATCATCGTCCGCAACGAGAAACGTATGCTGCAGGAGGCCGTCGACGCGCTGATCGATAACGGCAGACGCGGAAGGCCCGTAACGGGTCCCGGAAACCGCGCCTTAAAGTCCCTCTCCGATATGTTAAAGGGAAAACAGGGCCGTTTCCGTCAGAACCTGCTCGGAAAACGTGTCGACTATTCCGGACGTTCGGTCATCGTTGTCGGTCCGGAACTGAAGATCTATCAGTGCGGCCTTCCGAAGGAGATGGCGATCGAGCTGTTCAAGCCGTTCGTCATGAAGGAACTGGTCTCCAACGGGACCGCCCATAACATTAAAAACGCGAAAAGAATGGTCGAGCGGATGCAGCCGGAGATCTGGGATGTCCTCGAGGACGTCATCAAAGAGCACCCGGTCATGTTAAACCGCGCTCCCACACTGCACAGACTGGGGATCCAGGCTTTCGAGCCGATCCTGGTCGAAGGTAAGGCGATCAAGCTTCATCCGCTTGTCTGCACCGCCTTCAACGCGGACTTCGACGGCGACCAGATGGCGGTACACCTTCCGCTGTCGGTCGAGGCGCAGGCCGAATGCCGGTTCCTGCTGCTCTCGCCGAACAACCTCTTAAAACCGTCCGACGGCGGTCCCGTCGCGGTCCCGTCGCAGGATATGGTCCTCGGTATCTACTACCTGACCCAGGAGAGACCGGGAGCGAAGGGAGAGGGCAAGTTCTTTAAGAGCGAGAACGAGGCGATCCTCGCGTACGAGAACAACGTCATCACGCTCCATGCAAGGATCAAGGTCCGCATTACCAAGAAACGCGCGGACGGAACGACGGTGAGCGGGATCATCGAGACGACCGTCGGCCGTCTGATCTTCAACGAGATCATCCCGCAGGACCTCGGTTTTGTCGACCGCTCGGATCCGGCGAACGAGCTGAAGCCGGAGATCGATTTCCTGGTAAAGAAGAAACAGTTAAAGCAGATCCTTGAGAAGGTCATCAATACGCACGGGGCGATCCAGACTGCGATCACCCTCGACGACATCAAAGCGATCGGCTACAAGTATTCCACCCGCGCGGCCATGACCGTTTCGATCCACGACATGACCGTTCCGGAATCAAAGAAACAGCTTCTGGCTGACGCCGAGGCGACCGTAGACCGCATCGCGAGGAACTACCGCCGCGGCCTCATCACCGAGGAGGAGCGCTACAAGGAAGTCATCGATACCTGGAAGGCGACCGACGATCAGCTGACGCACGACCTTCTTACGGGACTCGACAAATACAACAACATCTTCATGATGGCGGACTCCGGAGCCCGCGGATCCGATAAGCAGATCAAACAGCTTGCCGGAATGCGCGGCCTGATGGCGGATACGACCGGTCACACGATCGAGCTGCCGATCAAGTCCAACTTCCGTGAGGGACTGGACGTTCTGGAGTACTTCATTTCCGCGCACGGCGCGAGAAAAGGTCTGTCCGATACGGCGCTCCGTACGGCCGACTCCGGATACCTGACCCGCCGTCTGGTCGACGTTTCGCAGGACCTTATCATCCGTGAGACCGACTGCTGCGAGGGCAGGGACGATATCCCCTACATGGAGATCAAGGCGTTCACCGACGGCAAAGAGATGATCGAGAGCCTTCAGGAGCGTCTGACCGGAAGATATATCGCCGAGACGATCACCGATCCGGATACCGGAGAGATCGTCGTCAAGGCAAACCATATGTGTACCCCGAAACGTGCGGCCGCGGTCGTGAAGGTGCTGGAGAAGCTCGGAAGGGATTCCGTGAAGATCCGTACCGTTCTGACCTGTAAGTGCCACATCGGCGTCTGCGCGAAGTGCTACGGCGCGAACATGGCGACCGGACAGCCCGTCCAGGTCGGCGAGGCGGTCGGCATCATCGCCGCGCAGTCAATCGGCGAGCCCGGCACCCAGCTCACGATGCGTACCTTCCATACCGGCGGCGTTGCCGGCGGCGACATCACACAGGGTCTTCCCCGTGTCGAGGAGCTGTTCGAGGCAAGACGCCCGAAGGGACTTGCGATCATCACCGAGATGGACGGCGTCGTCACGATCAAGGATACCAAGAAGAAACGCGAGATCATCGTTACTGACAACGAGACCGGCAATTCCAAGACCTACCTGATCCCCTACGGATCGAGGATCAAGGTCACGGACGGCCAGGTGCTCGAGGCCGGAGACGAGCTTACCGAGGGAAGCGTCAACCCGCACGATCTGTTAAAGATCAAGGGCGTGCGCGCCGTGCAGGACTACATGCTCCGCGAGGTACAGCGTGTTTACCGCTTACAGGGCGTTGAGATCAACGACAAGCACATCGAGATGATCGTGCACCAGATGCTCAAGAAGATCCGGGTAGAGGAGAGCGGAGATTCCGATATCCTGCCGGGCGTTTCGATGGATGTTCTGGAGTTCAACGAGATGAACGAGGCGCTCATCGCCGAAGGCAAGAAACCGGCGGAGGGCAAGCAGGTCATGCTCGGTATCACAAAGGCTTCTCTGGCGACGGATTCCTTCCTGTCGGCCGCGTCCTTCCAGGAGACCACCAAGGTCCTCACGGAGGCGGCGATCAACGGCAAGACCGACCACCTGATCGGCCTGAAGGAGAACGTCCTGATCGGAAACCTGATCCCGGCCGGTACCGGAATGAAGCGTTACCGCGATATCGAACTCGGAAACGACCGCGTTGAGGCCGCTCCTGCCGGAGACGAGATCCCGGAGGAGGAGACGGCGCAGGCCGCGGAGCCGGAAGAGACTGAGATCCCCGCGGAGGAGGAAGTGACCGTTCCCGCCGCGGACGGCGAACCGGTTTCCGACATAGAATAAATTAAAGAACGTACAGTGCACAAAAGCAGCGAGGGAGACGGATTTCCCTCGCTGTTGTGCATAAAAGACAGTTAGGGAAGGGCAACCGCTTATGGTAACTTTTTTGTCGCGCATTTTCATAAGGGACTGCGAACGGACCGGCGATCCGCGGGTCCGCACCGCTTACGGCATGCTCTGCGGCGCGCTCGGGATCGCTCTCAATGTCCTGCTCTTTCTGGGAAAGTATCTGGCGGGAATCCTAAGCGGCTCCGTCGCGGTGTCCGCGGACGCGTTCAACAACCTGTCGGACGCGGCTTCCTCCGCGGTGACGCTGATTGGTTTCCGCTTTGCTTCGCGGAAGGCGGATGCCGGTCATCCGTTCGGGCACGGGCGGATCGAGTATGTGGCCGGGCTCGGCGTTTCGGCCGCTATCCTGCTCATGGGCCTCGGGCTGCTCCGGTCCTCCGTCGAAAAGATCCGCAACCCGCAGCCGGTAAGGGCCGATCTCGCTGCGGTCGTGATCCTTCTCGCGTCGATCTGCGTAAAACTGTATATGTGCTGGTACAACCGGGCGGTCGGGAAAAAGATCGGATCGGAGACGATGAAGGCGGTGGCGCTCGACAGTCTGAGCGACTGCGCGGCGACGGCCGCGGTCCTGTTCACGCTCCTGTTCGACAGCTTCGCCGGAAAGAACATCGACGGCTGGTGCGGCCTTCTCGTCGCGTGCCTGGTCCTGTGGGCGGGCCGGTGCGCCGCGCGGGACACGCTGAGCCCGCTTTTGGGCGAACCGCCGCCGAAGGAGTTCGTCGACGAGGTGCGCGCTGCGGTCCTGGCGCATCCCGAGATCCTGGGCGTCCATGATCTCGTCGTGCACGATTACGGCCCCGGGAGGCGCATGATCTCGCTTCACGTCGAGGTCGACGGAAAGGGAAGCGTGGCGGAGATCCACGCGGTGGTCGATCGGATTGAGCAGGAACTCAGGAGCGGACTCGACTGCGAGGCCGTGATCCATACGGACCCGGTGGAGCCGGACGATCCCGTGGAATGTACGATGAGGCGCGAAGTGGCGGAGAAGATCGGAGAACGGTTTTCAGGCGTCACGATCCACGATTTCCGCATGACGGAAGAACCGGACCGTCCCAAAATGGTCTTTGAGGTCCAGATCCCCTATGACTATCCCGAGACGAACGAGGAGGTAAAGCGGGGGATCGAGGCGCTGATCGCCGAAAACTGGCGGGATATCCCGGCGGAAGTGCGGGTGGAGCAGTCCTATATATAGTATATAGTCTTATGCAGCGCTTTCCGTAGGACCGGCTGAAAATTCCGCATAGGACCGGAGACAGTACAAACCGTGTAGCATACTTCATATATAACCGCAATTTGGTTGATTTCTGCATAAAAATTTGTTATGATTGATTCAGCAGTATATTGAATCAAAGGAGGTCAAGAACTATGAAAAAATGGACAAGAGCTCTGCTCCTGACGGCGGCGATGACGCTGGCGTTCTCCGCCCCTGCGTTCGCGGGCGAGTGGCAGAAGGACGGACAAGGCTGGTGGTACCGCGAGGACGACGGTTCCTATCCGGCGGGCGGCTGGTACTGGATCGACGGAGACCACGACGGGACCGCAGAGTGTTACTATTTCACGGACAGCGGCTATATGGCCGAAAATCTCGGAAAGATCGAAGGCTATACGATCGATAACAACGGCGCGTGGACCGTGGATGGCGTCGTACAGACGAAGGATGTCACCGAGCCGAACGACCCGGAGGCGTTCGCGCTCCTCACGAAACTGGTACAGGAAAATGAAAACCTGGACGCGTTCGACGCTGACGTGAAAATGACGATGACGATCAACGCTTCCGGCGAGACCGGGACGATGGAAATGAACGTCAACATGAAGGAAAAGGGCGCGTACGGCGACGATTTTGAGTACGTCATGGACGGAACGATGAGCGTGGACGGCGAAGTCACCCCGATCCTTACGTTCTACAAGGACGGCTACACCTATACCGATATGATGGGCCTCAAGATCAAGCAGAAAACAACGGTCGACGAGGCGATGCGTCAGTCGGCGAACCTAGAGGCGGGAGCCGCGGAGCTGTCGGCGGTCAACGGCCTTAAGATGCGCGAGGAAGGCGGAAAGAAGATCCTGACCTATAATATGAACGGCGCGAAGATGAACGCTACTTTGAACGAATCGAGCGGCGCCCTCGCCGAAATGATGGGCCTCGGAATGGACTATAAGATCAAAAACGCGCACGGCGAGTACACGGTCGACGCGAACAACAAACTGGTAGGCGAGAAGGCGTACATCGAGATGGACATGACGATGGAAGTGCCGGATGAGGATCCGGTCACGATCGGATATGTGATGGACGTCGAGATCGCGATCAACAAGACCGGAAAATCGGTGAAGGTCAGCCTTCCGTCCACGGATGGATATGAAGAACTTTCGGAGGAAGGTCTGTAAGATATTTTGACCGAGCGGCGGCGCGGGAGATCCCGCGCCGCTTTTTTGCGTCTGCATATACTGAAAGAGACGAACGGCAGGAAGGCCGGTTATGGCGACAGTCAGTTTATGCATGATCGTAAAGGATGAGGAAGCGGTCCTGGGCAGGTGCCTGGACAGCGTCGGGATGTTCGCGGACGAGATCGTGGTGGCCGATACCGGTTCCGCGGACGGGACCGTTTGGATCGCCTCATGTTATACGGATAAGGTCTATCGGTTTTCCTGGTGCGACGATTTTTCGGCGGCCAGGAATTTTGCGTTTTCAAAGGGAACGGGGGACTACCTGTTCTGGCTTGACGCGGACGACGTGATCCCGCCGGCGGAACTTAAAAAGCTGATGCGGCTCAAAAAACGTCTGGACGGGGAACGGCCCGACATGGTGTTCATGAAATACGCGGTGGGATTCGGAAAAACCGGAAGACCCGCGCTCACGTTTTACAGGGAGCGCCTGATCGCAAACCGCGCCGGGGCGAGATGGACCGGACGGGTCCACGAGGCGATCGCGCCGTTTGGGAAGGTCATGCGGGAGGAGATCACGATCGAGCACCGCAAGGTCAAAAAGCCGGATACCGGGCGGAACCTGCGGATCTTTGAGACGATGATAAAAAACGGGGAACCGTTCGGGCCGCGCGAGCGGTACTATTACGGAAAGGAGCTCTGTTTCTGTAAACGGTATCGCGAGGCCGCCGCGGTCCTCGAACAGGCGGCTGCGGACGAAGAAGGATGGACCGGGGACCGGATCGACGCCTGCCGTTACGCGGCGTTCTGCCGTGAACGGATCTCTGAGGAGAGGGCCGCGCTCGACGATCTGCTAAAGGGCCTGCGGCTCGGGATACCCGGATCCGAACTGTGCTGCGACATCGGAACCTGGTTTTACCGCAGAGGCAGGTATGAGGACGCGGCTTTCTGGTACCGTGAGGCGCTTGCAAACGGCGGCAGGACTGGGACGGACGTCTTTGTGCAGCCTGAGATGCACGGTTATCTGCCCTGTCTTAGACTTAGCGACTGCTACATGCGAATGGGACTGCGGGAACAGGCGGAGCACTACCGCAAATTGGCGGCACGATTTTTCCGAAATACCTATAATGACTAAAAAGGTTGATAAATCGAGGCATAATATTTTACTTTTGCGCAAAATGTGGTATAATATGAGCACTTAACGAGTGCGAGCCGCAGGCGACGCACGAGTTTAGTGCGAGTAATACCCAGACACTTAACGAATCGGAGCGGAAGGCGAACGATGAGTTTAGTGAATGCGGTATAATGTAAGCACTTAACGAGTGCGAGCTGCAGGCGACGCACGAGTTTAGTGCGAGTAATACCCAGACACTTAACGAATCGGAGCGGAAGGCGAACGATGAGTTTAGTGAAGGGGTAAATATGCGCGAAAGCAACGAGTTGGACGGATCCATCGGGCGAAGCCCGCGAACGAGGGAAACGCAGTTTCCCGAGTGTTCCGGCGAAGCAGCGCAGCGCGCGGCTGACGCAGGGCAGTCAGACAAAGCCGAGTGCTCCGGCGAAAATATGCGCGAAAGCAGCGCCCCGGCCCAATCCCCCGGCGACCCCACAAAAAGAGAGATTGTTCCATGAAAAACAGAACATTCCGTTTTCTGATCGTAAGTATCATCTGCATTGCAGTCATATGTGTGCTGGACTTTTCCTACCTGACCCTGCGCATGAACCGGCGGGGCGCGGAGGCCATCGAGGAGCTCGGCTCGATCTACATGAAGGGCATGAGCGAGCAGGCTGCCGCCCACTTCGGGACGACGATCGAACTGCGCCTTTCCCAGGTGGGAGCCCTGGTGGACTCGGTTCCTCCGGGGAACAGCAAAAATATTGATTCCGCCCGGGTGGCGCTCAGCTACAGCGCCCGCGCCCGCGGCCTCGACCATCTGGCTCTGTGCACCGGGGACGGCGGTTTTGACATGCTGTACGGGAGCCAGATGAAGGCGGCGAACGCGGAATCCTTCGTGCAGTCCCTTACGGATGGCGAGGCGACGATGACGGTCGGAAGCGACGAGCAGGGAAACGACCTGGTCCTCATGGGGATCCCGGCCGATTATCCGATGGACGGGGGCAGGGAGAGCATCGCGCTCGTGGCGGCGCTTCCCGTCTCTTACATCAGCGATACGCTTTCCCTTGATTCCGACGACAACATGATCTATTACTTTATCATCGACCGGGACGGCGATTTCATCATCCGCGACAGCGACGTCACGGACAGCACCTATTTCGAGCGGGTGCGGACCCAGTATGAAAGCGTCGGCGAGATGAGCGGCGAACAGTATCTTGCGGAGCTTGCCGAGGCGATGGCTGCCGGAGCCGAGTACACCACCGAGTTTACCATCGGCGGCGAGCGGCGTTTCCTGTATGCGACGAGCCTTCCGTACTCGGAGTGGTATCTGCTCCTGTTTGTCCCTTACGGGAGACTGGACCAGATCGTAAACTCGCTCGGAAGATCATGGGGAGTTTCCTCCCTGCTTAGCTGCCTTCTGATCCTGGTCGTCCTCTTTATCGTGTTCGCATGGTATTTCCGCCTGATGGGAAAGCACGTCCGGGACGCAGAGGAAGCGCGGATGATCGCCGAACACGCCAACCGGGCCAAGAGCGAGTTCCTGTCCAACATGAGCCACGATATCCGCACGCCGATGAACGGCATCGTGGGCATGACCGCGATCGCGAGCGCCAACCTCGACAACATCGAGCAGGTCCGGGACTGCCTGAAAAAGATCGCGCTCTCGAGCCGCCATCTGCTGGGGCTGATCAACGACATCCTGGACATGTCCAAGATCGAGAGCGGAAAGCTGACCCTGCATGTGGAAAAGATCTCGCTGCAGGAGACGATGCAGAGCATCGTGAACATCGTCCAGCCGCAGATCAACTCCAAAAAACAGAGATTCGACGTGTACGTTTACGATATCCCGTACGAGCAGGTATACTGCGACAGCATAAGGCTCAACCAGGTATTGCTCAATCTTCTGGGGAATGCCATCAAGTTTACGCCCGAGGGCGGCAGCATCTGCGCGGCCTGCTACGAGGAGGACTCCCAAAAGGGAGCGGACTGGGTGAAGGTGCATATCCGCGTGAAAGATACCGGGATCGGCATGACGAAGGAGTTCATGGGACGGATCTTCGACGCGTTTTCCCGCGAGGACAGCGGGCGGGTCCAGAAGACGGAGGGATCCGGCCTCGGTATGGCGATCACCAAGTACATCGTCGACGCCATGCAGGGAACGATCGAGGTGGAGAGCGAGCTGAACAAGGGGACCGAATTCCATGTCTCCTTTGATCTGGAGAAAGCGCCCGTCGACGAAAAGGACATGGAACTGCCTCCGTGGGAGATCCTGGTGGTCGACGACGACGAACTCCTCTGCGAGAGCACCGCGGCGACCCTGCGGTCGATCGGCTGCCGCGCCGAGTGGGCGCTGGATGGGGAGAGCGCCGTGCAGATGGTGAAAGAGCGGCATGAAAAGGGGAACGACTACCAGATCATCCTGCTCGACTGGCGTCTTCCGGGGATCGACGGCATCGAGACGGCGCGGAAGATCCGCGAATTCTGCGGCGAGGACACCGCCCTTCTGTTCATCTCGGCCGCGGACTGGAACGAGATGGAAAAGCGAGCGAAAGAGGTCGGTATCGAGGGCATGATCTCGAAACCCCTGTTCCGCTCCAACCTTTACTACGGACTGAAGAGCTACTACGGACATGAGAGCAGCCAGGAGGCGCCGGTGGAGGCGCAGGCCATCGACCTGGAGGGCAAGCGGGTCATCCTGGCGGAGGACAACGATCTGAACTGGGAGATCGCCGACGAGCTTTTGTCCGAGCTGGGACTTACGCTTACCCGGGCGGAGAACGGGCAGATATGCGTGGATCTTTTCCGGGATTCGGCCGAGGGCTGGTATGACGCGATCCTGATGGATCTCAGGATGCCCGTTATGTCCGGCTACGAAGCGACGCGGGCGATCCGCGCCATGGAACGGCCGGATGCGCAGACGATCCCGATCATCGCCATGAGCGCCGACGCCTTTTCGGAGGACGTTCAGAGATGCCTTGACTGCGGCATGAACGCGCACGTCGCAAAGCCGATCGACATGGACGAGGTCTCGCGCCTGCTGGAGAAATACATGGGCTCGGGCTGATATGCCGCGCACGGATGCACAGGAAGAAAGAAAAGGGGGAGATTCTATGAAACGCAAAGCAGCCGTACTGGCCGCCATGGCCCTGCTGCTGACCGCCTGCGGGAACGCTTCCGCGCCCACAGAGCAGGAGACCGTAAAACCCGTGGAAACGGAGGCGGAGGAGACCACAAAACTGACGCTCTGCGTGTTCCCGGTGGGAGGCTGGGGAAACAGCGGGACCGTGTCCTCCCTTCTCTCCGAGTTCTATCAGGAACACCCGGATATCCGTGTGACCGTAAAAACGGTGGACTATGTGACGGGCGACGACGAGATCGAAAAAATGATCGCGGATGGCGAGGCGCCCGATCTGATCCTGGAAGGGCCCGAGCGCCTGGTCGCCAACTGGGGAGCGCGCGGGCTGATGGAAGACCTGAGTGATCTCTGGCAGGAGGGGATGTCCGAAGACATCTATGAAAACGTCGAAGTGGCCTGCCACGACGCGGAAGGCCGTTACTGGATCTACCCGCTCTGCATGACGACGCACTGCATGGCCGTCAACCGCGATCTCTTCGAGGCCGCGGGGGCGTGGCAGTATATTGATGAAGAGACACGGACATGGTCGACGGACGATTTCATCGCCGCCGTCGCCGCGCTGCGGGACTACGGGGTCGAGAACGTCGGAGCCGTCTACTGCGCGGGACAGGGAGGCGACCAGGGAACGAGGGCGCTGGTGAACAACCTTTACAGCGGCACGTTTACCGATCCGGAACATACGAAGTACACCGTCGACAGCCCGGAGAACGTCAGGGCTCTCGAACTGCTGGCGGGGATGGACGGCATCGCGTTCGCACCCGATCTGGTGGGCACGGATGAGATCGAACGCTTTGTAAACAAGGAGCTTGCCATGTCGTTCTGCTGGAACGTGTTCATCGAGATCAACCAGACGATCGGCACGGACCTCGACTTTGATATTTTCCCGATGGCGTTCCCGACGGATGACGGCGAGGCCAACCTGCAGGGCGGAATATGGGGCTTCGGGATCTTCGACAACGGCGACAGCGAGCGGACGGAGGCGGCGAAGACGTTTATCAGATACATGACGGATGGGGAGGAACAGTACAGGCGCGCGGTGCTTACCTCCACATACTGGCCGGTGCGGGATATCCCGGACCTGTACGCCAACGACAGGCTGATGAACGAATACAGCATTTTCCAGCAGTACCTCGGCGATTACTATCAGATCACGCCTGGCTGGGCCGAAGCGCGCACCGCCTGGTGGAACATGCTCAAGCGCATCGGAGCGGGCGAGGACGCCGCGAAGGCCGTCGAAGAATTCTCGACGGAAGCGAACGCCGCGGCTGCCGCGGCCGCACGGCAGTAACAGCCGGGATCATAAAGAAAACGAAAAGGGCCGCATCGCCGGATGCGCGCCTTTTTTTCATGCCGCCGCCCGCGGATAGACCGTCTCCCACGGGTCTTACGCACGGCCGCTCCGAAAGAAGGCCCGTTTTGGAGACGAAAGGAACGAAAACCTTGCCTGCCGGGCGCGGTTGTGATAAGATGTATGCGTGACGCGGCCGCCGACAGCCGCGGTATGCCGGACAAAAGGAGAAAGGGAGAAACATGGACGAAAACAGGTTTGTGGGGCTCGACCCCGAGTACTATCTGAATCACAACTCCTATATGAAGTACAACCATATGGAGATCACGAAGATTTCACCGGAGGAGAGCGAGGTGCGCCTTCGGGTCAATCCGGACGCGCTGAACATCCTCGGAGTGGTCCACGGCGGCCTGATCTATTCCCTGGCCGACGCGGTCACCGGACTCACGGCCCGGGCCGATGGGCGCAGATATGTGACGCAGAGCGCCACGATAAATTTTATCGGAAACGTGAACGAGGGATATGTGATCGCGAAGGGGATCCTTTTGCGGCGCGGAAAGGCCGTTACGCTCGTGCGCTGCGCGATCGAGGATGAGAACGGCAGACTGCTGGCGGACGGAACGGTGAACATGTTCTGCCTGGACGACGAAACGGGGAGGGAATGATATGAGCGAAGAAAAGATGGGACTGAAACCGGAGTTTTCCGATCCGGAGTCGTACCGCGGGAGAGTGCCGTTCGTGGAATATAACCACATGGAGATCACGAAGGTCTCGCCGGATGAGAGCGAGATCCGCCTTCGGGTCAATCCGGACGCGCGGAACCTGATGGGCCAGGTCCACGGCGGTCTGATCTGTTCGCTGGCGGATACCGTCACCGGCATCACGGCCAGGGCCGACGGCAGAAAGTATGTGACGGAGAGCGCGACCGTCCATTTCCTCAGCAACGTATCGGAGGGCACCGTGATCGCGCGCGGGGTCATGATCCGGCGCGGAAGAAAGACCGTTCTGACCCGCGGGATCGTGGAGGATGAAAACGGCAGACTGCTGGCGGACGTGACGATCAGCATGTTCTGCATCACCGCGTAGGACCGGAAACATCGGACCGGCCGGCTATCCGATCTCCCGGACCAGGACGCTTATCGTCTGCGTCTGGTTCGCCTCTCCGACAAAGACGCCCTGATTGATGGTACAGTCCGCGTAGTCCCGGCCGATGGAGATGCGGATGTGCTGGTCGTCCACAACGAGGTTGTTTGTCGGGTCCAGCGCGAACCAGCGGCCCTTGTCGTAAACTTCGACCCAGGCGTGGCTTGCGCCTTCTCCCATCAGCATTCCGACCACATAGCGGGCCGGAATGTTTTGCATCCGGCAGAGAGAAAGCATGATGTGGGAGTAATCCTGGCACACGCCTTTTCCGAGCGCCATCGCCTCCTCGGCCGTGGTCTGGATCCGGGTGACGCCCTGGGCGTACTCGAAGGTACTGTATAACTCCGTCATAAAGGCGCGCGCCTTCTCGAAGGACGGCGTGTCCTCGCCGAAGGAAAACCGTTCGGCAAATTTCTTTATGTGCGGTCCCGGCATCGTATAGGGCGTCTGATACCGGAACATGCCGATCCGGTGCGTTTCACCGGCCGTCTCCCAGGGCGCGAGCCCCGTTCTCGCCGTTCCGATCACATTCACCGAGAAATGGTCATGCTTCCGCTCCGTGTATCCGTAGATACAGGAATTGCCGAACGAATCCTCGGCGTTTGAGAGAAATTCGTTCGGATACACGTTGGCGGTGATCCAGGTGATCTCCTGCCGCTCCCCGGAGCGTGGCTTGCATTTTAAGGTAAAGCGGTGTTTTTCGACCGGGGCGTCGAATTTGAGTGACATGTTGTATGCAAAATGCAGTACTTTCATTAAGCATGATCCTCCAGCAGCGATTCGACTTTTGACACCACTTCATAATAATCGATTTCCGGAGAATCCACAAGTACATTCAGTTCTTTTAGATATTCTTTTCTGTATTTCAACTGTGTGCGCTCGATGCGGGAGAGGCGGTGGACCTCGCGGCGCATCTGTTCGCGCGGCATATGCAGCCTCGCGTAGAGATCGAGCCGCTCCACGCGTTTTCCGACCTTCAGGATATTGCGCACGTTCTCGCTGTCGATCGAATCGTCCGCCATGCCCCAGAACGCAAGGAGATTGTCGGTCACTTCCTGCAGCTCGATGAGCGGGGCGGCGGAGTCCTTGGCCTTGTTCATCGCGTAGACCGCGAGCTGAATATAGGAGAGAGTTTCGCTCCCGATCTCCTCCCGGAGCGTGATCCCGTTGTCGTACGCCCGTGTGAGATTGGACAGGATCGAGTTCGGATCCTCCGTGCTGAAGCAGTAGGTCCGGACAAAATCGCCGCCCGATTTGTAGACGTTCGGGATGTCGAGCCTCCTGCAGAATTCCTTGTAATCCGCGAGAGCGGAATCGATCATATTGTCATAGCTTGCGGCGAACAGGCGGATCGTCGTGTAGACCCGCTCGCTGTACCTTCCGAGCCAGTAAAGGCGGTCTGTGTTTTCTACTGAGATAATACCCATGTGTCTTTGAATCCTCCTCCCTGAGATGAATTGACGATGAACGAGTCGGGATCGCGCGAAAAACGGGTCAGGCCGCTTTTCCAAACCATCGGTTCCTCGCCCATGAGCACAAAGGCGCGCAGATCCGCCTTGCGCGGCACGCGCGTATCGCCCTCCATGATGTCGAGATCGCAGAAATCGATCACTTCCTGCGCGATGAACCGTCGCGGCTCCTTTTTCAGCAGAGCGATGAAATCCTCCTTCTGCTGTTTCGTCATCTTGCTGCCGAACACGACGCCGTAGCCGCCCGCTTCCGCCACATCCTTTAGGACGAGGCTGTCGAACTTTTCGAGAACGTACTTCATGTCGTCCTCATAATAGGGCAGATAGGTGGGCGCGTTCTGCAGGATCGGCTCCTCGCCGAGGTAGTAGGAGATCATCTTCGGGACGAAATAGTAGATGCCCTTATCGTCGGCGACACCGTTTCCGGGCGCGTTTAGGAGCGCCACATTGCCTTTGCGGTAAATATCATAAATATGCGGGATCCCGATCAGGGATTCGCGCCGGAAATTCATCGGATCGAGATAATCGTCGGAGATCCGGCGGTAGACGGCCCCGACCGGTTCCCTGCGGCCGCTGTAATCCAGGAAGTAGAGGCGGTCCCCCTCCACGATCAGGTCGCTTCCGGTAACAAGGTGGGCGCCGGTCTTTTCCGCTAAATAAGAGTGCTCGAAGTAAGCGGCGTTATAGCGCCCCGGCGTGAGGATGACCGTGTGGCCGCCGGTATTGACGTGATCGAGCGTCCTGCGGAGCAGATCCGCGTAGTTTCTATTGTCTTCGATGTGATTGTCCTTGAAGGTCTGCGGGCTGCTCCTGCGGCAGAACTCGCGCGCGATCATTGGATAGGACGCCCCGGAGGGCACGCGGAGATTGTCTTCCAGGATATACCATTCGCCGTTTTTGCCCTGCACGAGATCGATGCCCGAGATATGGGCGTAGATCCCCTTCGGCGGGCAGACGCCCTCGCACTGGGCGAGATAGCCGCTCCCGGCGTAAATGAATTCCTCCGGTATGATCCTGTCCCGGATGATCTTTTTTTCGCCGTAGATATCTCGGATAAAAAGGTTGAGGGCCATGACGCGCTGCTTCAGTCCCTTTTCAAGATATTCAAATTCCTGCTTTCCGATCATGCGCGGGATCGCGTCGAAGGGGAAAAGCTGTTCCCGGAACTCGTTGTTTTTGTAGATCCCGAACCGCACCCCATAGCGGGCGAGCAGTTTGTTTACGGTATCCGTATGGCGGTAAAGATCCATTTCCTGCATATGCGCACCTCCTGATGTCACCGGGCGTCCGGACCGAACGGAAAAGAAAGAATATCGTTTTCCGGATATGTCCGGGGATAGAAAAAGGGTGTAATGCCTTTGCAAAACACCCTTGTTTTAATACCCGGTATGATGAAACACCGCCGGCGGCGGTTTTTCTTTTGAAGCCTATACTAAACTAATATTTTAAAGTTGTCAAGCGGTTTTTCTTTAAATGATTAATGCGAAATTCCTTTAAAGAATCAGCGTACAATCAATTTTACGGGCGGACATAAGATTTTGCTGGTTTTTTCTTGACAGAAAAGGAAAGACTGTATATAATGTTAAAGCGTGCTCTCAAAACACAGCGTTTTTTTGGTGCGCAAAAAGGCTGACAAAGCAGCAACCACAGTCAATATCACAGGAGGTGAAAAGGAATGCCAACATTCAACCAGTTAGTAAGAAAGGGCAGGGAGACTGCAGCGAAGAAGTCGAACGCTCCGGCACTTCTGAGAGGTTACAATTCTCTCCACAAGAAGGCTACGGATACTTCCTCACCGCAGAAGAGAGGCGTCTGCACGGCCGTTAAGACCGCTACGCCGAAGAAGCCGAACTCCGCTCTGAGAAAGATCGCCAGAGTTCGTCTCTCCAA
>CANQGL010000037.1 GCA_947623185.1 uncultured Lachnospiraceae bacterium
AATACCATCCGTCCGATGCGCCGGACTGCCCCGAAGCGCCGTCTTCGCCCTCCGATCCGCCGTCGCTGTCTTTTGCGGCGCCGTTTCCGCCGTCCGATGCTCCGCCCTCACCCTGCGCGCCGTCGCCGCCTCCCAAGGCCAATCCGGTCAGATCCCCGACCGCCTCATGCAGGCCGTTTCCCGCACGCAAAACGAGCGCATGTGCCCATGCGCCGGGATCCGGGTATCCGTAACGGTTCCCGGTCAGTATAAAAACACTGAATACCAAAGCCAGGGAGAGGAAGATCCAGACTCCCCGGCGGACGTTTTTTGTGTTTTTATCCATAAACAGATCCTCGTATCATATCGATCACGGTCCCGAGCGGCCCCTTCTTCCTCCCGCTCCGGTAATGTTCCAGCAGACCGGCGCAGGTCCTCGCCGCCCAGCCGGACTCCGCCGTGTGGAACGGATAGGCGCGGTCCTCGCCGTAGCGCTCTTTAAACCGCTCAAGGTACTTCTCCGCGCGCTCATAGTCGCCCTGCTTCAGCGCGGCGTAGGAAACGCAGGCCCAGGGGAACTCGGCGTCGCCGAGGTCCATTTCCTCCCACCGGAAAGCCCTGCAGAATGACGCATAAAGCGCCGCGTCTTCCTCCGCGTCCTCATCCGTAAGTCCGCAGACCGCCGGGTAGATCTGGACGAGGGCGTCCGGGTAAAACTTATCCCAGCCGGAAAATTCGATCGTCTTCTCCCCCGCGTGCAGTCCCACCAGATAGGTCCCGGACTTCGGCTGCCAGAGTTTCTGCCGGATCCCTTTTTCGACCGTCTCCGCCAGCCCGAGGTACTCCCCGCAGAGCTTCTTATACCCGCGCTTTTCCAGCATTCGGGCGGTCGCCCTGCACGCTTCCAGCACCTCCGCGTTGTCCATCAGATAACGCGTATCGTTCTCCGAAGAGACCTGCGTCAGGCCGTCCTTTATAAGGCCGCGCAGCGTCCCGGCGCAGAGCCAGACCGCGGCGTCGGCGTTTTCGATGCGGTCGACGTTGCCGCCCTTCTTCTCATATTCCGAGAGCAGCGTCAGATAAAGCGCAACATAAGAATCCACCGAATCCCGCTTCCCGGTGGATCTCAGTTCGTTTTTGCCGCGCCTGTGGTTCGTGATCATGCCTTTTTCGGCAAGCAGGGTCTTCGTATGCCAGTTCAGGTATTCGGCCACCGCGTCCATTTCGTCCTTCGTCGGCTCGCCCGCCAAAAGGCCCATCGCGGCCTGGCAGGCAAAATACGGATTCACATCCCCGGCCGCGCTCTCCTTTGTGCGGTTGAGATAGATCTCGCCGCTCTCGCCCCGGTTCAGCATGATCCACGCTTTCTCCTCCGAAAGCATTTCCTCGGCGAACCGCTCGCGGCTCTCATATTCACTGTCCGCTGCGATCCGATACGGGCGCTCGGCAGCGACGCTGTAAAACGCCGTCAGCGCAAACACCGAAAGCCCGATGCAAGCCGCGATCCCCGCGCGGCTCCTTTTTTTCTTCTCTGCCATGCAATACTCCTGTATATCCGATCCGGCGTCCTGAGCCTAGTTGATGCAGTAAGCATAAAGATCGGTGATATGTTCGTCCAGAAACGCGAACCGCTTTCGGATCGCCGAGCGGAGCTGGCGGACGGCGTCCTCATAACTCGTAATGTCCCGTTCCGGATCGCCCATGAGGCTGATGTCGAACACATAGCCCCAGACGGCAAAGTTTCGTTCCTTTGCCTCGCCCAACTCTTTCTGGTATTCCTCGATCCGCATGAACATGGAATCAGTGGAGAGCGCGCTCTCCCTCCACATGCGGTATCGCTCCACGACCCGGTCCACAAAGGCTCGGTCCTGCAAAAGCCGGCCAAACCAACCATCCTTCGATAAAAAGATCCCCGAAAAGTCTTCTTCGAACCACTGATAATTGTCGTAGCAGTTGTTGTAGTCCCAGATAGCGATCTTAAGCTTCCCGCCCAGCTCCTTGTAGGGATAGGTCGAAAGGTTTCCGGCGTCGTTGTTCATGACCGCTTCGTTTAAGATAAAGTAATCCGCAAAGCAGTCCAAATCGATGTACCTGCTGTATCCGAGGACGGGATCGTCGAAATTCTCCTCAAAAAGCGCCTTCTCAAAAGCGCTGATATCCGCTATGATCCATTTTCTCTGATTATCGGTCAGTTTCTTCGACGAGGGATACGCGATGTAAAGGTCGTTGTTCGTCTTCCCATGCGTTTTTCCGTATACCGGAAGGGGGTCATCCTCCGTCCCGGAACGGTCGCGCTTCACAATGTATGAGGTCTCCCCGGAAAGCAGACCGAACTCGCTGAGTCGCAGCCTGGACTCTCCGTTTGTTACGGGTTCCACGACCAGGTAGACGCCCTCGTATTCCCCGTCCACAAAGACCTCCGCGTAGCGGGAATCCGGGGCCCACTCGAACATTTCCCTGCCGATCCCGTAGACCAGACGGTTCCGGATCAGCGTCCTGTCAAGAAACGGGCCGTTTAAGACCCATTCGCTGTTTCTTCCCATTCCCAGAAAGGCGACGTCCTTCGCGTTTCCGCTGCCTTCCTTTTTATAAAACTTGATCCGGTACTGTTTCTTGTCAAAACCCGCATACGAAGAAGCTCCCCGGTATTTGATCGTGACCGCCTCCTGATGATCCGGCGTCTCCATGACGGAGCGCGTCTCTCCGGCAGGAGCGGCGTCCAGGACCGAGAGCGTCGCCCAAGTCTTGTTCTCCTTTGTGATGCGGTGCTCATGTGTGTCGATATAGAGGACCGGAAGTTCGGTCTCGAACGGATCCAGCCCGTAGTAGGAAAGGGACTCCACATCGGGGGCCGCCCACTCTTTTACTGACGCCTGCCCGGATCCCGCCTGTTCCTCCGCCTGAAGGTCCTGTCCGGCCGTCCGCTCCGCGTAGGCGAACCCGGCCACGGATACCAGAACGAAAAGAAGCAGCATAGCGCCGATACTTTTCCACACATTCTTCATGCCGTACCTCTCCTACCGCGAAATGTCGTCCTGCTGCTCCACAAGGTTTACCCTGATCACGCCTTCCACGCGCATCAGACGCTGCGCGATATCGATCTGATTTTTCTTATTGGACTTTTTCAGCACGTTTTCCCCCACGCTGTATACGAACTCGCACATGTCCTCGGAGAGATTCTTTACGGTAAGATGCGCCCTGCCGGAGAAATGCTCGCTGACGATGCCCTCGATCTGGTTCTGTGCTCTAAGCGATCCCTGCACCACAAGAAGCTGCTTTCCGGAAGCCGAAGTGGTCTTGGTGAGGAGAAAGAAACAGAGCAGCGTGATGCTGCCGACCCCGATGAGCACATACTGGGACACGCCGCAGCCGATACCCACCGCGATGGCCCAGAAAATGAACGCCGAGTCGCGCACATCCTTTACCGCGGTACGGAAACGGATGATCGAGAGCGCGCCGACCATGCCGAGGGAGAGCGCGACGTTGTTGCTGATGATGCTCATGATCATCGTGGTGATGATGGTGATCCCGCCCAGCGTGATGTTAAACTTCCTGCTGTACGCCGTTCCGGAGTATGTGATCTTGTAAGTGAACATGATGAAGAACGAAACCGCCAGCGCGACGAGATTGTTCAGTATCACCACGGCGAAGTCGACCGTCGCGCCGCTTACCAGATCCTCCAGGATAAATTCTCTCATTGTTCTTCTCCTTTACAGGTTGATTAGTCTCGACTGGGAGTATTTGCTGCTCGCCTCCGCCAGGCTGTCGATCCGGCCGACGATCGCCTTGACCGGCGCCGGCAGAAAGCCGCTGTACTTGACCTCCAGCACTCCTGTGTCCGGCTGCATGAGAGGAAGAAGAAACGGGGACCTCTCAAACAGTCCGTACCCGCAGGCAGTCCCCCGCAGGTTATGATCAAACGTGACCCTCACGTCGCTCACCTCGTAGAGAAAAGCCGTGCGGTCGTAGACAACGATCGTTTTCGGGCGGTAGACCTCCCGTATCATCTTTGTGTAAATCCAGGCGGCAAGCGGCTCGCTCCGGTCCATCAGAAAGCCGTACTCGTGGCGTTCCATCCGCTCCGCCTCCGCACGGGACAGGTCAAGGGAATACTTGACTCCGTCGTTGCCGCTCTTGCATTTGTATTCCAGTTTTGCCCGGGCGGCGTCCGGCGAGTAGATCCGCACCCGGATCTTCCGTTTCTCCATCAGCCCGTCCAGATTATCCATCAGATCGCGGTCGCAGACGGAATCATAATACTGCGACCGGACCGTGTAGGTGCCCCGCACTCCGTTCGTGTCCCTGTGCATGACGGCATCCAGCTGCCTTTCGATCTGCAGGAACCACTCGATCGGGATCACATATTTAATTTCCTTGCGGAACACTGTCAGCATGCCGTTTTTCCCTTCTCTGCTCTTTCTTCTCCTTCTTTTTCCTCTCCCGCTCTTCCATCCAGTGCGTCATGCGGTCGGGACGCACCTTTTTGAACAGCGTCTGGTTGCGGCTGAAGAGCCGCTGGATCAGGTAACCGAAGGCGGCCGCTGGGATCATGAGAGGCCACGAGAGTCCCATCCCCTGCCACATCGAGAGATCCCAGAGGACCCAGCTTCCGAAGACCGCCATCGTGACCCGCAACGTCTCCAGCGGGAAGATGAGCATCAGCACAAATTCCAGCAGGGCAAGCGGGATAACGCCCCAGACCGAACGGAACAGCAGCCATCCGGCCCCGCCGCCGATCAGCGCGCAGAGCGCGCATCCATCCAGTTTGTTCCAGAAAAGGGCAAGGAAACCCAGCGTGATCCCGATCACGGAGAAACAGGTGACGATCGCTCTCCAGCTGGTATCGCCCCTTAACAGGAGGCAGGCGACCGTCGCCGTGAGCATGAAAATCATCGCGGCGCTGTACCACCGGTACACGCGGACGCCCAGCAGACAGCTGAGCGCGCCCAGAATAACGAGCGCCGGGAATGCGAAACGTTCATAATTCCAAAGGTTGACAATGATCCCGGTCTCGTTTGCAAAAAACAGGAATCCGTCCCGGACCAGCCGTGCCATATTGTTTCCTCCCTTCCCGAAAAATCAGTCCATCAGAAATGAGATCACCGCGCTCTGGGACCGGTCGCCCACATTTTTCGCGTGCTGCGCGATCACGACCTTTTTGATGCCCCTGTCGCGTATAATGTCAAACAGTCCTTCTTTGAGATCAGAGTTTCGTTCGATATTCATAATATAAAGCTCCTTACAGTAATTGGCTGCGAAAGGAGCCATGACCCTGCCGCTTCCGTCGCAGAGGTAAAGGATCGTTTCCTCCTTTGTCTCCTTCGCCTCACCGTCGCCGGGTACGATCGCCTGATAAAGATCGTTTGCTATAAACGCTGCCCGGCCGACCCGCGACTGGGAGACGACCGGCTCGATTATATGGCTCCCGTCTTCCAGAATGACTTCCTCTGCATTTTTGCTGTCCGGAAGCAGATAAAAAAAGCACGGGTCTCCGTCGGCATCGAGTTCCTCGTCGAGCCGGTGCAGTTCCTCATATTCCGAACTGCTCAGGCGAAAAAGCGAACCCTTGAAGGTGTCATACATGTGTTCCTCGTATCCGTCGAGCGGGATCGGTTTGATCCCGATCTTCTCACACAGCGCGACGGAGCCGTAATATGCGCCGCGGGCCGTCCAGTCGCTCTCCGTGCGGAAAAAAACATATTCATCCGCATGTTCCGAGAGAAGCGGCCACGGATCGGCTACCAACGCGTTTTTTCCCGTCCAGTTCTTTAGCTGTTCGATGAACCGGCCGTACTGCTCCGCGTCCTCCTCAAATCCCCGTTCCGTCAGTACCCGGCCGGGGACCGGGACCACATAGATCTCCTCGATCTGCGGGCATCGTCTCCTGAAATTCTGCATCGCCCTGCCGAACCGGGCGACATTCCTCTGCTCATAGGAAAAGCGCTCCACGACGCGGTCCTCATAAATGACCGTCCGAGACGTCTCTCCGATCAATACCTCCGAGAGATTCTGGTCGCCCTCCAGTCCGTACCCGTTGATCCTGTCCTTTGCCATCTCATGGACCTGCGCCGTCGGGTCCGGATCGGCCTTCGTGGCGTCAGTCAATCCCTGAAAAAAGATCAGGCAGAGCAGTCCGATCGGGATCACGAGCACCGCCGCAATGATCCTACGCATCTTCCGCCCTCTCTTCTTCCTCTTTTTCCGGGACCGGCCGCAGTTCCACCTCTACGCCGCGCTCCAGAAGATCTTTGATCCCCTCCTGTTCGGCGCAGGTCTCCGGGACCGATACGCGCCTTAATTCCGCACAGTCCATGAAAGCGCTCACGCCGACGAATTCCAGCGTGTCGGGGAACCAGAGTTCCGTGATCGGACAGCCGCGGAAACAGTGCGGACCGACCTGCACCAGCTCGGAATCCTCCGGGAACGTTACGCTGCGCAACGACGTGCAGCCCGCGAAAGCGGCCCCGCCGAGCACTTTGAGCCCGGCCGGAAAATCCGCTCTTCTAAGCAGTCTGCAGTTTTCAAACGCGGAGGTGCCGATCCTTGTTAACGGCATCCGCGAAAAATCGCCGATCTCTTTCAGCTCAAAGCAGTCCGCAAAGGCATAGTCGTCGACGACCTCCACCGTATCAGGCAGGACCGCTTCTCTTAAGACCCGGCAGTCAAAGAACATGCTCTTCTGGATCATGGCCGCACCGGCCGGGATCAGCACGTCCTCCAGCTCCTTTTCCTTTCGGTAGCCCTGCCAGTCGACGTGCTCAAAATCGTACAAACTGTTAAACGTAAGGTGTTTCAGTCCGACCGGCGTGTCCAGGGTCCGGTAATCCGGCAGTTTCGTCTCATCCTGTTCTTCCTTCGGGAGCTCCAGTGTGGTCCCGTTGCGCTCGCAGGAAACATAGCCGAACACGAAGTTATCGCGCTCGAAGGTAATGTCCTCCCTGGCGATGACGGAGCAGATCTTTCCTCTCTGTCCGGCCGAGGCGCGCTCCTCGAAATAAATGCTGCCCTGGCTGAACATATTTCCCAGGACCGTGGCGTTCCGTCCCAGCCAGATATCGCCCTCCGCAAAGATGTTTCCGCACACCACCGCGTCGTCGCAGAGACGGACGTTTTTGTGCGAGCGGATGTCGCCCTGTACGATCAGGCCCTCCGTCACGGTCACCTTGTGCGGCGATATGACGGAAAAATCGACGATGCCCTCTTCGTTGATCCGTTCCTTGTTGATGTAGCGCACATTGTTTTCCTTGTTCATCTGGACCGGCAGATAGTAGATCCGCGGGTCTTTCCCGGCCTCCGGCGTCAGATCGCTGTCCGGGTACTGGCCGATGCGGATGACCGGCGCGTACATCCGGCGGAAAATACAGTTGTGTCCTACGCTGAGCGCGTTCGCCGCCGAGACGCTGATCCCCAGGTTGCAGTTGTCGTAGATCGCCAGCGTGTCTGCCGAATCCACCCAACGGTCGATCATCACGTCGTTCCCGATCACGGCTTTCTTTTCACAGTACAGGGCGCGCAGCTCGGTCTTCTGGTTGAGCAGCGCGGCGTCCTGCGCGCTGTAGATCTCCTTTTCAAAAACGCGGACTTCCTCCGGCGGGCAGAACGGTCTCGTCCTTGCGATGACTATCTTCTCCTCGACTTCCTCGTATTCCTCCGCCGTATCCGCGTCGAGGAACTCCTCTTCCCGCGACAGCCGGATCTTTCCGTCCGCGGCCGTATCGAGGTTGTTTCGGACCATGGCGGAAAACGATTTGCCGAAGAAACGCGCGTCCCTGACCTTATTCTGGTCGATATGAAGGATCTGCCCTTTTCGTTTCTTGTAATAGATCGCGGCGAAGACGATCGGCGCCAGAAGGAGCACGATAAAACAGGCGGTCAGGATCCATATCGTTCTCATACGCCGCCTCCGTTCTGACCGGTCTGCCCCGGCTGCAAATTCGGCGCGGCAGAGGGACCCGCCTGTGCGGTCTGTGCGGTCTGCGCGGCCTGGCCGGTCTGGTCCGGTCCCGGCTGCGGTTCCGTGGTCGTAAAGCGCTGCGTCTTCGCCCAGCTCGCCTTACGGTTCGTGATGATGTCGGTCACGGCGTCGATAAAGCCGAGGCTGATATGCCACATGTAAAAATAGAAATTAAACATGATGAGCGGCAGAAGGAATATCTCTCCCTTCATGCCGTCCAGCACCAGCGCCGCGCCGATCTCGTAAAAAGGAGCAAAGTTTCCGAATGAACAGTACACCCCGATAAAGAGGAGCACCCACCATCCGGAAAAGATATTCATCTCGCCCAGGAAAAACAGGGCGAAGGAATCCAGCCAGCCAAGCATCAGGAAAAACGGCACCGCATAGACGAAAAGCAAAAGCAGGCCGTCGAATTTCTCGCGCAGGCTCATCTTGGGCGTTAAGATCGTCGGGATCAGATAGCGCAGCATGACCTGATTATGACCGCGCGCCCAGCGTCGGATCTGACGGCCGCGCACCGCCCAGGTCTCCGGCGCTTCCTCGTAACATTCGGCCGAGTTCGCGTAGATCACCTTCCAGCCGCGCGTATACAGGCGGTAGGTCAGTTCCGTGTCCTCGGCCAGGACCTTCGGATTGAAGCCGCCCATCTCGAGCATAACGTCCTTGCGGAAGCCGCCGACCGTGCCGCCGTACTGCGGGATCGTGCGCAGGTTGTACCGCGCCTGCTGGTCGACCTGGTATCCGCCGGAACGTTCCAGGTTGATCAGGCGGGTCAGAAGGTTTTTGTTCGTATTGTAAGGGATCACGCGGCCCATGACCGCGCCCACCTCGGGATCCTCGAACGCGATGGCGAGCTGCTTGAGCATGTCTTTCGCCGGCCGGTAGTCCGCGTCGAAGACGATGATGATCTCGCCCCGCGCCACCTGCATGGCGCCGTTAAGACCGACGGGCTTTCCACGGTCCGGACAGTTCCGGTGGATCGGGCGGATAAACTCGTACTTTCTGTGGTATTCCTCCAGCATCTCATAGGTGCGGTCGGTCGAATTGTCGTTGATCGGGATGATCTCCAGTCTGTCCCGGTCGTAGTCGCAGGCCAGAAGCGCCTCCAAAGCGTACTGAAGCACCTGCTCCTCGTTGTGCATGGGGATCAGCACGGAGATGCTCTTCATGCGGCTGGAATAAATGTCGCTGTAGTAAAGCCTCTGGCGGCACAAAAGCCGGTTCACGGAAAACAGGAAATGCCGGATCGCGTAAACGAGCATCAGGATGATGTTAAAGACCATGTAGATCTTCAGGATGATCACGACCATCTCCATTCCTCCCTTCCTTTCCCGGTGTCGTAGTACTTTGTCATCTTGTTGATGAAGAACGAATAAATGCACACCAGGTATAAAAAGTCGAACAGCGGGCCGAAGACAAAGAACATGGCCGCCATGTAAAGGACGGAATAGCGCTCCAGCAGATACAAAAAAACGATGTAGCGGATGCTCCCGAACACCAGCGAATAGACCATCGTCACAAGGAACGTCAGGCATTTGTAAAGATAGCCCTTGCTCCCGATGAAACCCGTTACCAGTCCGGAGAGGATGATAAAGATCAGCCAGATCGAGATCTGCTGGGAGATGTAAAGCTCCGAAAAATCCAGCATCAGGTACGGGAAGTGGTTGGTCGCGAACAGGAAAAAGGCGCAGGAGACCACATGCGTCATCAGGCTCAGCATCAGATAGATCGCCACCGGATGGCCCTTGCGCCTGCCGGTGGAGAGAACGATCAGCGCCAGAAAGATCACGCACAGGTTCCCCACGATAAATTTAAAATCCGGAAGCACCGTGGGAAGCACGATGTAATCCACCTTCCCGAAAACCGGATACCGGATTGTCGCAATGTTCATCGGAAGCCCCGGAAACACCCTGCCCAGTACCCGGACGCCGGTCTCCGAAACGAACCCCGTGATCGCATGGAGGTTCCAGAAATACAGAATGATCGTCGGAAGGATGAGCAGCAGGAAATACAGAACGTTCTTGATCGTGCTCTGCACCAGATGCCTGTATGTTCTTGCATAATAGATCTTTTTCTTCTGTACCAAACCGGTCACCCTCTTTGCCGCAAAAACCTGTTCTCAGATCCGTTACAGAAAATCGTGTTCCACGATATCCGCTATCTTCTTGCTCGCCGTGCCGTCGCCGTAGGGGTTGCGCGCCCGGCTCATCTTCTCGTACTGCTCCGGATCTTCCAGAAGCTTCCGGCACGCATAGAAGATGATCTCTTCGTCCGTACCGACCAGCTGCAGGGTCCCGGATTCCAGACCCTCCGGGCGCTCCGTCGTGTCACGCATGACAAGAACGGGCTTGCCCATGGCCGGAGCCTCCTCCTGTACGCCGCCGCTGTCCGAGAGGATAAAATAGGAATGATTCATCAGATTGTGAAAATCGAACGCGTCGAGCGGTTCGATCAGGCGGATCCGGTCATGGCCGCCCAGGATCTCCCGCGCGATGCTGCGCACGGCCGGATTCGGATGCATGGGATAGACCACCTTTACATCCGGGAACCGCTCCACCACCCGGCGGATGGCTTTGAACATCCTGCGCATCGGCTCGCCCAGGTTCTCGCGGCGGTGCGCCGTCATGATGATCAGGCGGCTGCCCTCCGCCCAGTCCGTGATCTCGCTCCTGTAATCGTCACGGACGGTCGTTTTCAGCGCGTCGATGACGGTGTTGCCCGTGACGTGGATGCTGTCGAAGTTCTTGCCCTCCAGCCGCAGATTGTACCGCGCGAGCTGGGTGGGCGCAAAATGATAACGCGCGATCAGGCTGATCGCCTGCCGGTTGAATTCCTCCGGGAACGGGGAATAAATGTTGTTCGTCCGCAGTCCCGCCTCGACGTGGGCGACGGGAATCTGCTGATACAGGCTCGCGAGGGCCGTGGCGAACGCCGTGGTCGTATCTCCGTGGACGAATACCAGCCGGGGCCGGTAGTTCTCTAGGACCTCCTTCATGCCCTTAAGCACTCTCGAGGTGATATCGTATAAGGTCTGCCCTTCCTGCATGATATGCAGGTCAAAATCGGGCGTCACGTCAAACAGTTCGAGCACCTGGTCGAGCATCTCCCGGTGCTGGCCGGTAACGCACACACCGACCTCCATGGTGCCCCTCTGCCGGAATTCCTTTACCAGCGGGCACATTTTGATGGCCTCCGGCCGTGTGCCGAACACCACCAGGACTTTGATCTTCTTTTCTTTTTCTGTCTTTTTTCCGTTTGGAGTCACTTCCAGTCTCCCTCTCTCTTCTTTTCCTTGATTTACATATTTAAACTATAATATCACAGAATGCCGTTTCTTGCAATTATAAAGTATAAAATATAATTCATAGTTATAGATATATCTCATACGTTATCATTCATTCGGGCTATTATTTTCCCCTGCGGGTCCGGTCCGACTCCCGGTCCCGCAGGGGGAGTTTCTGATCCGTAACTGATCCGGTTTTTCCCGTCCGGTATGGGACGGAGCCTCTTACATGCCCGGGGCCTCCGCAGCCGCGACGGAATCGCTGCTGACCGGGAAGGTAAAATAAGTGTCCGGGTACGGCTCATCCTTCAGCGTGAAATGCCACCACTCCGTATCGAGCGGCTTAAAGCCGTTCTCCATCATGATGTCCCGCAGCACGTTCCGGTTCGCGATCTGTTCCTCCGTCAGTTCGCCGGTGTAGTCCGGGTGGGACAGCTCGCCGAAGTAGTCGAAGGTGCCGCCCATGTCCACGTCCTTGCCCAGGTCCATGTCGAATAATGTCAGATCCACGGTGCTCCCGCGGCTGTGCCCGGATTTTTCGGCAATGTAGCCCTGGTCGAACAGAACGGACTTGTCAAGCTCCGGATAAAAGTAGTCCTTCATGCGGGTATCGTCGATATCCTCCGCCCACTCGATGAAATTGTTGACGGCGGTCTGCGGCCGGTAAGCGTCATAGATCTTCAGCCGGTATCCGAGCTCCTTCGCATCCTGCGCCGCGCCGTTTAAGGCCTCCGCCGCTTCCTTCGTCATGAGCGCGCAGGGCTCCTCGTAGCCGTCGATCCGGTCCCCGACAAAATTGTAGGTGGAATAGTACCGGATCTCCAGGATCACGTCGGGCACCGCCTCGGCCAGGGAAACGAAGTCCTCCGCGTTTTCTTCCTCGGCCTTCTCGCTTTCCGGGGCCTTATCCCCGGTCTCCGCGGCTTCCGCCGCCTTTTCGGTCTCCGTTACGGTCTCGGGGGCAGCCGTCTCTTCTTTCGTCGCCTCTGTCACGGCCTCCGACGCCGCTTTCGGGGCTTCCGTCGCCGCGGCGCTCCCCTGTCCGCAGGCCGACAGCACCGCCGCCGATGCCGCGGCGAGCGCCAGACCCATCAGTTTCTTTTTCATAATCGTCACCGCCTCTTTATTTTTTCAATGGATCGAATACGATCATTCGGTTTCGTTTCAGCATCGCCGTAAAGGTCACGACGCGCTCGGTCATCCGGTCCGTCTCGTCCGGGAACCGCTCTTTCATAACATCCGCCAGATCCGCGACCGTGCGGTTCCCGTCGATGTTTTCCCACACGGCGCTCCCGTACCGGTCGAGCGCGATGTGGCTGATCCGGGGTCTCTTAAAAAACTTCTGTGCGATAAAGTTATAAAACCCCTTATGTTCGATGTCGATCTCCACCGTACCGTCATCTTTTGTCCTCCACGCAAGCTTCGCGCTGCGCAAAGGCGTGCAGTCCAGATAATTCATGCTACCGCTTCCCTTTCGGTCTTCCGAAGACAAAGAAGACCATGATCGCGATGAGGACCGCAAAAAACGCGATCCCGCCAATATTCCCGAGACCAACGCCGAGATCGAGGCTGATGCCGCGGACAGCCAGCGCCGCAAGGAGGATGCCCACCAGCCCCTCGCCCGCGATCATGCCGGACGAATACAGGATCCCGTTGCTTATCACCTCGTCGCGCCGTTCCTCGGACTCGAATCCGCGCTTTTCGATCCACAGCCGGAGCAGGCCGCCCAGCATGATCGGCACGGACAGGTGGATCGGCAGGTACAGTCCGACCGCAAAGGGCAGGACCGGGACGCCGACGACCTCGGCCACGACCGCAACGGCCGCGCCGATGAAGATCAGTCCCCACGGGAGATGGCCGCCCATAACGCCCTCGACCACCATCTTCATCAAAGTCGCCTGCGGCGCGGGAAGCTGGGCGGATCCGTAGGGCCACGCCCTGTTTAAAAGGTACAGGACGCCCGCGATGGCAAGCCCCGCGGCAAGCGAGCCGATCAGTTCGCCGTACTGCTGGTACAGCGGAGTCGCGCCCACGATATAACCCGTTTTCATGTCCTGCGACATATCGCTCGCCATGGTTGCGACGATGCAGATCACCGTTCCGATGCAGATCGCCGTGATCATGCCGTTTGCGCCGGTATTTCCGGTCTCCTTCAGGATCACCGTCGCAATGAGCAGCGTGGCGATCGCCATGCCCGAGACAGGGCTGTTGGAGGCTCCCACGAGCCCTACCATACGGGCCGAGACCGTGGCGAAGAAAAAGCCGAACACCAGGATCAAAAGCGCCGCCGTAAAGGTGATGGGAACGCCTGGGATAAGCCACAGAAGAAGCACGGCCGCGCCCGCTCCGATCAGGGTGGTCTTTAACGGGAGGCTTTTTTCCGTGCGCACGCCCGAAACGCCGCTGTGGCCGAAGACCCGGAGGGCCTCGGAAAAGGTCCTTACGATCAGGGGCAGCGACTTAAGAAGGCTTATGACGCCTCCGGCCGCCACCGCGCCCGCGCCCATATAGCGGATGAAAGAGCCCCACAGTTCCCATGTCCCGAGGGCGTTAAACGCCTCTGTTGCGGGGTACATGACATTGTCGCCGCCGATGAGCACCAGAAGCGGCATGGCCACGAACCAGCCGAAGACCGCGCCGCCGAACAGATAGGAAGCGACCCGCGCCCCGCAGATATATCCCACTCCGACAAGGGCAGGCAGCACGTCGGCGCCGATCCCGGCGCCCGGATACGCTTTGATGGACCAGTCCACTTCGCTCGGGAACAGATGCAGTCCGTCGGCGATGAACTTATAGACCGCCGCCACGCCGAGGCCGGAAAAAACCAGCTTTGATCTGTCTCCGCCTTCCTCCCCGGCAATGAGGACCTCCGAACACGCCTTTCCCTCGGGAAACGGCAGCACTCCGTGTTCCTCTACGATCAGGGCCGTGCGGAGCGGGATCATGAGAAACACGCCCAGCGCACCGCTGCAGACGGCAATGACCGTGATCGTAAGAAACGACGGCGGCTGTACGATACCCTCATCCGCCCACATGAACAGCGCGGGGAGAGTGAATATTACGCCGCCCGCGAGAGATTCACCCGCGGAGCCGATCGTCTGCACCATGTTGTTCTCCAGAATGGATCTCTTTTTTAAAAGAAAGCGGATCACACCCATCGAAATGACCGCCGCGGGTATGGAGGCGGATACCGTGATCCCGACCCGCAGACCGAGGTAGGCGTTCGCCGCGCCGAACACAACGGAAAGGATCACTCCGAGTATGACCGACATGACCGTAAATTCCGGAGCGATCCTGTCAGCCGGAATATACGGTTTAAATTCTTCCTTTTCGTCCATTTTCTTCCGTCATCTCCTCCGGTTTTCTTTACCGGTCCGCCTTATCCGCCCTGTTCTGACTGAAAACGGCCGCATAGAACAGGAACGGTATCAGCTGGCTCATAAAATTCGAGATCCAGCCGCCGGTCCCGCTGCCGCCCGCGGAATTGAATACGATCGGGAATATAATGGTAAAAATGAGGACCTTAAGCACGGTGTCAAGCTTCCTGTGCCGCATGGCCATGACCGCAAGGACGATATTGACGGCCGAACAGACCGCGGTCACGATCAGAGACAGCCAGTTTAAAGGCTCCGCCGATTCCGAAAGCTTCCACATCACAAGGATCGCAAGAACGCACAGCAGGATCCCGATAATGCTCTCGAACAAAAGCAGGACCGACATGACCCTGTAAAATTTTGAGACCGGTTTCTTTTCCATTTTCATTTACTCCTCTTTTACAGTTTTTTGCTGCCCGCCATAATGCGTTCTTCCGCCCGAAGAATATGGACGAATTTCTTTATAAACTGATTATAGCAGGACAGGTGCAACAAAAGTACAACAAATTTTGACGCCCCGGCTCGCACTTGTTAAGTGCTCATATTATACCACCGTTTTAATATTAATGCATCATTTTTTGTATCTTCGCACTCCTCGCACCGTTCATTCATGCATCCGGTTCCGCCTGCGCTTTATTCCGTGCCCTGCACCTTCCGCTCCAACACGGCTATGGCCTGATACAGGAATGCCGACAGGCCGCAGAGGATCACGATCGACATCATCACCAGATCCAGTTTGAACACCTGCGACCCGTAAATGATCAGGTAACCGAGCCCGGCCTGCGCCGAGAGGAACTCCCCGATGATCACACCGACCAGGCACAGCCCGATATTGACTTTCATATTGCTGATGATGAGCGGAACGGAGCCCGGGAGCAGCACCTTTTTCAGCACGTCCGCCCGGTTCCCGCCGAGCGAATAGATGAGCCGGATCTGGTCGGGATCGACGGACCTGAAACCGTTGTGCAGCGTGAGGATCGAGCCGAAGACCGCCACGGAAACGGCCGCCACCACGATCGTGCGCATATTGTTGCCCAGCCAGACGATCAGGATCGGCGCCAGCGCCGACTTCGGCAGGCTGTTTAACATCACCAGATACGGATCCATGATCTCCGAGAGCGTCCGGCTCGACCAGAGCAGGATGGCACCCAGGATCCCGATCGTCACGACCAGGAAAAAGCTTACCAGCGTCTCGAGTACCGTGACGCCGGTGTGTAAAAAAATACTTCCGTCCAGCAGCATCGTATAAAAGCAGCGGATGATGCGCGACGGAGAGCTGAAGATGAAATCGTTGATGATACCGAGCCCGGCGCAGACCTCCCATATCGTCAGGACAGCGGCCAAAAGCAGGATCCGGCAGGCGAGGACGGCCCGCTTTCTGCGCCTCTGACCCGCGACGAATTCCCTCTGGGCCGGAGTTTCGTTAATTTTCATGGAGCACCTCCGCATAATTTCCTTTCGGATCCGGCAGGTGTTCCGCGCCTCTCTGCAGGAGCCGCCAGATCTCGTTGAAATATGTCGAAAATTCCGGTTCGTTCCGCCTCTTTAACGGACTTGTCTCCCCGCTCGCGAACGAGACCGTAAGCTCAGCGCCGACATGGCCGGGACGTCCCGTAAGGACGAGCACCCGGTCGGCCACGCTGACCGCCTCGGACAGATCGTGCGTGATCAGGACCGCCGTCTTTTTTCTGTCTCGGATTATCGTGCTGATGTCGTCGCAGACGGCGAGCCTGGTCTGGTAGTCCAGCGCCGAAAACGGCTCGTCTAAAAGAAGCAGATCGGGCTCTAAAGCCAGTGTGCGGATCAGCGCGGCGCGCTGGCGCATCCCGCCCGAAAGCTGCGAAGGCCTCGCGCCGGAAAACGGTTCCAGCCCGTACGTTTCCAGCAGACCGGCCACCCTGCTCTTATGAAGATCGTCCATTTTTTTCCGGATCTCCAGCCCGAGCGAGGCGTTGGAACGGATCGTTCGCCACTCGAAAAGATGGTCCTTCTGCAGCATATATCCGATCCCGGAGCTCGCCCGCCGGACCGGTCTCCCGTCTAAGAGGATCGTCCCCGAATCGGGCTTAAAAAGGCCGCAGATCAAAGACAGCAGCGTGGATTTCCCGCATCCGGATGGACCGACTACGGCGATGAATTCTCCGCTTTTGACGGAAAATGAAATATCGGAAAGGGCCGTGGTCTCCCCGTCCATCGTATGGTACGAATAGTTCAGATTCCTTACTTCCAGTTTGGGGATCATGGACACCTCGAATGGTCTGTTTTACGTTAGGATATGACGTGGAAGGGTTGGACGTGATTGCACAGAAAAAGACAGGGGCGCTCGCGCGGGCCCCTGCCTTTGTTATCTTCTGATCCTTTTTTGTTACTTTCCGAACACGGCCTCGTAGTCCTTGCGGAATTTCCCGATGCCCTGGTCGGTCAGCGGATGATGGCTCATCTGCCCGACCACCCTGCAGGACGCCGTCGCGATATCCGCGCCCGCGTCATTCTGCCGCAGCGTTATTATTTGTCGCCGTTGATATAATTGACCAGGCCGCCCGCCGAAATGATCTTCTGCATGAACGGCGGGAACGCCTGTCCCTTGTAGGACTGGTTTTTCGTGCGGTTGTAGATCATGCCGCTGTCAAAATCGATCTCGACCTCGTCGCCCGCTTCGATCGACTTTGCCGCCTCCGGGCACTCGATGATCGGGAGCCCGATGTTGATGGCGTTGCGGTAAAAGATCCGCGCGAACGTCTCGGCGATGACGCAGCTCACGCCCGCGCACTTGATGGCGAGCGGCGCATGCTCTCTCGACGAACCGCATCCGAAATTTTTCTCGGCGACGATGATGTCGCCCTTCTGTACCTTGTGGATAAACTCCTTGTCGATGTCTTCCATACAGTGTTTCGCCAGCTCTTCGCCCTGCGTCGCGTTCAGATAGCGCGCCGGGATGATGACGTCGGTGTCCACGTTGTCTCCGTATTTAAAAACTCTTCCTTTTGCCTGCATAACGCTTCCCTCCTATAACCCAAGTTCGCCGGGGCTCACGATCTTTCCGGCTACCGCGCTGGCCGCGGCGACCGCCGGGCTCGCAAGGTAAACTTCGGAATCCACATGTCCCATGCGTCCGACAAAGTTTCTGTTGGTGGTGGAAACGCAGCGCTCTCCCGCCGCCAGGATCCCCATGTAGCCGCCGAGGCAGGGACCGCAGGTCGGAGTGCTCACGATCGCACCGGCCTCGATGAAGGTCTCCAGAAGGCCCTCGCGCATCGCCTGCAGATAGACGGACTGCGTCGCCGGGATCACGATGCAGCGCACGTTCTTCGCGACCTTTCTGCCCTTTAAGATCTCGGCCGCCTGGCGGATGTCCTGGATGCGCCCGTTCGTGCAGGAGCCGATGACCGCCTGGTCGATCGTCACATCCTCAAACGTGCCGACCTCCTTCGTGTTCTCCGGCAGATGCGGGAACGATACCGTCGGCTTCAGAGCGGACAGATCGACCGTGTAGACCGCGTCGTAAACGGCGTCCTCATCGGCCTCGTAGACCGTGTAGGGCTTGTCGCTGTGCTCCTTCATGTAAGCGACCGTCTTCTCGTCGACCGGGAAGATCCCGTTCTTTCCTCCGGCCTCGATCGCCATGTTGCAGATCGTGAACCGGTCGTCCATCGAGAGATTCGCGACGCCGTCGCCGACAAATTCCATCGATTTATACAGCGCGCCGTCCACGCCGATCATGCCGATGATATGTAAGATCACGTCCTTGCCGCTGACCCATTTGGACGGTTTTCCGGTCAGGACGAATTTCAGTGCGGACGGCACTTTAAACCATGCCTTGCCGGTCGCCATCCCGGCCGCCATATCGGTGCTGCCCACGCCGGTCGAGAACGCGCCGAGCGCGCCGTATGTGCAGGTATGGGAATCCGCGCCGATCACCGCGTTCCCGGCCACGACGAGTCCTTTTTCCGGAAGCAGCGCGTGCTCGATTCCCATCGCGCCCACGTCAAAATAATTCACGATTCCGTTGTCCCTGGCAAATTCACGGCACTGTTTGCAGTTCTCGGCCGATTTGATGTCCTTGTTCGGGATAAAATGATCCATGACCAGCACGACTTTTTCCTTGTCGAACACGCTCTGGTCGTTCAGTTTCTTCATCTCGTTGATGGCTACCGGACCCGTAATGTCGTTTCCCATTACGATGTCCAGATCCGCCTCGATCAGCTGGCCGGCTTCCACGGATTCCAGTCCGGCGTGAGCCGCCAGGATCTTCTGAGTCATCGTCATTCCCATATTGAATTTCCCCTTTCTCGATGATACGGTCCAGCGACCGTTCCCCTGCTTGACATTTTATCATACAAATGGTTATAATGGAAATATGTAATATGAATATTAGTTATGAATGGGAGTTATAAATATGGAGCAACAGCATCTTTCGCAGTACCGCATCTTTTACGAAGTCGCCCGGTGCGGCAACATCTCCCGCGCGGCGAGAGAACTCTATATCAGCCAGCCCGCGATCAGCAAAGCCGTCAGCCGTCTGGAAGAAAGCCTGAACACGCGGCTCTTTACCCGCAACTCGCGCGGCGTCCAGCTCACGCGCGAAGGCGCGCTCCTCTACCGCCACATCGAAACCGCCTTTGAATCGATCGAGCAGGGCGAACGCGAGCTGAAAATGATCCACGATTTCCACATCGGCCATCTGACGATCGGCGTCAGCAACACGCTCTGCAAGTATGTGCTCATGCCGTATCTGAAAGGCTTCGTCGAAAAATACCCGCATGTGAATATCTCCATCGAGAGCCAGTCCACGATCCACACGCTTGAGATGCTGGAGGAAAAAAAGATCGACGTCGGCCTCGTCGCGCAGCCGAAGAACCGCCGTCTGCTGGAATTTCTTCCGGTCATGAACATCAGCGACGGTTTTGTCTGTACGCCCGCTTACATGGAGAATCTGCGCCTGCGCGAGGGCGGGGACCCGGACATTTTCCGCGCCGGAAATATTATCCTGCTGGACCGCAGCAACATGAGCCGTTCCCACGTCGACGCCTATCTGGCGAACCGCGGCATTGAAGTCAACCAGCTGCTGGAAGTGACCGACATGACGCTGCTCATCGAGTTCGCGCGCATCGGGCTCGGGATCGCCTGCGTGATCAAAGACTTCGTGGCCGACGATTTAAAGAGCGGAACGCTGATCGAGATCCCGCTCGACGTTCCGATCCCCGGGCGGACCTTAAGCTTTGCACACTCCCCGCAGAACGAGTCGGAGACTCTGCGCGAGTTCCTGGATTTCTGCAAAGGGGCCAGGAGACCGTAAGACCCCGTTTTACGCGTTCTCTGTTCCTTTATGTACTTTTATGCGCCGTAAGTGCTTTCAGGTGCTCTTACACGCCCTGCTCTTCTTTGCGTTTCTTCGCCTCGACGGCCTCGTAGTACTTCTCCACGCTTCCGTACTTGAACACCATCTTCATCTCGCTCCCGATGCTGTTCATGACCGTCTCATCCGGGATCTCATCGCGCGTGAACCAGTTGGCCTCGGACAGTTCATCCTCCTGCACGCGGATCGTATCGTCCCCGTCCAGCTCCGCAAAAAAGCCGACCATTTCCGTATCGGAAAACGCCCACGGCTGGCTCTTGTAGTAGCGAATGTTCCGGACACGGAGTCCTACTTCCTCCATGATCTCGCGCCGCACGGTGTCCTCGAACGTCTCCCCGATCTCCACGAAACCCGCCACCAGCGCGTACCCGCGGTAAGCGTGGTCCGGACTCGGGCGGTATCGCGTGAGGATCATGCGGTCCCCGTCGGTGATCGCGATGATGACCGCGGGCGAGATCTTCGGATACTCCACCTGGCCGCAGGCCGGACATACGACCGCCCGCTCCGTCAGGCTGTCCTCCGTCTCGTGGCCGCACCGCCCGCAGAAGCGGCGGCTCTCCTTCCACCTGTGGAGCTGGGTCGCGGTGATCCCCGCGAACGCCTGGTACATCGGCTCCACGGAGCGGAACACCGAAGTCGGGCAGAATTCGTAACCGGCCGGAGCCGGATATCCCGGCATCTTCACATAATAGTAGCCGGTCCCGTCGATCGAGAACAGATAGTACGCCAAATCCGCCAGGTCTTCGCCGTCCTTTCCGAAGTCCGAAAACCGGGGGATCTCCCATCCGCCTGCGGCGTTCTTTCTTAACAGTGTTCTGTTGTTCTCCATGCACAGCGCATAGTCGTCCCCGGACGCTTTGTCCCTCTTATAAGTCAGATCGAACCGGTGCGGCGCAATGTCCTGAATCATAGATGTTTTCCTCGTTTCTTTTCGTTTTCCCTTCTCTGATCATTATGATAATCCGCCGCGGGATTTTTGTCAAATCAAACACGGCCCGCATCCGGCTATAAAAGTCTTGACTTTCAAACCGGTATCCCTTATACTGGAAACCGGCCATTCATCCAGGCCAATTTTTTATGCACCTGAAAACCCGCTGCGGATCCCGGTCCGCAGTTCTTCTACATAATTCTGCAGAAAGGACAGACAACATGCCAAACAATCTTCCGGAAGAAAACAAGATGGGGGTCATGCCCGTCAACCGCCTTCTCATCTCGATGGCCATCCCGATGATGCTCTCGATGATGGTCCAGGCGCTCTACAACGTCGTGGACAGTATGTTCGTGTCGCGTATCAGCGAAAACGCGCTGACCGCCGTTTCGCTTGCCTTCCCGGTACAGAACCTTATGATCGCCGTCTCGACCGGAACCGGCGTCGGCGTCAACGCCCTGCTCTCCAGAAGCCTCGGGGAAAAGGATTTCAACCGCGTCAACAAAGCGGCCAACAACGCCGTTTTTCTCGCGATCGTAAGCTACGCCGTCTTTGCGGTCCTGGGCCTGCTGTTCGCGCACCGTTTCTTTACGATCCAGACGGACGATCCGGAGATCATCGCCTACGGGACCGATTATCTGCGGATCTGCATGATCTGCTCGTTCGGCCTGTTCGGGGAGATCGTCTTTGAGAAGCTTTTGCAGTCCACCGGCCAGACCGTGTACTCCATGGTCACGCAGGGCATCGGGGCGATTTTAAACATCGTCTTCGACCCGATCTGCATCTTCGGACTGTTCGGCTTCCCGCGCATGGGCGTCGCGGGCGCGGCGGCCGCGACCGTCTTCGGCCAGATCGTCGGCTTCATCGTCGGCGTCCTGATCAACCAGGCAAAGAACCATGAGATCCATCTGTCGCGCGAGATCCTGCATCCGGATCCCGCGATCATAAAGGGGATCTACCGGGTCGGCGTTCCCTCGATCATCATGGCCTCGGTCGGCAGCGTGATGACCTTCGGCATGAACCAGATCCTTATCGCCTTTACCTCCACCGCCACCGCCGTTTTCGGCGTTTATTTCAAGCTGCAGAGTTTTGTCTTTATGCCGGTGTTCGGTTTAAACAACGGCATGGTCCCGATCATCGCCTACAACCTGGGAGCCGGAAAGCCGGACCGCATCATCAGGACCTTCAAGCTTGCCGTATTGTATGCCGCCTGCATCATGCTGATCGGCCTGGCGATCTTCCAGCTGCTGCCGGACAGGCTCCTTGCGATCTTCGACGCCTCCGAAAACATGCTGGCGATCGGCATCCCGGCGCTGCGCATCATCAGCACCAGTTTCCTGCTTGCCAGCTTCTCCGTCGTCAGCTCTTCGCTGTTTCAGGCGATGGGACACGGCGTGCTCAGCCTCTGGGTCTCGCTGCTGCGCCAGCTCTGCGTCCTGCTGCCGACGGCCTTTATCCTCTCGCGGATCGGCGGGCTGGATCTCGTCTGGTATTCCTACCCGATCGCGGAGATCTGTTCCGTGACGATCTGCGCGATCTTCACGCGTCATCTCTATAAGAAAGAGATCGTCCCGTTAAGATCCCGATAAACGTGATCCGGACTGACAGATAAATCAAAAAGAATCGAGTAGGGGAGATTAACTCTCCCCTCTCACACCACCGTACATGCCGTTCGGCATACGGCGGTTCAACATAACTTCAAAGCATGACGCTCGTTGTAATAGTCAAGGCAGCTTACAAGTCCCGCTTTTGCAAGTACCTCTTTGGAAATCGCTCTTTT
>CANQGL010000038.1 GCA_947623185.1 uncultured Lachnospiraceae bacterium
AAATAAAAAAAGAACATCACTTAAGAATGTTCCTTTTTTATTAGCCGTCACATAATCACTTACTTTGCGTAAGATCCATCAGCAGTAGTGGCGGCTTATTTCTTTTCCCTGTAGATCTCATGGCAGAGATTTACAAGTGCTACAATGAATATACCAATCTGAATCAATTCAGAATATGTAATCATTGATAAGCCCTCCTTTCTCTCGCACCCAAGGTGCATGATATTTCGGAGGGTCAGCCCCTCCAGCAAATCGGAGGGTAGGCCGCCTTTATGCGCTCTGGTTTCCCATGTGTCAGATTATAACAAATCCAGGAAGGCATGGCAATATAATTTTTCCATGAAACATTAGGCAAATAATCCTTGTTCTATATATGTATCTGCAGATATGTTTAAATATAAAATTCGTCTATGAGTCGATTTAAGGGCCGTCATCGTTTCTGGATGAGCCTTCCACTCCATCCATACCTTCCCTAACGCATTTCCATTGATTCTATGTTATGATCTATTTGTAACATTTCTGTAATATTTATACATTCATAGGAGGAAATGCCATGAAAAACAAAAGAACTGTCAGAATGATGACCGCGGCCGCCGTATTCGTGCTTACGGTTTCGGCCCCGCTGTGTACCTATGCCGCCGTCGGCCCGTTTTCCTGCGGAAACGGAAATCAGGTCCTTTCCGGGACCGGCGGGTGCCCGGATATTCAAAGCCTGCTGACGCTGGTCGAAAGCGCCGGATGCAGGAGCAGTCACGACAGCTTCAGTTGCCAAAACGGTTCCGGAAACTACGGCTGCCAAAACAACCTTGACAACTTCGGTTACCAAAACGGTTCTGTAAGCTTCGGCTGCCAAAACAACCTCGGCAGCTTCAGTTGTCCGAACACCTCCGGAAGCTACGGCTGCCAAAACGGCTCCGGCAACCTCGGCTGTCAAAGCGCCTCCGGCAACACGCTCTGTCCGACGTACCCGAGCGAAAGCCTGACCCCGGATACTCAGGTCCCGGATTTCCAAATCCCTGACTTCCAGATACCGGACTTCCATGTCCCCGACTTCCAGATACCCGATTTCCAGATACCGGATTTCCAAATACCCGACTTCCAGATACCGGACGTCCAGATGCCTGATTTCCAATTCCCAGACGTCCAGATACCAGACATCCAGATACCTGATTTCCAGTCCCCCGACTTCCAGACGCCCGCTCCGCAGGATCCTGTTCCGCAGAACCCCGGATCGCAGGACTCCTACGCCGATCAGGTCGTGTCACTGGTAAACAGTCAGCGCGCTGCGGCCGGTCTCGCGCCGCTCTCGGTCAATTATGAAGTCGCGGCCGCGGCCATGACGCGCGCCCACGAGACCGAGCGCTATTTCGACCACACCCGCCCGGACGGCCGGGGCTTTTACACCGCGCTCATCGACGCCGGTATTGCCTACAGTTCCGCGGGGGAAAACATCGCCTACGGCCAGAGGAGCGCCGAGGAAGTCATGAACGCGTGGATGAACAGTCCCGGACACCGCGCGAACATACTGAATTCCGGCTATACGCAGATCGGCGTAGCACATTATAAAAACTCTTCCGGGACCGATTACTGGGTACAGCTGTTTATCCGCTGATCTCCCGGCTTCGGCCGCAGCATCAGGGTCAGACATCTTCTCCTGATCCCCCGGCTCCGACCGTACGGATCAAACCGTCCGTATCCGCCAAAAAGAGCAGGTGATATCGGATCCGCTCCGAATCATCTGCTCTTTCTCTTCATAAAACCGTTTTGGGCAAAAGCCCGTATCAGCTTTTTATTTTCTGCGTAGCACCCCGGCCGCAGCGTGTTCCCGGGATAATCAAAGGTGAGACCGGACACCTGCGATACGGGCAAGCCCGTACTCCTCCCAGAACCGGTGTGCCGCTTATAGTATAAAACTCATTCAATAAAAAATCAACCCGTCAAAACAGCTTACTTATGCCCATTCCTCTCTGTGTTCGGACAGGTAGTACGCCAGACCGTCTATAAATTGTGCATTTTTGGGTTTCTCTTCGAGCGGATAGGGAATGATCTCCTTGAGATGATCCCGGTTTCCTGATTCCCAGATAGAGTCGACAACGGTCCGGATGTTACGTTCCACACAAAACGGCGTCGTGTGGTATGCATTCGCTACTTCGTTATAGATCCATTTACACTGGTGATAAAAACCGTCACTGTTGAGGACAGCATCAATGGCCGCGGCGGCGTAGTAGAAGCCAAGATAACCGCCGTTAGCACCCAGATCACGAAGCAGTCTGTAGGACGCATTCTCCTTCTGAATCATTTGTCCTCGTCTCCGTTTCTCTTCTGAAATTTGCTACCATATCATTGTAGTATTGTACATCCGTGGCGAGAATAAGATTATGCCGACATGTTTCGACAGTATTCATCGTTCCGCCCGCGCTTCTGCGCGGTCTATGAAAGCTCGGCTATCCTCGTCACGCCGACGAAAATGTGGGAGATCTTATACCATGTGGCAAAATCCGCGACGCCGGTCACAGGCAGGCCAAAGATCGACTGAAACGCCTCCACCGCCCGGGCGGTAGCCGGTCCGTAGATCCCGTCCGCCTGGATCCGGGGGATCGCCGTGTAGATCCCTGCTATCGTATCGAGCTGCTCCTGCAGCTGTTTCACCTTATCGCCGCTGTTTCCGACAGACAGATTCACTCCAGGCCATGATGATGGGATTCCGGATATTTGCTCGGCCGTGTTGATGTACAGATCGTCCCCGTAAAAATATCGCAGGATCTCGATCGGGCTGTATCCGCGTTCGCCCAGATCGCAGGACCCCCATTGGGTCATCCAGCCCGGGCAGGCGACCTTCCGTCCGTCACAGTACTGCGTGAGGATCGGCTGCTTGACGCCCGGCCGCGACAGGTAGTTGTCAAAAATGTCATCCACGACCACGGAGATCGATTCGTAAATGTTCCGGCCGTAGACCCACTTGTGATCGTAGGCGGTCGAGGATGTGATCGTAAAGTCGTATCCCTGATTGCGGTACCATTCCGTATAAACACGGTTCAGCGTGAACGACATGATCGCCAGCACGTTGGCGATGATGGCCGGCTGGGGCCATGTCGCGTATATCTCGCTGGACGCGACGTTTTTGATGTAATCGCGGTATGCGACGTAATAATTGGCGGCGGATCCGTTCGTCGGCGCGCCGTCGTGGACGACGACCGTCTGCGGTATCACGACCCGTGAAAGAACGATCTCCCCACTCTCGCCGACCGGCTTGATCTCGCTCTCCGCGATCTTGGGCGGATACGTTCCGTAAAGCGTGTGCTCGGGTATGACGATCTTCTCTTCATCCCGCTCGCCGCCGGTTCGCTCTTCCGTTCCGTTTCCGGCCGGACCGATGGGGTCGAGCCCGGCGGGCTGGATCGCGGTCGTCCCGGCCAGGACTTCCGTCCCCGTGATCGTCAACGGTTCATACCCGGGCGCGGTCACATGCAGCGTATATTCCGCGTAGGGGCGCTCACTCTCCGGCCGGAGGCTGAGTTCCTCCGGCGGGGCTTCCAGCAGGACGTTTTCCGTCTGTCCCGAACTGTTTGTCATCAGTTTCTCGATCATGTCCTCCGGCGTCTCCGAGCGGGATACGGAAACGGTCGCGTTCGGAATCGGAAAATGATTGGCGGCTGAGAAGACATCGACCTGAAGATAACCTTGTGCCATAACTTCCTCATGGATCGAATGTTATTTCATTCTATGCCCGCCGAAAAAAAATTTGCAACAATTCGGCCGAAAAAACTTGCGCCTTTCTTCATTTTGTGATATGATAACGGCACTGGGGCATTAGCGCAGTTGGGAGCGCGTTTGAATGGCATTCAAAAGGTCGTGGGTTCGAATCCCATATGCTCCACTGAAACGCGCACAGCGGGATATCGACAGTTTCCCCGTTGTGCGCGAAGTTCCACTCCGCAGATATGGTTCATCGGTAGAACGCTAGCTTCCCAAGCTGGAAAGGCGGGTTCGACTCCCGTTATCTGCTCTTAAGAGCCACGTTCGACGTGGTTTTTTTTATGCGGCGCAAAAGGTCGCTGCCCGAAGCGGCCCCTTTTTATGCGTCATGCAAGGAGGTCGCTTATGAACCGTATTTCCGTCCCGGACTTTATAAAAAAAGAACCCGTCCTCACGGCAGCCGCCGTGTGCATGGTCCTTTCCATGCTGTTCGTGCCGCCGTCCGCGGCCTATCTGTCCTATATCGATTTCCGTGTGCTGGCCCTGCTGTTCTGCCTGATGGCGGTCGTCGCCGGACTGCAGCGCCACGGTCTGTTTACATGGCTCGCAAAGGTCCTTCTCTCCGGCCGCAAGACCAGACGCACTCTGTTTCTCCTGCTGATCCTGCTGCCGTTCTTCTCGTCCATGCTGGTGACCAACGACGTCGCTCTGATCACCTTTGTTCCCTTTGCGGTCCTCATCCTTTCGCTGACCGGCGAGCAGCGGTATCTGATCTTCGTCATCGTTCTGCAGACGGTCGCGGCCAATCTCGGAAGCATGGCGACGCCGGTAGGAAATCCGCAAAATCTGTATCTGTATTCCGCCTTCGGGCTTTCGGCGGGCGAATTTTTCCGGACGGTCCTCCCGTTCGTGCTGCTCGCGCTCCCGCTCCTTGCGGCGGGCGTCCTGTTCTGTCCGGACAGCGAACTGTCCGTCTCCCTTCCGGAAGACGAAAAGAACGGGGACAGCCGCTTTGTAACGCTGTATCTGTTCCTGTTCCTTCTCTGTCTGCTGTCCGTATTCCGCATCCTGTACTACGGACTTCTGTTCCTCATTGTCTGCACGGCCCTCATGCTGAAAGACCGCGCGCTCTTTAAGACGATGGATTACGGCCTGCTTCTGACCTTCGTGTGTTTCTTCGTCTTCGCGGGAAACATCGGCGCGATCGACCGCGTCCATGAATTTTTACGCGGCCTTCTGAACGTGCAGCCGCTCATCACTTCCGCGCTTGCGAGCCAGGTCATCAGCAACGTTCCCGCCGCCGTTCTGCTGGCGGGATTCACGGACGACTGGCGTTCGCTCATGCTGGGGACCGATATCGGCGGGCTGGGCACGCCGATCGCTTCGCTCGCGAGCCTGATCTCCTTCCGCCTCTATCTGAAAACGGAGAACGCGGACAGCGCGAAATATCTCTCTTTCTTCATGCTGGTAAACGCCGGCGGGCTGATCGTTTTCCTTGCAGCGGCGGTCGCGGGGCTCGGAGGATGATCTCCGTCTCTCATTCCCCGCCGTCCTTCTTTCGCAGTCTCCCGATCTCCTGCGCCAGCAGGCGCACATTCTCGAAAAACGAATCGAACGCCCCATATTCATAAAATTTGATCACGACCAGTCCCACGGGGACAGCCAGGATCATGCCCGCGATCCCGCGGAAGCGGAACCCGAGGTAGAGGAAAAACAGCGTCGTGAGCGGCGGAAGCCCCAGAGAGTCTCCGACGATCTTCGGCTGGATGATCTGGCGGACGGCCTGCGTGATCACATACAGGACCACCAGCTCCAGCGCGTAAACGTATTCGCCCCCGAACAGCTTTACGGCCGCCCAGGGGAACAGAGCCGTTCCCGTTCCGAACATCGGCAGAAAGTCAAGGAACGCGATACCGAGCGCCAGAAACAGACTGTGCCGGATCCCGAGGAAAAGGAAACCGGCCAGCAGGATCGCCCCGATCACGAACATGATCTTAAACTGCGCGATAAAGTAACCGCCGATCACGGTTCTTAAGTCTTTCCGGAACAGGCCCCAGTAGTGCCGGACCGATGCGGGCGCATGTTCGCGCAGAACGGCAGTCAGGCGGTCGTGCTCGGCCAGGAACAGATAGGCCGAGATCAGCATCACGATCGTGCTGACAAAGACCTCGGGGATCGTGCGCACCACCGCGCCGCCCGCCGAGGATGCGAGCTCCTGGAAATACTCCGCGATCGTGCTGCTCAGATCGTCCGCCATCCGGGCAAACGAGTCCTCGATCCCGGCGGGGATAAATTCAAACAGGCGGCTCAGGCGGCTCATCGCCGCCGAGATCTCGGTCTGCACCGACGCGTAGAGTTCCGGAAGGTCCTGCACAAAGCCGGACAGTTCCCGGAGTCCCCACGATACGAGCAGATAGATCGCCGTAACGACCAGCGCCAGCACCCCCACGATCAGCACGACCGAGCTGTGCCGCCGCACGATCTTAAGCTTCTTTTCCAGAAAGCGCACGGGCGGATTGGCGATCATGGCGATGATCCAGCCGATCACGAACGGCAGGAAGAACATCAGGAGCCGCGGCCCCCAGAAAACGATCAGGTACACCGTTATCAGCGGAACTATGATATTCAGAATGATCCTTACATAATCTCTTCCGTTCAAGTTATCATCTCACTTCCGCAGTTATTTCCGTCCGACTCCCGTTCTATCTGCAGAGACCGTATTCCTGCGCGATCGCCTTGAACGCGGGCAGGGACCTCTCGATCTGCTCGTAGGATACGCAGTAGGCAATGCGGACATACCCGGGGCACGCGAAGGAACTGCCCGGCACGACCAGAACGTGGTGTTTCTTTGCCGTCTCGCAGAACCGTTTCTCGTCCTCCTCCGGCGATTTCACGAACATATAGAACGCGCCTTCCGGTTTCGCGCAGGTAAAGCCGTACTCCTTTAAGGCCGAATAGAGCAGGTTGCGGTTTTTCTCATACGCCTCGAGGTTGACGGTCACTTCGTGTTCGATGCAGTATTTGATGACCTTCTGCATCAGCGACGGCGCGTTGACGCAGCCTAAAACGCGGTTCGCGATCGTCGCGGCGTTTATCAGATCGTCGCAGTCGTCGATCTCATCCGGGATCACCAGGTAGCCGATACGCTCTCCGGGGACGGAAAGCGATTTGCTGTAGGAATAGCAGACCACGGAATTTCCGTAATACTTCGTGATGAACGGCACTTCCGCTCCGCCGTAAGCCAGCTCGCGGTACGGCTCGTCTGAGATGAGGACGATCTGGGTCCCGAACTCCTTCTGCTTCTTCTCCATCACCGCGGCCAGCGCCCGGATCGTGTCTTCTCCATAGACGACGCCGGTGGGGTTGTTCGGGTTGTTGATGATGACCGCTTTGGTCTTTGCGGTGATCTTCTTCTCAAATTCATCCAGCTTCGGCATGAACGTCTCCGTATCCGGGGACACCACGACCACCGTGCCGTCATAGTTGCGGACATAGCCGTTGTACTCGACAAAGTACGGCGCGAAGACGATGACCTCGTCGCCCGGATTCAGGATGCTCTTTAAGATCACGTTGAGTCCGCTCGCCGCGCCCACCGTCATCAGCAGGTTTTTCTGTGAAAAGTTCGTGCCGAAACGCGCGTTCAGCGATTCCGCGATGGTCTGGCGGACGTCCTCGAAACCGGCGTTGCTCATATAGCCGTGGACCGTATTGAACTCCTCGGAATCGATGATCGCCCGGATCGCCTCGTTGACCTGCGGGACCGGAACGTTCGGATTGCCGAGGCTGAAATCGTATACGTTTTCCTTTCCGTAAATATCCGCCATGCGCTTTCCTTCCTCGAACATCGCGCGGATCGCGGAATTATTCGCCATAAAGGGCTTCATTTTTTCTGATACCATAGTTTTTCTCCTTTACCATACTTATTGCAGATCTCTATAAACGCCGCAAACGCCGCGGTCGCGGCAAAATAGAACCATGTCGTCGGGTTGGAATACCACGTCGTAAAAAACGAGAGCATGAAGTAGAGCGCCGCCTGCGCGTACAGAAGGTACCACGCCGGGTTCTTCCCCTTCACGAGCCTGTCCATCAGCCATGAAGCCGCCGCGCCGAGCGCGCAGGAAAAGACGAATACGCCCGCGATGCCGAAATCGTAATAGGCGTCGTAAAACAGCGTCACCGTCGTCAGTTCTTCCTTCGTCACATAGATCGGATACGCCGTAAGCGCCGGATCCAGGAACTTGAGACCGGTCAGCGCCCACAGCGGGAAAAGCCCGCGTACTCCCAGCGCATAGCGGGGGAGCTGCTCGACCAGGCAGTTGAAATTGTCGTAATTGTTTGCGATGTACATGTACGGCTGCGTGATGAAGATCGGCGTCGCCGCGTTCTTCATCTCGAAGATCCCGTTCAGGTACGCCACGTCGTGGCTGCGCGCCACCGTAAGGATCAGGTAAAACGGGATCAGCGCGCACACGGCGGCCAGCAGGTAGCGGATCCGCCTTCTCCCGCTCATCAGCATATAGGTGATGACCGCCAGGATCACCGCAAAGACGAGCTGAAAGCGCGACACACAGAGGAGCGGGATCGCAAGCGATAGCAGCACGGCGGCCAGCACGCACATCCTTTTGCGGGCCAAAGCGCCGGTCCGGTCCGGTTTTCCCGCGCAGAAACGCCATATCACCGCCGCGGACGGCACCAGAACGCAGGAGACCGTAAAGTAATGGACGCCCGAAATGTGGAAATAGGAATAGGCGTGCGGCACCCCGCGCATGAAAAGCGGGATGTAGCCGAGCACGGCCGCTTCCAGGACGAACGCGGCCGCCGAAACGGCGGTAAGGAGGATCAGGGCGAAATAGACCCCGTTCGCGTATCCGCCGTCAGGTACGGGCGGCTTTCCCACGCCCGAAGCCGCCTTAGGATGCGCCGTGATCGAACCGTTTTCGGACTGCGCCTTATCCGAGGCGGTTTCGGATCCCGCCGTGCTCGCCGCACGGCTGTTTCTCCAGCGCTCCGTGAAATGGAACGCCGTCCAGCACGCCGTAAACGCGACGAAAAAACAGGCCCACGTTTCCAGGTTCCAGTCCGTCTGAAGGCGGCTGAGCTTTAAGCAGGAAACGCCCTCTCCGCCGACCCAGAACAATGAAAAAAGAGCCCGCAGGTGCAGCGGGTTTTCCGTCCTCAGGTAATCATAACAATAAAGGTATGCCGCGGCCAGCATCAGGCTGAACCCCGACATACCGTAATAGCCTCCGGCCGCAAACAGCATACCGGCCGCATAACAGATCAGATAGATAAGCATACCGGCTCACTCTCCAAGGCCGCTCTCGATAAGCGTCACAATATCGGCCAAAGCCTGTTCCTCGTCCGGCCCGTCGCAGATGAGCGTGATCTCATCTCCGCTTTTCACACACGCGCCGAGCACGCTCAGCACACTTTTTGCATTGGCCGTCTCATTCTTGAAGCGGAAACGGACCGAAGAGTGATAATGCAGCGCTTCCTTGCAAAGGATCCCCGCCGGCCTCAAATGCAGGCCGGTCGGGTTTTTGATCGTAACTGTCTGACTTACCATAATAAATGACCCTGCCCTAAGAGTTTCTCTATTTGGGAAGGCTCAGGCGCCTTCCTGCGGGGCCTCGACCGTGCCCGGCTCCGCTTCTGTCTCAGTTTTTGTCTCCGCCGCCGTTCCGTTCGCCGGTATCACCTGCGCTCTCGACCTTTCTTCGGTCTCGTGGATCTCGGCTGCGGTGGCTGCTCTCCTCTTCCGTACCTGTCCCGGGGCCCTCCGCAGAGGTCTCCGTCTCGTGTGAAACCGCCTCCGTGCTGCGGAGGGAACTTACGGTGATCCTGCACTCCGAAACGCTTAAGACCTCGTAAACGCGGTCAAGGGTGACCTCCGGGGAGACCGTAGTCTCGCCTTCCGCAAGACCCGATACGTCGATCCGGACGTTTTCGGGGCCTACCGTCAGCGTTGCAAGTTCCTCGCTCAAAGCGCGGACGCGTATCTGCAGCGTGGAAGGACTCGCGCTGTAACGGAAGTCCTCCGACGCGTTGACATAGCAGGATTCGTTGACCTCGACCGCGTAGGAGCGCTCTTCCAGCCTCTCCACCGTCAGCGTCACGATGATATCGTTCTCGGCGGCCGTCGCCAGCGTCGCGCCCTCCGGAAGATAATCGCGCAGATCGAGGGCGACCTCGATGTCTTCGCTCGCGCCGGACAGATTCAGGACGTCGCCCGGTATCGTGATCGTGTTGAGCGACGCCAGCACGCTCCTGGAACCGACGACCGGAACGCTGCGCACGCTGCACTCGACGCCGGTGAACCGGTATCCGTCCGCTACCTCTCCCGCCGTCTGGAAGTCAAGAGCCACTTCCTTCGCCCGCAGGATGTGCTGTTCGTATTCGATCTGATCGTAGTTGCTGGTCACGCGCTCGTCAGGATCGATGTGGTTGCCGTTTGCATCGTAGTAAAGTACTTCTGCACTTCCGTTCAGATCCGCGTTTGCGCCGTCCACCGGGATCTCGATCCCGACGCTGCTGATCTGGCCGACCAGGGATTCCGGACCTTCCACCGTGATGTTCCCGGGCGAAAGGATCAGATCGCCCGGCTCATATCCGCTTTCGGGCGTTCCCACCCTGATGTGGCCGACGTCGAACTGTTTCTTCTGGAGCGGTTCCGTCTCGATCTTGATGGTGGCCGTGCGGCTCACCGGGTTCGAGACCAGAAGATCCGCATGGTTCAGGACTTCGATCGTCACGGGGATCGAACCGGTCACATCCCAGAGCTCCGTCATATCCGCATAGGCGCGGAAATCTGAGGGATGGATCCGGGCCGCGTTCGTCGTATTGACTTCATAGCTGATCGTCGTGGTCCGCCGTCCCACGATCTCATAGGTCAGATTGTTTGCCGTCAGGATCTCGTCGTTGATGATCTCGACCGGGACCTCTGCCGTATCCGTCATGACCGGATCCGCAAGATTCACGACTCCGAGCCATACAAGGAAGGCGGACAGAACCGAGACCGTCATCAGTCCCCAGCGTCTATTCGGTTTTTGGTTCATTTTTATGCCTTCCCTTCCAGAACATCAGCCGTCCCGGATTCACGACGGCCTCCTTTGTCTCCACATGCAGCGCCGCGCGAAGCTTTTCGGGATCGCTCATCACCGTAAGGACGCCTTCCCGCGCCAGCGTGACGCGGCCGGTCTCTTCGGAAACGATCACGGTCATGCTGTCGGAAGCCTCGCTGATCCCCAGCGCCGCGCGGTGTCTCGTTCCGAGATCCTTGCTGATCGTAAGGTTGTCGGACAGCGGCAGGTAACAGGTGGCCGCCGCCACGCGGTTCCCGCGGATCAGCACCGCGCCGTCATGGAGCGGCGTATTGTGTTCAAATATGTTGATGAGGAGCTGGCTGGTAACGATCCCGTCCACCGCGATCCCGGTCTGCTCGATATCGTTGAGCGGGACCTCGCGCTCGATCACGATCAGCGCTCCCGTCTTGACTTTTCCCATCATGTAAGCGGCCCGCACGATCTCGTTGACCGTGCTGTCCGTATATTCTTCTTTCGCCCGTCCGTTCTCGGACACAAAAAGGCCCGTGAGGATGTTCCGGCTGCCGAGCTGTTCCAGCGCGCGCCTTAACTCCGGCTGGAAAATGATGATCATGGCGATCACCGCCATCTGGCCGATGCGGTTGATGATCCAGGTGATCGTCGACATCTGCATGACCGAGGCGAACAGATAAAAGGCGATGATGAGCAGACCGCCGCGCAGAAGGACCCACGCCTTGGAATTCTGGATCCACGTCAGGATCTTGTAGATCAGCACGGAGAGGATCAGGATCTCAACAATATTCAGTAATGTAATTTTCGGAATGAACGCGAACCATGAGTACAGGCGTCCAAACACTTCCGTCATGCTTTCACCTCCCGCCCCTTTGATGCGGCTCCGGAGCTCTTTTTATTCGTTCCGGTCGGGGCGCGCCGATTTTCTTGAATAGATCCGGTGTACCTTGACATCCGGCGTGGAGACCGCGATCTTCGGCACCGCTTTTACATAATAATGGTAATCGTCATCCTCGTACTGCAGGTACTCCGTCCGCGTGTAATCGACCGCGAAGACGAAGAACTGATAGACCAGCGCCAGCAGCACCGAGATCACGATCCCGACCACCATCTGGCCGATGGCGATCGGAAGATTGAAATTGAAATCCCCGATAAAGATCACCACGAGCTGCGTGATCACGCCCACGACGATCGCGATCGACCATGCGTAGTCCACCGACAGGTTCCGTATGATGAACACGAAAAGGATCGCCGCCGCGAAGGCCGCCATCATGACCCACATGAGCTCGTTTCCGAACACGCTCTTTACGATCTGCAGGAAACGCGCGGCCATCTCGCTCATCGTCCCTCCGGCCAGAACGCCCGCGTTCTGCTTGAGATAGATGATGATATAGTAGATGCAGACGCCGCAGCATACGGGCACGATCGAGACCAGGCTTCCGGCCAGTCCCACGATCAGCGGGATCACATATGGGATGTTCAGGAAAAACATCATCGGGGTCAGGAGCAGGATGTACCCGTCACCCGGCCGGAATCCGTAGTAGAGCACCATCACGATCAGCATGAATACGAAAATGATCAGCGCCACTTCGATCGACACCTGGGAAACATGCGCGATCACAAAGCAACCCGCGAGGAACGCCGTCACGCCGTAAGGCACGAAGGAGGCCACAAGCCCCATCACCACGGCGATGGCGGGCTTATTCAGTTTCGCCATGAAACCGATATTCGCATTGATCAGGTAAAACGCGAAAAAGCCGACGAAAAATTTTACGATCGGGATGATGTAGAGACTGTATTTCGCATAAATCTTCTTCAGATTTTCCTTAAAGACCAGAAGACCCATCATTGCTGTCTTCCCCCTTCCTCGTACTTTTTCTCCAGGCGTCTGAGTTTTGCCTGATAGACCTTCATATTCTTTCTGGCGTAGCGGTACCGCCGGTAATAGACGATCCAGGTGATCGCCAGATAGATCACTAGCCCGATCAGGCTGTAAAGCAGCATACTCTTTGCAGACTCGAACAGCGACAGGACGTCCATGGTATCAAGGATCGTCTCAATGTGGTAGAGGAGCCACAGCAGGAGGACGATCACGCAGGTCAGCAGGTACGAGAGAAAGGAACGGATCAGGTGGCTGCCGATGTAATCGCTCATGAAATAGCGGTTGACCGGAAAGACATCTTTCTCCGCCTTTTTTTCGAAGGCGGCGATGTCTGTCATCAGCCTGATTTTTTCTTCGTTCAGCATGCGGGATCCTCCTTTGCATTGCCTTCTGCGTGGTAGTCGCTCGCGCCGCCGGGACACTCGGCTTCGCCCGATTGCCCTGCGTTAGCCGCGCATTGCGCTGCGCCGCCGGAACACTCGGGAAACTGCGTTTCCCTCGTTCACGGGCTTCGCCCGATGGATCCGTCCAACTCCGAAATTGCCCTCATGCAAGCATGGGCAATTTCCTCCTTGTCCGTCTCCGCCCGGCTCATTGCTTTCGCGGATATTTACCGCATTCACTAAACTCATCGTTCGCTTCCGCTCCGATTCGTTAAGTGTCTGGGTATTACTCGCACTAAGTTCGTGCATCGCCTTCGGCTCGCACTCACTAAGTGCTCATATTATATCACATTTTTCCGGCATTGGCGAGTTTATTATGATAATTCATCAAATCGTAATGTTGTTAAGAATTTTGCAATAGCTGCGCGTTCACATAGTCCACGAAGCGCAGGAATGCGGCCCTTCCTTCGGGCGTGCGCTTGTAGACGCCCGCGTCCTCGAGCACCTCGGCGAACACATGCCCCACCTCGGTCCGCAGGATCCCCTCTACGTTCTCCGTGTTCACGGAGCCGTATTTCGGCAGGAATTCTTCGACCCAGTCCGCGTGTTTTTCGATCTCCGCGCAGCTGCGGATATCTTTTCCGGACACGATGTATTCCGCCAGCAGCTCCAGCTCGGTCTTTAAGCGGGCCGGAAGCACCGCCAGGCCCATGACCTCGATCAGGCCGATGTTCTCCTTCTTGATGTGGTGCAGCTTCTGGTGCGGGTGGTAAACGCCCAGCGGGAACTCCTCCGTCGTGATATTGTTGCGCAGCACCAGATCCAGCTCGAACATCCCGCCGCGTTTTCTCGCGATCGGGGTGATCGTATTATGCGGCTCTCCGTCCGTCTCGGCGAAGATGAACGCGTCGCGGTCCGTATATCCGCGCCACAGCTTCAGGATCCGGTCCGCGAGGCTGACGAGCCGGCCGCTGTCCGCGCAGGCGATGCGGATCACCGACATCGGCCATTTTACGATGCCGGCCTTTACATCCTCATACCCCTTGAACACGATCTCCTTCTCGACCGGCGCTTTCGCCATCGCGAACGTGTAATGGCCGCCCTGGAAGTGATCGTGCGAAAGGATCGACCCGCCCACGATCGGAAGGTCCGCGTTCGAGCCGAGGAAATAGTGCGGAAACTGTCCCACAAAATCGAACAGCCGGATGAATGTTCCCTTATCGATCTTCATCGGCGTGTGCTTCATGTTGAAAACGATGCAGTGCTCGTTGTAATAGACATACGGGGAATACTGGAAGCCCCAGTCCTCGCCGTTCAGTTTTAACGGGATGATCCTGTGGTTGTTGCGCGCGGGATGGTCCACACGCCCGGCGTACCCTACGTTCTCCACGCAGAGCTGGCATTTCGGGTATCCGCTCTGTTTCGCGAGCCGGGCCGCCGCGATCGCCATCGGGTCCTTTTCCGGCTTGGAGAGGTTCACCGTGATGTCCAGCTCGCCGTATTCCGTCTCCGCCGTCCATTTCATGTCGCGGCAGACGCGGTACCGGCGGATATAGTCGGAGTCCTGACTCAGCTTGTAAAAATATCCCGTCGCGGTCTCCGGCGATTCCAGGTAGCACGCACGAAAACGCTCCGCGACCTCGCTCGGGCGCGGCATCAGGCAGTTCATCAGTTTTGTGTCGAAAAGATCGCGGTACACCACGCCGTCGTGCTCGATCAGACCGTTGGCCGCCGCATGATCAAGAAGAGTCTTTAACGTCTGTTCCAGCGGTACGGGAGACGCGGATCCGTCCGTTTCCGGCTCCTCGTATTCGTCAAGTCCCATCACCGCCAAAATCTGGTTGCGCGCGTAGATCGCATCCTCCGCCTTTAAAAGTCCGGTATCCAGCCCATACTGAACCAGATCATGAATCGCATGACCGATCATCTCTTATACTCCCTTTCCCTTTTGTCCCTTGTATCATTATAATAAAAATACCACGGCAATACAATCGGAAAATCTGTTTTTGTGTGTTTTTTTACGAAATTTTCTTCACAAAATTTTCCAGTCTGTCCACGAGGATCCCGCCCAGTATCCCGATCGCGATCCCGGCGACGGAACCGGCGGCCAGAAGGACCGGCAGATAGTAATAAAGCCCGGGCTGGCGGACCACAAAAGCGGCGAACGTGATCTGCCCGACGTTGTGCGCCACCCCGCCGAGGATGCTGATCCCGATCTGCGAGAACCAGTTGAAGCGCTTCGCGAGCGCCATCACGAACAGGCTCAGGAACGCGCCCGAAAGTCCGTAAAGCATGCTGTAGGGGTTTCCGAAGGAAAACCCGACCAGGACGATCCTTAAGATCGTCACGCAGATCGTCCCCGGGATCCCCACCAGATAGAGACCGGCCACCGTCACGACGTTCGCCAGTCCCAGCTTCACTCCGGGGACAGGGATCGGGACCGGTATCAGCGCTTCCACATAGCTCATGCCCATGGCAAGCGCGATCAGGAGCCCGTAGAGCGCCACACGGCGCGCCGGACCGGATCCTGTTCTTTTATTTTCTGTTTTGGTATTATTCTCTATATCAGTATTGTTCATATCCTGTTTATCTTTCCGCGGCCCTTTCCGTCTTGCTCCCGGCTTCCGAAGTCCCGTTCGCGGCAACGGTCCCCGCTCCGGGAGCCGCCCGGAGCCATTGCAAATGCCGCCTCCCGATGCCATGCGGGAACCGCCCGGCCGGTGCCGCACATGCGCCACTCCCCGGAGCCGCTTTCTTGACTTAAACTCCCGTGTCTGGTATAATAGGAAAACACTTTTACGATATACCCGAAACAAGGAGATACTCCCATCTATGGAACTGTTCAAGCACATGCCAAAGCGCGCCCGGCGCGCCGTATATTCCGCCCTCGGCCCGATCCTCTGTCTGGCCGTTCTCTCCGCGTGCTCTCAGGGAGCAGTCCCCGCGAAGAAACAAAGCGAGCCGATCAGCCGCTCCGAATTTCTTCTGAATACGTTTGTTACCATCACCCTTTACGATACGGAAAACACCTCTATCTTAGACGATTGCATAACGATTTGTAAAGACTGCGAAGCGATTTTCAGCAAAACTCTTGAGACCAGCGAGCTCTACCGGATCAACCACCGGACCGAACAGACGCTCACCGTTTCCGACGATATGGCGGCTCTCCTTGCGCGCGGTCTCTACTACTGCGAGCGGTCGGACGGCGCGTTCGATATCACGATCGAACCGCTAAGCTCCCTGTGGGATTTTACCGCTGAGAATCCGGAACTTCCGGATGCATCGGAGATCGCCGGACTGCTCCCGCGGGTCGGCTACCAAAACCTGAAACTCGAAGAAAATACGCTCACGTTCCTCTCGCCCGATACCACGATCGACCTCGGAGCGATCGCGAAGGGCTATATCGCGGACAAGATCAAGTCATACCTTAAGACGAAAAACGTCGCCAGCGCGATCATCAATCTCGGCGGCAATGTCCTCTGCGTCGGCACGCGCCCGGACGGAACACCGTTTCATATCGGCCTGCAGATGCCGTTCGCGGAGCGGAACGAAACGATCGAGGTCATGGGGATCGACGATCTCTCGGTCGTCTCTTCCGGCGTCTATGAGCGTCATTTCATCGTCGACGGCGTCAATTACCACCATATCCTCGATCCCTCCACCGGTTATCCCTACGACAACGGCCTGATCTCCGTGACGATCCTATCGGAGTCCTCGACGGACGGCGACGGTCTCTCCACCACCTGTTTCTCGCTGGGGCTCGAAAAGGGAATGGAACTCGCGGATTCCATCGACGGCGTCTACGCCTGTTTCATCGATCAGGATTACAACATCTATTATTCCGAGGGCGCGGAGGATTTTATCCTGCAGGAATAGCCTATACAAAAACCGCCTGGACCAGGAACATATAGAGCAGGGTGCCCCCGATGATGCTCAACAGCGTGTTCCTTTTCCAGATGTGAAGAAATACCACGACCGCGACGGAAACGGCCGACGGGATCCAGTCGGAGGCGGTCACAAAATCAACGTTTCGCAGGCAGTAGACGATCAGCATGCCTATGATGGCGTACGGCAGCTTATCTCCTAAAAACATGACATATTCGGGCACTTTCCGTTTCCCGTTAAAGATCAGAAACGGAAGGAACCTGATCAGCATGGTGACGCCCGCGATCACAGCGATCAGGATCACGGAATGTATATCACCCATTGTTCTTCCCTCCCTTCCGGTAAGAAACGGAAAGCAGCAGCGTGATGAGGATCATAGTCGGGATCAGGAAATTGCTTTCGCCGAAAACGAGCAGACACAGGATCGCGGCTCCGATGCCGATGAGCGCGGAACGCTGTTCCTCCGACGTCAGCCACTGCTCGACGAACACCGTCACGAACAGGGCCGTCATCGAAAAATCGATCCCGTTCGAGTTGAAACGGAACACTGTGCCGATGAGCGCGCCGAGCATGGTGCCGGTCACCCAGTAAGACTGATTGAACGCGGTCACAAAGAAACAGTAAAGCTCTCTTTGACTCTTTCCGGCCGGATAATCCCGGTCGTCGCACAGCAGGGAATACGTCTCGTCGGTAAGGCCGAAGATCAGATACGGCTTGGTTTTTCCCATCTCTCTGTATTTTCCGATCATGGAAATGCCGTAAAACAGATGGCGCGCGTTCACCATCAGCGTCATGACCGCCGCGTTTATCGGCGAAGCCGCCGCGGCCAGCAGATCGACGGTCACATACTGCATGGAGCCCGCGAAGATAAAAATGCTGCAGACAAACGACCACAGCGGGCCGTAGCCGCGGCCGGTCATCAGGATCCCGAATCCCATGCCAAGGATCACATACGCCGCCATGACCGGCAGGCTCTTGATGAACGCTTTTTTGATTACTTCTTTCGTGCTCATTTCCCAGTTCCCTTATCGCTTTGATTCCGGAGTTTTCTCCCGTTATCCTATCATACATCCGAACCGGACGATTATCAAGTCCGCGTTTCCGCAACTGCCTATCCCCGGGCTGTCACGCGCCTCGATATCTTCCGCGCCCGCACGCCGAAGCCGCCTATTCCCGGACTGCTGCACACCGCAATCTTTGTCCGGGCCAACGAATGCCGCGGCTGCGCGCGACATAATAAGAGCCCCAGGCGGCTGTTTTTTCCGGCTGAGGCTCTGTTTTTGGTTATATGCGAATGTTTAAAGCGCACCCGTTTTCGTCGGAACGGTCATAAATGCGCGGCAAAGTATCCGCTGATCTCCTGCATCCTCGCCTCCTGCTTTACATGGAACGGGCAGCGGCTCTCGCAGTGCCCGCACTGTACGCACGCGTCGGCGCGAACCGGAAGCTTCTGATAATGACTCTTTGCCATCTCGTCTCCGGCCAGCACAAGATCATAATATTTGTTGATAAGACCCACGTTCAGCCCCATCGGGCATGGCTGACAGTGGTTGCAGTAGACGCAGATCCCCGTCGCATCCTGCGGGGTAAACTCGCCGATCACCGAATAGTCCTTCTCCTCCGGCGTGGCCTCCGCGTATCTCAGCACCGTTTTCAGATCGGCCATGTTGCGGACGCCCGGAAGCACCGTCATCACGGCCGGACGGTCGAGCGCATACTGGAAGCACTGGATATGCGTGAGCGGGCGCTTAAACAGCGACGTCTTCGCATCGAGCAGTTGTCCGCCCGCAAAGGGCTTCATCACAGAGATCCCGACGCCCATCCGCTCGCAGTCGCGGTAAAGCGCCGCGCGCTCCGCCACTTCGCCGATGGCGTAGGTTCCCTTCCGGTAATCGTAAGCCGGGTTGATGCTGAACATGAACAGATCGATCAGCCCCGTTGCAAGGATGCGTCTTGCGATGTCCGGGTTATGGGAGGAAAAGCCGAGATGGCGGATCGTTCCGGCCGCTTTCAGGGATTTCATATATTCCCAGAGGCCGCCTTCCATCACTTCGTCGAGATCCTCCGTATCATCCACACAGTGGATAAATCCCATATCGGTGTAGTCGGTCTTTAAGAGGTCGAGTTCCCATGCTATCTGCCGTTTGATCTCGTCGAGATCGCGCGTCCAGCCATATTTTCCGCCCTTGTAGACCGCGCCGAAATGCATCTGCGTGACGATCCGACCCCTGCAGCCCGCGAACGCGTTCGCGTAGGCGTACCACGGCTCCACGACCGAGGGAGCCAGATCAAAATAGTTGATACCGTTTTCGATCGCCGTCTCCACAGCGGCGGTCATTTCCTTTTCCGTACCTGAAAGACTTCCCGCGCCCAGTCCGATGACGCTGATCTTTTCGCCGCCGTGCGGCAATACGCGATATTCCATAGACACCTCCGCAAATAAATAATTAAATGAACTATTTCAGGTTCTTCCCGAATTCATACAGCTCCCGCAGCTTCTCCTCCGATTTGTTCTGGCGGCCGTGTTCCCATTCGGACGCGGACTGCCGTTCAGCACTAAAATCTTCATATTTCTGTCTCCTTGCCGTTATTTGGGCTACTTATCGTTATCTCGGTTGTTTGCCGTTATTTCGGTCGCTGCGTCGGTAATCTGTCTGTCAATTCTCATTCGGTTATTCAACAAACAGTGTTACCACAACGTCCCCATTTCCGAGCAGCTTCGCCATCTCCTCCGCCGTTTTGTCCGTGATCCTTCCCAGTCTCGTGTACGCCCACGAATTGGAGCCGTAGAACACGACGATCTGGTCGCCGGAATACAGAACGATGTCACACGCCTGCGTCGTGGTCTGCACGTCGTTTCGCGGCAGGCTGCTCCCGATCGCGCCGACCTGCTCAAATCCCCCGTACATGGACATTTGAATGGTGAGCGGTCCGTTTTCCGCAAGCTGCTTCAGCGCTTTTGCGGACTCGTTGTCCTCCCACTCGACCGATACGGCTTGATCGCCGATCATCATCTTAAGTTCCGTTTCTTTCGTTTTCTCCGCCATGATATTTGCCTCCCCGCTCTCTGCCCGGTCGCTCGCTGTGCTCTCATTGGCCTCCGCCTTATCTGCCGAACACGCCGTGAAAAGAATCAGAAGGGCAGCCGACAGCATCAAAGCCGATATCTTCTTCATTTTTCCGTCCCGTCCTTGCACAAAGTACTCTTATTTATTCTATTATAAATCCGCTTCTTCCTATAATCAAATACTTGTTTTCTATAGTTTCCTATGCTATAAATGAATAGAAAAGGACAACCGGAGAGAAAAAATCAACCAAATGGAAACAGTCAAACAAATGGAAAAAAGGCAGAATGGTAAAGATCAGCCAAACGAAAATGACCGGTAAAAGCAAAAAACCGTGCAAATAAAAAAAATCCAACAGAATCAAATAAACGGAGCGTGATCTCATGGATATCCGAACGATGCAGTCGTATCTCGCAGTCATAAGGGAGGGGACGATCTCCGCGGCGGCGCAGGCCCTTCACGTCGCGCAGCCCTCGCTCTCCCGCCAGATGAAAGATCTGGAGGAGGAACTCGGCGCACCGCTTTTTGTCCGCGGCAACCGGAGGATCAAACTGACGGAAGAAGGAATGGTGCTCCGAAAAAGAGCGGAAGAAATGGTACGCCTGATGCGGATCACGGAGGACGAGATCCTGCAGGTCCGAAACAACCTGTCCGGAAGCATCCGCATCGGCGCCGGGGAATCGATCGCCTTTCACTATCTCTCCCGGACGGCGGCGGAACTGGCCGCGGAATATCCGGAGTTAAGATTTCACATCATCAGCGGGGATACCCGTGACCTGATCGACGAACTCGACAACGGCCTGATCGACTTCGCCGTCATCTTCACTGAGGTCGACCGCGCGCTGTACCAGTCGGTCCAGCTTCCGGCGGAAAACCGGTTCGGGGTGCTGATGCGGAAGGACTGCGACCTTGCAGCCAGAAAAACGCTGACTGTGGCCGACCTCGCGGACCGGCCCGTCATCATTTCAAGGGCTTCTGAGCCGTCCCTCACCGGAACGGACATTCTCTCCGGCCTGAACGTCATCGCCACCTACAACCTGATCTACAACGCCTCCCTGATGGTGGAAGACGGCCTCGGCCTCGCCATCTGCTTCGACCATCTTTTAAACACCACGGGAGACAGCGCGCTGACCTTCCGGCCGCTCCTGCCCTCGCTTACGGCCTCCGGTTTTCTGATCTGGAAAAAGTATCAGGCGTTGTCTCCCGCCGTGCAGTTGTTCATCGACCGAGTCCGGAAAACGGTTGAGAACCGGGACCCGAACCGTCCGTAAGGTGTCGGGACGTTTCCTTTTGGAACTGTCCGCGGATCCACCGGCCCGACTCGCTTAAGTCATCCTCGGTCCAACCCGATGTCTTGGCACATTCCGGCCGGATCACGCTGCTTGTCTCGTTTTTGTTCGCCAGATTCCAGCAGCAGTAGCTCAGACCGTACCGGTCGATGAGCTGCATCCACTGTTCGGCCTGCGCGAAATCATTCCGGCCGTTCCCGGAAGCGTCGCAGATACCGAACTCACTGACAAACACCGGAAGTCCCGCCTGAACGCAGCGTTCACAGCGCTCGCGCAGCCAGTCCGTGTGGGTCGCCGCGTAAAAATGGAGCGCGTACATGATGTTGTCATACGGCAGCGGCGCTTCGAGCGCCTTATCGATCTCCTGGCTCCATACCGGCGTCCCGACGATGATCACCGCGTTCGGATCGTTTTTGCGGATCACCGGGATGACCTCGTTCGCATAGGCGCAGATGCGATCCCATGTCGCACCGGAATTGGGCTCGTTGCAGATCTCATAGATCACATTGTCCTGATCCTTAAATCGCCCGGACATCGCGTCAAAGAACTCCAAAGCGTCCTGTTTATGAACGTTCGGGTCATGATCGTTCAGCACATGCCAGTCCACGACCGCGTACATGCCGAACTCCGTCGCATACCCGACTCCGTCCTCCACCAGCTTTTTGAGCGCCGCCCGGTCGCCTCCGCTGCAGTAGCCGCCGTATTCGTCGGTGTAAAGCGCGAGGCGCACGCAGTTCGTCCCCCAGTCGTCCCGCAGCGTCCGGAATGCGTCGGGATCCACATACTGAGGGAACCACGCCAGACCGTGCGTGGACATCCCGTAAAGCTGCATGTCCGCGCCATGCGAATCGGCCAGACGCGCGCCTTCCACATGCAGCGCGCCGTGCGCGGCATACGGAGTCGCTTCGGTTTGACTGCCCGCGGCGGACGGGGCCGCTTTCGTTCGGCTCTCCGCCGCAGACAGGATTGCTTTTGTCTGGCTCTCCGCGGCCAGCGGGCGTTCCACGCTTAAGACGGTAAATGCCGCCGCCAGTGCGACGGCCACCAGCGTGGCCGTCCTGATCTTCCTAGCCATCATGTTTATTCTCCTGCCATTTGAGAATTGGTTCTCGTTTTGGTATTATTCCCTATTTGGACATCGTTTCCCATTTGAACATCGTCTCGCATTTGGACATCGTCTCGCGGCAGTCTTAAATCATTAAATCATTTGTCCGCCTTCATAAGCCCCGCGCCGCTGTGCCATGCCTGGCCGATCTTCTCTCCAACGGCATAATATCCGTTCTGCATCTGGTCGAACAGGAACGCGTTCAGCTTCCCGGCGTCGATCTTTCCCTTCTCGTCAAGCACCTTCT
>CANQGL010000039.1 GCA_947623185.1 uncultured Lachnospiraceae bacterium
GCAGCATGACGGAGAGGAGGATCAGTCCCACCAGGATGGAGGTGATGATCACGAGGGCGGGCTCCACCCGGCCAACAGTCTCCTCGAGCGCCTGCCCGCTGTCCTCGGTCAGGCGGCGTGCGATCTGTTCCATGGCGGCGTCGCCGTTCCCGCCGCGGATCCCCAGCTCGAGCAGGCGGCACTCCGTGGGCGGCAGGACGCCCGTCTCCTTCATCGCGGCCGCCATCGGCTCGCCCGCTTCCAGGCGTTCCCTGCAGGATAAGCACCTCGCCTTCGCGGACGGGATATCCTCCAGCATACCGGCCGCCACGGCCAGCGACTCCTCCGCGGCCAGGCCGCTGCTTAAGCCCAGCGACAAAAGCTGGGCGATGCGCGCGGTATTGACCGCCCTTAAAACTCCCTTATCTCCCATATGCCTGCGCCAGATCCCGACGGCCTTTTCCCTGAAAGAAGGCGATGCGGCAAAAACGGCCGCAAACACGACGACGATCCCTAAAAGGACGCAGAGCGCCGGGAGCGCCTTATCCAGCGCGCGCCCGAACGAAAGGAGCCATCCGGAAACGCCCGTCAGGCCGCCGCCCAGATACGCATATACCTCGTCGAACACCGGCAGCACCCGCACCAGAAGGATCCCGACCACCGCCAGCATGACCGCCAGAAGGACCGCGGGATACAGAAGGGCCGAGCGGATCCGCCGGTTCAGACGGCTGCTCTCCTCATAGTGCCGCGCCAGAGCGGACAGCGCCTCCTCGGTGCGGCCCGATCTCTCCCCGGCCTCCAGAAGTCCGCAGACGTAATCCGGGAACCGCCCCGTCTCGCGGAAGGCCAGAAACAGGGGACTTCCCTCGTCGGCCCGCTCCGCCAGTCCCGAAAGGAGCGCGCGGTACGGGCCCTCCGGTTCCTCCCCGGCCATCAGGGCCAGACCGTCGCCGGTCCCCACGCCTGCGTGCAGCATCAGCGCCAGCCCCGTACATAGCGTGCTGATCCTCTCATTGGACAGCTTATGTTCTTTCATACGCCGTAAACCTCCCGTGACTTTTGCCGGAAAAACGTCCTCCGGCCAAAAAATGCTCTCCGTCGGAAAATCGCCTTCCGGCGGAAAAATGCTCACCGTTGGAAAATCGCCTTCCGGCGGAAAAATACTCTCTGTCGAAAAAATGTACCCTAGTAGAAAAACTTCTCCGAATAATTCGATCCGTTCCCGATATACTGCATGATGGCGTCGCTCTGGCCCCCGGAGGAGGCGAAGGTCGGATCCATCCGCTGCCAGGTCGAACCGTCAAAATAGATCACGTTCTCGACCCAGCCGTTTTCGGCCGTCCAGACGCTGATCCACGCGTGGTACGCGCTCCCCGCGTAACCGACCACCAGCTTGCACGGCACCGACTGGCTCCGAAGCATCCCGGCCATCAGCGCGGCGTAATCGAAACAGATCCCGGTCTTTTTCGCCAGAACGTCATCCAGCACGGGCAGATAGCCGCTCTTTACCGTGGCCGCCCTCTGCTTGTCGTAGGTCATGCCGCCGATCACATACCGGTAGACCGCTTCCACCTTCTTTAGCGGATCCGTGATCCCCGCGCAGAGCTCGGCCGCCTTCGCCACCGTGTTGGGCGCAGCCTCATAGTCCACATATTGATTGGAGCGCAGAAACGGCGCAAACTCGTTGTTTAAAGTGACGGGAACGTTCTGCGAGACCACGCACGCATAGGAGGTGTCCCGGACGTTCTCGTAGATCCCCACCTTGTAGGTCCCGTTCCCGTCCGATAACGGCAGGACCGTCCGCTTTCCCGGCGTGAGGTCATACTGATACTGGGTGGTGGGGCCGTTCACCAGCGCCTTGAGCCGCTGGCCGGTCGAGGCGGTGTACTGCACCGTCACATAGCCGTCGCCGGTATTGGAATAGTCGATAACGGCCTTATCGCAGCGCTTTTCGAGCGCCCCGGCAGTCCCGGGCTCCTGTCCGTAGGCCCGGTATCCCGTCCGGCCGCAGAAAACGGCCGAGAGGACGAACGCCGCCATGAGCAGGACCGTGATCCCTTTTCTGTTCATGGATACAGAAACTTCCTTTCATCTGAAATGAAATGACGCCGATATCCGCCTTCAGCACGAGGGGCAGCCCGGAGATGGACTGCCCCTGCGCCGTTCGTGTTTTATTTTCGGCTTATCGTTTCGCCTTTATTCTTCCTCGTCTTCCTTTTTGCGCTTCGGCAGCAGACTGAACTTTCCCGATGTCGCGGCAAATCCGAAGAGGGAGCCGAACATCGTAAAGAGCCAGAGAGCCAGACGGTTGCTGTCGCCGGTCTTCGGAACGTCGTCGAGCGGCACCTTCGTGTCCGGGATATCCGTGACCGGAGCCGGGCCGTCGGGCGTATCCGAAAGCGGAACATCCGGTTCATCCGGGATATCCGTGAGCGGTTCCGGTGTGGTCGCTACCTGTACCAGCGGTACGACCGGATCCGGGATATTCGCCGGAGGTTCATCCGGGTCATGACGGTCGCTCGGGCTGTCGGGACGATCCGGAACGGTCGGCATGGTCGGACTTGTCGGGTCGGTCGGATTCGTCGGATTCGTCGGGCTGGTCGGATTCGTCGGGCTGGTCGGATCAGTCGGGCTGGTCGGATCAGTCGGACTCGTCGGGTCAGTCGGACTGGGTGACGTCTCCGGCGTTGACTCGGGCGACGACTCCGGCGTACTGGACGGCTCGCTCGGTTCCGGACTCGACGAGGACTCATCGCTCGAAGACGATTCCTCCGGTTTGTCGTCGCCGTCTTTGCCGAACGTGTTGGTGATCGTGACCGTGGTCACATCACCGGCCTTCACGGCCACAGTGCCTTGACCGTCGACCTTGAGTTTCAGGCTTTCCATATCGCCATCATCCCAGTCCGTGTATTCCGTAATGGTGTAATTTCCGGGCGTAAGGTCATGTAATTCCGCGGAACCTTCTCCGGTGATCTTGACTATCACACCGCAGTCCGGTCCGGTCACCGCGAACGTATACACTCTCGTCTTCAAGTCGTATTCATTGCTGCTGACGACATCCTTTACGATCTTCAGCGATCCGAGCGGCTCGCTGTAGGTATTCGTAAAGGCTGCGGCATCTCCGGTCTCTTCGCCCTTCTTATAGGTGACCGCCGCGGAGAGCACTCCGTTGTTGTCCGTAACGTCGACCGTTACAGTCCAGACGCTCTCGTCGTAGGTCCAGCCTTCGGCGCTTCCCTTGACTTCGGAGATCGTATAGGTGTGAGTTCCTGCCTCATTGTATTCAAGGCTCTTAAACAACGCGTTGCCTGTACCCTTGATCTCTGCCGTGTCGATGACCTGGTCCGCCTCTTTGAGCTGGAAGGTGAAGGTCTCGTCAGCCGGAGGATCACCCTTAACGGTCTTCGTTACCTTAAGCTGAGCACTTGCCTGCCCGGGCTTATACTCGTTGGCGATCGTCAGGGTATCGCCATCGGCGCTCGTCAGCGCATCGCCATCGGCGCTCTTATTTTCGGAGAATACCCAGACATAATTGGCGTTGTCCCTCCGGTCGATCCTAAACAGTACCGGCTCTGTAAGCTTCACATAACCCGCCGGCACATAAGCCTCAACCAGACCGTAAGTAACGTCATTATCTAAAAGTTTCCAGTTGACTTTAACCGTCCCCTCCTGATTGGTTTCGTAAACCGCAGCAGGGTAGAGCTTTCTGTTGTCTTCGGTCTCCAGTACCGGCATACCGATTGCGCTTGCCGCTTCTTCTGCCGCGGCTTCGCTGCTTTCCAGTTCACCCCGGTTCGGGACGTAGAGGATAAATTTCGCTCCGGGAACTTTAACCTCCGGATCACCCTCACTGGCCTTTACTCTGGTCTTTGTCAGATTGATGGAGACACTGGAACCGCCCGAGCTGGCATCAATGTCGCTGGTCCTAAATTCAAACGACCCTCCGGTTGTGATTTCCTTTATTCCGCTGACACTGACATTATTTGTAATCTTAACAGTACCCTTCGTTGTCTCCGGATTCAGCAAATACTCATACCGCACACGCAGATGCATTTTGTCGGGAACCTTCAAAGCAATCCTGTCGTTCTCCTGCGTTTCGCCCGGCTTTACGGTTTTCTCGTACTGATCTGGACCCGGTCCTTCTTTAAGCTCCTCAAAGGAGCCATCTTCAAGTGCTCGCTCCACACGGATACTGCCTGCATCCAGAGTCAGATCTTCATGATCGCTCGCCTCGTCCACAACTGTCAGTTTGCCTCCGGCGGGAGAAAGCTGTGCCGCCTGCTCGTTGATCTCAACATAAAAGGCAACTTTCCCATCCTCCATTTCGGCCCCTTTTGTGAGGACTCCGGTCGGCATTTCCAGTGATTCATTCACATGATACGTCTCGTATTCACCAAACGAAACCCATGCTTCATTGTCAATCTTCTGGCTTACTTCTGTTTTAGAAAAGTTCTCCCCTGCCGTCAGTAAATATTTAAACTGGTATTCGTAGTGTCCCGTCTGTAGTGTAAAGTTCTGCTGAAGCGTCTGACCATCTTGCGCCACGAAATTTTCCCACGGAGCGATGAGCTCGTTGTCCGCGCCAACGGGGGATCCGCCAGCGTAGTTAAATACCTTTTTCGTTCCGTTCGGATCTTTATAAATTACATAGAGAGATCCTTCCTTATACTTCATCTTCGGGTCAAATTTATCGTGGAACACGATATTGCCGGCGTCTTTGGGAATCGCGGCGTCGTTATTGGCACCGTTTTTAAAGGTTACCGTATACTCTGCACTGCGCGTCGAATTTGACGGAACTGCTTTGATCTCACCCGACTTCTCAAGCGGGCATGTCAGATCCAGCCAAGAATCAGTACCGCGATGCGCGGCCCCGACTGTACCCTGAGCAGTATTGTAAACACATACGTTGCCGACCTTTTTCAGATAGTCTGCAAGCGTCACACACCCGTCAAAAGATTTCATTATATAGTGCCATACTGTATTATCATATTCGACAAAGTATGCCTTCTCGGGATCAATGGTGTAATGAAATTCCACTTTCACATCGTACCTGTTCAGTTCATCCGGCCATTCACCGTATACGGTATTGTCCCACCACTCTGCACCACGTATAGGCTCTATCTTAGGATTGAAGAAAAGGACACGTTGGCTACTGTATTTTTCACTCCCCAGGCATAACTTCCATCTGCCGTTCGGATATTCGTTATATTCCTCTTGATCCTTGGAATATATATTCTCAACGACGTTAAAGACCCCGTATTGATGACCGCCTTCAGCGGAATAGGGTTCACCATAGTCTTCAAGCTTCCATCCCACCTGATCAAACGTCCATACCTGCGGCGATTCTTTCTCATCTGTATACTTGGCCTCAACGGACGTAATCTCCATCGCGTCCGAGAGATCAAGATACACCCGCTTTTCCCCATTATTCGGATTGTCTGGGTCTGCTGGGCCAATAATATACATCGAATCCTCGATCATCGCACCGCCACTAAGATATGATCCTGGCCTGTCGGTTTTAAGGTTATTGCCAACATCCATCGTGACAGTATAGTCCAGCTTTTTGCCATCTTCAAACAGTTTTCCTGTCTTTCTAATGTCGATGCCATTTCCACCCACATACAACCAGTGATCGTCTTCGCGCTTAACGATTTCGCTGGGAAGTGTTGTCCATGCCTGGTTATGATAGTTTCCGTTGCCCTCAGGCGGCTCATTATATCTGGTGAGGAGGACAATATGAACCTTCAGATGGCCGCCGTTCTCCATCTTGACAAAATAATCGTCGATGCTGGTCCCGCCCGGCAGTTTCGCCTGCTCAGACAGCTCTTTCAGCTGCGGGAAATCAAAGGTAAGCGTGTTTTCGCCCTCCTCATAGCTCATAATTCCCGAATCCAGCAATTCCTGAACCGTCGGCAGAGTGTTTTTTTCCGTTCCCTCGGGAGGTGTCGCAAAGAACGCTCCCGATTTGAAGTCTACGTCGTCATCCGCGGTAGAAAAGTACACTCCAACAAGGTTTTTAATCTTGAGTTTATCCGGCAGCTTATCTGTAATGACACAGCCATGTTCCGCATCATCAAAATTCAGGTAGGGATCGTAAGCCCTGATATCCCAACGGAGGATCTGATTATACTTATATAATGATTCCTCGTTATCCCGTATCTCGAAGTCCCCTACCGTCATTCCATCTTTTGTCAGATAGCCCAAATCCACATCGTAACTCGCCTTTGCTGTCACCTTGCTCTCAAGCGGATCGCCGGACTGCAGACCGACTTCATTTTCCACAGTAAAAACAGTCTGCGAATTACTGAGATTTTTGACCAGATTTTCCACACTTACATCATATCCGATGAGAAGGCTCTCTCCGGGGTTCAGTGTCCGTTCCGGATCATCAAATAAAACGCATCCTCCTTCTTCGTCGATGGTAACATCACCGGAAGCATCCTCCCCGTCAATACGGATACTGTCTTCAACAAGTGTTGCGCCCTCTGTCGTGACCCGATCTGTTACTTTGATCCCCTGAACGGCATTTTCGGTTTCATTGCTTACCGTTACCATGTAGTGGATCATGTGGGTTATCGGATCATATTTGACCGCCTCTTTTTTCAAAGTAAGCTGTACAGCATCGCCGGGAGTAAATGTCCCGACATTGCTGCCCACTACGATCTCAACTTCTTCAAGACTTGCATCCTCACTAAGAGTCCCCTCAAAGGTAATCAACGCCCATTTGATACTATCGACCGGGGTGACATTAGAGTGGTAAAGAATGAACTGGCACTCCTCGCCGTCCACAACCCCATTTACTATCTTGACACGGCCACTTGCATCGCCCTTGGCAGAATCAACGTCGGCCTTAATGTTGTGGCTTAGCTGCAAGTACATCCATGGGCCGTCTTCATAGTCTTCAGGGGCAATCCCAAGAGCATCCAATTCGTCATCCGTGGCCATACGGAAAAGCAGTTCTTGGTCGTCCGGCCTATTAAATGTCAATTCAACACTGTAACGTCCGCCAAGCGTTGGCTTGCCTTCAATCTCTACCGGCTCTCCGTCCTTAAGTTCCCACATCTGAAGTTTTGTCAAAAAATCTCCCAAGTTAGGAGACAAATTGCGTCCATCCTGCTTTCCGGCATTTGAAGGTGTCTCCGTGGTGCTCTGACCAGATTTGGCTTCGTCTCCCGATCCTTCGGTCGTACCGTCGCCGCCCTGTTCTTTCTTGGTGTCAGCCGGGTCGATCGGCGCGTTTGAGTCGCTTTCCATCAGAATCGTACGCACCTCTTTATCACGGTTCATCTGCTCAAAGATGTTATATTCCCGTTTTCCGCCGTTGACGGGCAGAGTCCACTCGCTCATACTCTCCTGCGTGACCGGAGCGTCGATCTTCCATGACGTATGGGCCGCATATGCGACCGAGCAGAGCATCTCTATGTTCTCTGACACTGACAGGATCATACATGCCAGCATGATCGCCGCCATTATTTTACAATGCTTTCTGTATGACCTTCTTCTTTTCATTCCGTAAACCTCCTCCTGAATAAACGCCTTCGTACCGGCTCACCCGGTGTCGCAGATTTAATCATTCTGCGGCACTGCCTTTTTGAGGCCCGCTTTTTTCCGTGTATCAGGGCATTTTCAGAAGGATCGGTTTATTTCACGCCGTCCGTTTGACTAAAAATAATGACTGCGGATCGTTCAGAATCCGACCGCGGCAAGTTTTTCCATATTGGTCCGCTTCAGATCGATGGACGAATGCACATACCGGTCGAGCGTGGTGGAAGTGCTGGCATGTCCGAGGATCTCGCACAGGCTCTTGAGCTCAAATCCGACTTCCATGCAGCGCGTGGCGAAGGTGTGCCGCAGCGTGTGGAAATGGACGCCCTCGAGCCCGCATTCCTTCGTATACTTTGCGAGACGCCGCTGCAGCTTGCGCGGTTCCATACATTCCTCCGTCCCGGTCAGAACGTAGGCCGAGGGAAGATGCGGATCGTACTTTCCGCACAGTGCCGTCACCTCGTCCGGCAGCGGGATCGTCCGGTTCGAGGTATCGCTCTTGGGCGCTCCGGTACAGAGCCTCGTTTTTCCCGGCTCCTGCCGCCCGATGTTGCGCAGGCGCTGCACGGTGGCCCCGATGTGGACCGTTCCGTCCTTGAGCGAAATGTTCTCCCATCTGAGCGCGCAGATCTCACCGATCCGCATTCCGGTCATCAGCGCCAGGAAGATCCCGAATTTGCAGGTGTCCATGTCCGATCTCAGGCAGACGGTGAGCCGCCGCTGCTCATCCAGCGTGAGGACGCGCATTTCCTTTTTGGGATCCTTCGGGTACTGCACCTGAATGTCCGGAAACAGTCCCGGGTACTGGGCGGCCGTGTACTTGATGATGGCGCGCAGCTCGATCAGGATGCTTTTGACGGACTGCGCCGAGAGCCCGCTGCCCAGAAGATCCGCCTGGAAGGTCTCCACCGATCGGGTGGTGATGCCGGACGGGAAGCATGAGCCCAGTCCGGGCAGGATGTGGAGCCTGAGAGCCGTGTCATACTTGACATAGGTCGACTCCTTGACCCGGCTTTTCTGCGCCCGGATCCATTCCTCGCAGAAGAACGAGAACCGGCGGCGGCTCGTCGCGGGCAGGGGCGTATTGTTTAACAGGGCCGCCCTGCACCGCGCGGCTTTTTCTTTGGCCTCCGTGTACGTTTTTCCGTAGCAGAAGCCGTACCTGATCTTGCCGGAAGGCTCGTAGTTCTTGACATACCTGGCCTCCCATCTTCCATCCTTGCGTTTAAAAATGTTTTCTCCTTTTCGTGCCATGTTTTTACCTCCTGTTGGTTTTTTTGGATTAAATTATAGGACCGGCGCGGTCCCCTGACTGCCGGTTTGACTGCGGATCAGGTAAAACCGGACGGAATCCCGTCGAGTTTTCACGGGAATTCCGGTCGGAGTCTCTTCCGTGGCTTTGTCGGGGCCGTGCCGTTGCCTTGCTGTGACCGTGTTATCGGCTCGCCGCGGCCCTATCGTTGCCGCGCTGTGGCTTTGCTGTGGTCTTGCCGTGGCCATGTTGTTGGCTCGACGTGGCCGTATCGGTGCCGCGCTGTGGCCATGTCGTTGCCACACTATGGCTTTGCTGGTGCCGCGCTGTGGTCTTGTCGTTGCCACGCTGTAGCCGTGCCGTGGTTATATCAGAATTTTGTCGAAATCTTGTCGGTTTTTCAACATCCCTTTGACGGATATTTTTGTAAAAATTATTGACAAAATCTTTCAATTCATTTATAATAGTTGCAAATATAATGATCAGTGAAAAGCAAACCCGCCGAAAGACGGGGACGCAAAGCCAGGGGCCTAAGGCGTGATCGCTATGGCAGCCGGTTGCCGCTTCTTTGTGTACATCAGTATTGGGGAAGATCATTTTGGAACCGCTGATGGATAGCATCAGCGGTCTTTTTAGTGGAACATTTGGACGATCGTTGTAATAGAATATCGTGTGGCCGCAGAATGATTAAATCTGCGGCACTTTTTTACGGTTTTTCCGATCTTTTGTCCCTGTTCCAGCGCTTCCCGCGCCGGATCTTCTGTTCCCGGATCTTTCGTTCCCGGTCCTTTCGTTCCAGGTCTTTGCGTTCCCGAACCTCTCGTTCCCGGTTCTTTCGTTCCCGGTTCTTTCGTTCCCGGTCCTTTCGTTCCCGCCGCCTTATTTCTGCCGATCCTGTTCCGAAAGTTTCGCGTCCTTTTTCCTGTACTGTTTCAGAACGGCAAATATTCCCGAAATCGAGAATATCATGAGCGTCAGCCAGAGTACAGGATCGCTCGTATCGCCGGTCCTGGGCGTCGCGTTGCTCTCCGGAGTGTCCGGCCCGTTCTCGGTCTGCGTGATGTGATCCTTCGGATAATCCGGTTCGCCCGGGTTGCCCTCTTTCGGCTGGCCCGGTCCCGGTTCGTCATCCGGCGGGTATTTCCTGGAAGGCGTATCCGGCGGATTGCCCGGCTCTTCAGGCGAATGCGGCTCATCCGGTTCATCCGGCTCATGCGGTTCATCCGGCGGTTCCTCCGGTTTTCTGGTGTTCACAAACTTCACGAGGACCGTACTGCCCTCCCCTGCCGTTCCGGCCGCGTTTTCCTTCGTGACCGAAAATTCGGGATATTCCTTCTCCTCGATCGCGTAGTGGGTCCCTTCCGGCAGATCTTCGATCACGATCTCATCGCCGTGCTTTAAGGTCAGCGTTCCGCCGTCTGCCACGGTCCCGCTTGCTGGAGCGTCCTGCGCGCCGCTTCCCTCCGCATCCGAATATCGGAACGGATACGATCCGGGCAGCGCGTTTCCGTCTTTGTCCGTCAGCCGGACCGTGAACTCGAATTCCGCGTTCAGGTCTTCGCCGATCTCGCTCTTCACGGTCTTCTGGATCCGCAGGGAGACGGTCGGCGGTTTTTCCGGCGTCGGATTCTTTACGTTCTCGGTCCTGATAAACGGCTCGTTCTCGACTCCGACCGCGGCCTGGTTGAACACGGTCGTATCGTAGGCCCCGTCTTTCACCCTGACCGTCAGGTAGATATAACCCTCGTTCGGATACAGGCCCTCCCTCGGCCCGTCTTTCTCCGGACCTTGCTTTTCGGCCTCCTCCGTCCCGGGCACGTTCTCCAGTTTCCAGTAGACCACGCCCCGGCCCTGATATCCGAGATCCTTTCGGTAGGCGTCCGCCGACGTCTCGGAGAAGAGATCGCGGTACGCGTTGCTGTCGGATTCCGGACTTCCCAGATACAGGGTATATTCCGGCTCCGCGCTGACGAACTCCACGTTTTCATCGAGGATGTCGATGACCTCCACCGTCGCGGGTTCTTTCCGGTAGTTCTGCCAGTGGATCCGGTAGGTGATCGTATCGCCCGGTTTTACGCCTTTCTCGTTTCCGGGGCTGGGATCGCCCTCCTGATCGACTTCCTCCTTATGTGGTCTCCGGATCACGTTCGTAAACGTCAGTCCGGAACCTTCCCCGCTCTGCCCGCCTCCGGGCGGATCAATGATCTCCCATCTGGACCACAGCAGGCCGTCCCCCTCTTCCTGCACATAAACGGCGATCCGATATTCCGTCGCGTCGTATTCGCAGTCCGTGATATCGCCCTTTTCCTCCGTTACGGTGTAGAAATAGGTGCCTGGCTTTTTAAATACGATCTCTCCGAAACGGAAATGTCCGGTGTCGTCGTTCGTGGCCGTGGAAGCGCCGCCTGAAGCGCCGTCCGGCATCGGGACCTTCCGGAGCGCGTTCGATCCGGTCTCCGCGTCGGCAAAGTCCGCGTTGGGATCGGACTCCACCAGACCCGCACGTCTCAGGACGAACGTAAACGTTTTGCCCTTCAGCGAATCGCCGATCAGCTGCTTGCCGCCGTCAAATACGACGTTGGTCCTGTGTCTTTGGATCGCGTTTTCAAACCGGATGGCGTTCGATGCGCTCTCGTCCTGATCCTGACAGTTGTCCATGCCCCCTGCCGGGTCCACGGTTACCCTGGCGACCAACTCCGATTCATTCTTATCGCTGTTCATCTCGATCGTCACCCGGACCGTCACGGTATACACCTTCGGGTCATACTGGACTCCCGGCCGCTCCACGCCGTCGTTGGAGACCTCCCGGACGGTATACCGGTAATCCCCGACCGTCGAGAATTTCGCATCTTTAAAGAGATCGGCGTAGCCGTCCTCGTCGCTTTTGACCGTGTTCTTTTCGATCGGATCGTCCTCGGGATTATCCACATACGGCACGATCTCGAAGGTATAGCCCTCCTTTGACGCGTCTGAATCCGTCTCGACTACGTTCCCTTCATCACCTTTGACCAGCATGTGCTTGTGGACCCTGAGGCTCGCCGTCGCCCACATCAGGAAACTGTTCACATAGTGGACCTGTTCCGTAAAATCCGACGCGACGTCGCCGGATACGGAGTAAAGCGATTTCTCCGGCTCCGATTCCGGTTCATGCACATGGACAGACTCATGCGAGTGCGTGTCCTTTTCATGGTGCTCCGCTTCCTTGAAGAAAAAGCTTTGTTTGAGGTCGTCCTCCGTCAGCTTCTCCGTGACGCGGTAAAGCACCCTGTTCTTCGTGCTGCTCGCGATAAGACCCGTAAACAGCAGTCCTTCGCCGCCCTTTAAGGTGAATTCAGCCGTACTCTTCGCGATGTCGCCGGGGTTCAGAAGCTGAAAGCCGTCGTGCGTGCTGATCTTACCGTCCGGGTCGTAGAGCTGTTCCGCTGACAGCTCCGTGCCCACAACGCCGCTCCCGTCGTTCTCATTGGCGTTTTCCCCGAACTGCAGCGTCTTCGTCAGAAATTCCGTGCGGGTGCTGAACGCCGAAACGAATACGTCGTCCAGGTTATCGGCCTTTCCGCCGCCGTTTGCCGCGGGCTTTTTGACCATGACGGTAAAATACTGCATGTGTTTATGATCACCGTTCGATTCATGTTCCCACTGGCCGTCGGCGGCCAGCTCCGCGGCGAACATGGAGGGTCCATCCCCTCCCTCATCGGAACCGGCCGTATTCTCCGCCGCTTCAACCTCCGTGACAGGGATCAGCTCCGAATCCAGCACCCAGTAGGCGCGCGTACCCGCCGGGCGGTCCGGATCTTCAGTCGCCTCACGGAACCTCCTGTCCTGTGGGTCTTCGGGAGGCGTCGGCCCGATGCCGCTCTTGTAATAGGTCGTTACTCCGCTGTTATTTAGCTTCTTCTCGCCCTCCTCGTCGTTGTACTCATAGATCCGGCGCGAAAGCTGGCCTTCCCCATCCGGATCGTCCCCGCTGTCGTTTGGCGGCAGGTAAAGGTAATAAAGGTCGGACCCGTCCTCGGCCCCGGTATACTTTTCGGATTTTTCCTCATCCACCGTCCCGTCTTCGTAGGCGTAACGGAGCACCCCATCCTCATCGGCAGCCACCTGACGGGCGGTGTTGTTTCCGGCCTCGTCGGTGCCGAGGGCAAACATCGCCCGCTGGTTGTTCTTATCGAGAACCAGGTCGCTGTTGTCCGTCAGCACGTCAATGGAAGCGACCCGCCGCTGCCATGTCCCGGAATACGGGTTATAGGTCACGCGTGCCGCCGACTGTGTGCCGGTAACGCCCTTGATGTAGATCTGGTAGTTGAACTCCCGGTTCTTCCGCTCGTCGCCCATCTCAAAGTCCTCGGACGCTTCCGCCAAGCCCTCCGGCACTTCCACCGTCTTGGTGACGAGCAGCTGCTGGGCGTTGTCCACGGTGAGACGGCCGTTGTTGCCGAGATAGTTGTCGATCTTTACGTTGTCGCCTGTTCCGGAATCGTCGGACACGGACGGCAGGTAATAGTTATAGGCCGTTTCGGTCGGGTTGGCCGCAACGTCGGAATTGGCGGTCTTTGCGGACCGGTTATTCGCCATGTCGCCGACCCGGATGCCGCCCGGCTTGGCCGCCACGGCCCAGTGGAAGAGTTCGGCAAATACCTCCTTCTCTCGTTCCTTTCTCTTTTCGGGAGCGGTTTCGCCTTCTGCTTCCACTTTATCCTTTACCTGCTTGATCATTTCCTGTATCTGCTCGTTCTTACGGATATCGGTCCAGTACTGCTGCATGGTCTTCTCTGTCGTCGTCTCTATCGTCTTGCCAGGATCGTCCGGGTCGGGGACCGTTTCGGAGACCGTTACCATTGTGCCGGCGTTTTCGCCCAGATAGTCTTCCAGCTCCTCGCCTTCCAGGGTCAGTTTCTCCCATGTGGGTTCGCCGCGTGTGTCGTCGCCGGTGACGCTGCGGGAGAAATATTCCAGCTGCAGCCCGTCACCGCCGTTCATATTCGTCCAGCAGAGCATATCTCCGTTGCCGATCCGTTCCGACTGGAACGCGGAACCGAACAGACTGCCTCTTCGGGCCACCACGCGCCGGACAGCCCTGCCCTTCCTGGAACCTTCGATCTCGTTTCCGCTGATGTCTTCACCCGGTTCGCCCGGTTCGCTGGTGGGCATGTAATAATCCACGACTATAAAGAACCAGTCGTCCGAGTTGAACGCCACGGAGCCTTCCGCATATTCGCCGGTCTCTGCATTCGTCGTCACATGCTCCAGCAGGTCTCCGGTCAGCAGCACGACGGAATCCTTTATGCCGCCCTGCGGTATGGAATAATTTGAGCCGCGGCTGTCGGTGATCATGCCCTGCCCCCTCGCGCTGTCAAGGGCATTCCTGAAAGCGTCCGAGCTGGAATAGACGCCCATAAACTCGCCGCCCGGCCAGCTGCCGGGATCCTGATCCTGATACCACGACCAGGCTTTCTCGTCGCTCCCGCCGTTGCCGCCCTTTCGGTTCTCCTCCTCTGTCCAGACGTCGTCATCCGCCCGGTCCACGGCATGGAGCTCACCGTTTTCGTCCGTCACCGTATAGGCGTGGGCGTAGAGGGGCAGCGGTTTCTGGAATACATAATAGCGGTTATCCGCGCTCGGCGAAAAGCTCACAGCAGGGTCGCCCCTCGTGCGGGAGGCGGCCGTATCGGTGACAAAGCCGCTGTAATTGGTCCCGCTGTAATAGTTGGAATAGAAATAGATCTTTCCGTCGCCGCCCGTATGGGTCTTGATATATTCCTCCGACAGCGCCGCAATGTCAATACCGGTCTGTTTTCCCTCCGAATCGCGCAGGATCAGGTCCTCCTTCACCCCGACCGCGTAGAACAGGCGGAAGGGCGTGGACTGTGCGCAGTACTCCTCATAGGAAGTCCCGCTGCCGTCGGCTCCCTTTGTCGCGCCTACATGATCGCTCCCCAGATTCGTCTCATACGCCAGTACGCCGCTCCGTCCCAGCGTGATCTCCGCCAGCTGGGTCGGGATGGCCGCCGCGGGCAGGTCCACATACAGGGAGTCGTCGTAACCGGCTCTCTCGGGGGCGAGAGCGCCGTCGGTGTCGACATAGTCGCCGGTATACTCCTCCCAGATGCGGATATCCGACAGGCGGTAGACGCCGGGAGTATCCTTGTAAAGGTCGTTGCCCTGCGGGTACTTTCCGCCCGCAGTCTCCGTCTCCCATGTTTCCTGCAGCTTTTTGGGCACTTCGCCGTAGATGGGGTTCCGCTTCAGCTCGTTTCGGTCGTTCTCGGGGCAGGAGAATCGGTACAACGTGTAGACTGTGTTCTTCGCCTGCTGAGAAAGATCCCCGGGCGTTGCCGCTTCCCCGACGATCGGAACATACGATTTGAGCGTCTCGAAATCCACGCGGAATACCCAGCCTGCGTCCCATAGTCCCTCAGCACTTCCCTCCGGAGTTTCCGCCGGATCCTTATTGGCAGGATAATAGTTGTCATTCTCTTCCGTCGCGTTTTCGGGGTCGCCGCGGTACCAGCCCATCTGCATCCGCTTCGTGGACTGTCCGCTCGGATCGTGCGCTTTCATCCATTCATCATTCCACTTGAAATCATACACGCCGGTGCGCACCACGCCGTGCATCTCGCCGAAGAGCAGCATCGCCATATCATATGTCTTCGGATCTGTGTCCGTCAATTTAGTATCGGTATGATACGGCGTGGCAGTCACGGAATTATGCTTGACCTCCATGTACTTTCCGATGGGATCCTGATAGGTGATGGAATCGCCCACGCCCGCGTCGTTGTCGCCGGACACGGGAATAAAGACCTTGCCCAGGATCAGGTTAAGGATCTCGTTGAAGACACTGGACAGGTCCCCGGACTCCACGTCGTAGAAATCGTCGTTGTATGCGATATTGTTAATGACATCCACGTCGGTCACAGTGACTGGATCCGGTTCGCTGCCGCCAGCATCATAGGTAGTGCCGTCTTGGCTAGCAGTTTTCGCAATCGACTTTATCGTGATTTTTCGCTGGGTGTAGTCCATATTTCCTTTTGCATCGCCAGATTCTTTCCACTCCACCCAGGAACCTGCGAGGCCTTCATATACGTCCTTTTTAGTTCTCTCATAACCTATATCGCTGTCTTTTCCAAATTTCGCTTCATCTGAATACCATTTTTCCGTGACGTTATTATCCAGAATATCATCCAAAGGGTAATCTTTCGGATCCAGAGTAGGGAACAATCGCATCCGGCCCCATTGAGGCACATGGACCGTATCTACATTCATGGTGAAGGTGGACAACCGGCCACGGCTCTTCTCCGCAGCGTCGTTTTTCACCCAGCCGTGCTCATAGTGCTCCTTTACCACCTTGTTCATGTAGGAGGCGGTGAGCAACACCTCCAACACCGTTCCAGAGGTGCCAAACACGTCGTTGTCGCTGCTGTACAGCACCCCGGCATGGTTCCAAACTGGCGGAGTCCTCAAAGTGCCGTTCTGATAGTAACCAGCGCCCAAGTTGTATAAAGAAGGAAGACCGGTAAATTCTTTCCCATATTCTATGAGCGTATCTTTTCCGGGCAGAAAGACCTTATACCATTCGTCGACTACATTATCTGGCCGACGGTGCAGATAATCCTTATCACCGACACCCCAGCCATCATCGTTATAATACCACAAATTCCAGTCTTCAACTTTTTCATGAGACTCATAGGTTGGCTGATCGTGTTGTTTGGCCCCGAAACGGCTCTCCCACGCCTCTACGGTCTGTTTAGGCTCACCAAAATCGCCCATCTCGTTGAGTGCAAAGTTTGCACCACCGTCAGACATGATGATAGCAGCGGGAATGCGGGCCACGGTAGACACGACCCCGCTTGTCAGCGTCTCGGTGTAAGTGGTTGCTTCAGAATCGGCCAGCTGTTTGTAGGCAAGGTAGATGCCGCCTTGGGTATTGGTGAAATAACCTACATATTCATCAGCCTCAAGTTCCTCAGTCATGAGGGCGTGGTTATTCATGATACTTCTAAGAGCATCCGCATCATCCGTTTTAAAGTCTCCCGCAGCCTGTTGGTACTTCTGGGCAGATTCTTTGAGCAAATCCGGGTCCTGATTCGGTACGCCGGGGAACGCTTTGACATTCGTGTTATGCACGTTGTTGCTGACCGTGCGCTTGAACGGCGTCCATTCGATCGACCCTAAGGGAGGCAAGACACCGGTATCGGTATTCATCTTCGCGTCCACCGTTACGGTGTAGCAGGTGTCGCGGTTATTCATCCAGCACCATTCTCCGTTTACCACCTGTAGGTCGCTCGGATGGTATAAAGTCTCCATGCCTCCCACCGCGAGATATTTCTTATCTGGCTTTAATTTATAATGCGCAAGCGGCATGAGTACCGTCGCGTTGGCGCCGTAGCCGCACACCGCCACCCGGTTCTGGCGGTTCTGGCGCATCAGCTTATAGATCGTCTCATTGATGGCGTTCAGCGTGATCTGGATACGGGAGTTCGCGATACGTTCGGACATGGGAACGCCGTCCCTATATTCCTGGATTTTGGATTCTTGATAATTTGGGCCGCCCGTGTCGATATCATACCGCGTATCCTGTCCCATGGAGCCGGACATATCGAATACGATCACGAGGTCTACGGGACTGGGCGGGTACTCATTCACCAGCTGGGAACTGGCTAACGCGGAATAAACATGCAAAAAGTCGGAATTGACCGTAACAGGGCCTTCCTTATAACCGTCGGTCTCCATATCCAGTGTCAAGGATGTGCCGTCAAAGTTCTTTCCTTTTTTTTCGCCATAGGCGAACACGGTCTTATCCGTCCAGACTCTGCCTGCATAGCGGGAGCCGTTATCGTCGCTCAGCAGTTTCCCGTCATATGTATCCATCGTATCCGAATCGGCTATGCGTTCTTTTACGTTTTCCGTCCATCCGACCTCCGCCTGGGCTGCCATCGCGGTAAGGCCGCTTCCTCCTATCGTGGACATAACAATACACAGGCATAGGAACAATGCCGTTACCCTGCGTGATCTAAGGAATAGTTTTCGCTGTTTCAATGATCCATTCCTCCCGAAAAGCCTTGAAATTGCTGACTGTTTCCCTTGTGTCAGCGTTCATTTACAACGGCCAAAATGTCGCAAAATTTCGTATTCTGCGACATGGAATGGAGCATGTTCTTTTTTTTCAGCGGTCATCGCGCATTTTTGGAGTTCCGGCGTCTCGAAGCAAAACGGGTTTGGCTGAAAATCCTGACTGCTGAGCAAACAGGTCACAAAAGAGGTCCGATCCGGCATGGGCATCCTTTCCGCTCCGCCCGTTCCGCATTACCTGTCGTCAGCCCCTCTGACTGCCGGTTTGACTGCGATAGCCCCCTGTTTGACTGATTTTTCGGAACGGAATTGTCCCTCTCTTTCCCTGGGAGCGCACCGGTTTTGAGTCGTTTTGCGTATAAATACTCAAATTGCCGCTTGATTTTGGGTGAGAAGCGTGCTATTATTTCGCTAAGGAAAGCTGGATGTTATGTCGCAGAATACGAAAGACTGCGGCACGCCCCCATTTCATCCTATGCTGCTTTCCTTCCCGTGACCCCTTCATAAAATCGCATAAAACCCCAAAAGAGCAAAACCTCCAAACTGAGTAATCGATCTTACATCAGTTTGGAGGTTTACATGATCTCTGGAATAGATCCGCTCCGCGGGCAGCTTTGTCCGTTCCTTCTTATTTCTCTTTCAGGAATGCGTAAAATGCCTGCTCCTGCTCCTCGTTCGCATCACTGACCGTCCCCACGGGAGCCGCATAGAAGATGTACTCTTCCGTTCCGTCGAGGCCGAACAGCCCGTTTCCGACTTCCTCGTCTACCGCGCCGATCGCACAGGTCCCGAGGCCGAGAGCCGTACACGCAAGATAAAGATTCTCCGTCACATGCCCGGCGTCCATCATCATGACCCGATGCGCGTTGAAGGCGTATCTCCACTCCCCACGGTAGGGGACAATGCTGTAATAGAAGATCACATTGGCTCTGAGCGCCCACTTCTGGCCGCGGACCGAATCGGTGATCCGCTGCGCGGAGTCTTTCTTCTCCGGATCTTCCTCCCGCAGAAGCTCCAGGCTGTGTTCCATTGGAAGATAATGGTAATATCCCGGTTTTAGTCCTTCCACACTTTTCACATAAAGATACGTTTCAAACGGATGTCTGGCCCCGGCGCTCGGCACGGTCCTCAGCGTCGCGTAATGATTCCCGCGGATCCCCTTTACGCCCTGTGTGGCCCAGAGCAGGAAGGAAAGCTGATCCGCCGTCATGCGTTCTCCCGTAAATACGCGGTTGCTCCTCCTCCTTTGCAGGATCTTTACAAAGTCGTTCTCCATCGCGAGACCGCCGAATTCCCTTGTGAGCGGCACGACCGTCTCCGAAGTCTGCGCCTTTACGAGCGGCGGCTGTCCGCGCAGAAGTTTTTGGTCGGAATCGAATTCCTCCTTCGACCAGTGGATCAGTCGCCGGGCCTCTGCGGTCCGCTCATTGCGTTCCTGTTCCGATAGTTTCATTATTCATACACCTCCGCTTCTTTTGTGAAAAGCTTTCACGCGCCCTCTGTCCGGGTCCGTGTCTCGAATAACCGGCCGGTATCCGCGGCCGTCAGTCTTCATCCGGCTACTGGTCCTCAGTCCTCGTCCGGGCGCTGACCGTCAGTCCTCGCCCGGCTGCTACCCGTCAAGCTTCGCCCGGCTGCTGGTCCTCAGTCCTCGTCCGGCTGCTGACCGTCAGTCCTCGTCCGGCTGCTGGTCCTCAGTCCTCATCCGGCTGCTGACCGTCATGGGCGAGCCACTTGCAATCGGTCAGATCCATGCAGGTGAATACCGCTTTGAAGGAGGAATCTTCCGGGCTGCAGGCGTATATGCCGAACGACACCTCTCCGGCTCCGTCCCACATATGGCAGATCCGCATCTGGGAAAAATGGACGCCGTCCTCCGAGCACTCGATGCAGAAATCGTCTTCCCGACGGCTCAAACGGTACCACATGCTCTTAACGGACGCGTCGATCGCGGTGGTCGCCCAGTCCGAATACCCGTGATTGGTGACGACGCTGCCAAGATGCTGGTATTCCTCGTTTTCATATTCAATGGAGCCCTTTAACCAGTTTTCGCTGTTCAGATACAGCACCACGCCGCACTGATCGAAGCGGTGTCCGCTTTCGAACTCGGTCTTTACGACAAACGAGAAATATTTTTTGTCGGTCCGCATCTGCAGGACCGGCGCATTATCGTTGCGGAAATGGTAATACGTCCGCTGCCAAAGATCCGTATGGGGCTTCGTGACGATCTCGATCCTGTCGTCCTCGATCTTATACGACTGCGGTTCCCTTGTCCATTCCAGTTTTGTGACGTCAAACATAGCCGGGTTCCTCCGTTGTTTCCTTAATATATTGCTCTTCAATAAGTATACTGAAATCCTTCCGTTCCTGCAAGACTCTTTCATTACCGCTGTCAAACTTTTTTACCTGAGCCGGCCGCTTTTCGCGCTCCCGCCGGTCCGCAGGTATCGGTCCCGCGAAAATAAAAAATTTTGTTTTGTCGAATTTCAAATAAATCTTTAGGCTAAATTGTTCTATACAAGAACTAAGCTTTGACTAAAAGCAATAATTCATACCATGATTTAGTCAAGAAGGATCCCAGAAATACAAGCTTTCCGAATCCCTCTTGACTTTATAACCATTTTCCTTTGACTAATTCCTTGACTAAAAACTGACTTCCTTGACTAAATCTATTGGATGAAGAACCATTCTGCATGAACTGCACTGCCACGGACATCTACTAGTCCTTCTTTTTTCATTTTTTGAAGAAGATTTGAAAGTTTCTTATATTGCTTCTCTTCAGTGAGAACATCCGGGAATGCGTGCTTCACCGCTTCATAAATGTCGGCCTTCTTCAATGGTCCATTTTTTATTGCGGATATGATTAGTTCTTTTAATATTTTTTCATCCAAACCCTTATTTCTCACATATCCAGCCTTATCACCGACAGCTTCAGCTATCTTATAGGATACATAAAGTGCCGGATATCGGCCTTCAACCAATCCACTTTTTCTTAGCGCTTTATAATCATCCTTAGATATGGTCTTCCTCTTCTGAACCTGATCAAGCAAAAATACTGTCTTCAGATCCAAATTTCCATTAGAATGTAGCAATCGTGTATAGTTCTTATCAAGAACCTTTCCAAAAACGGTAACGCTCACCCGGTTCACAACATCCAAATCATATGACGGCAGGGGGAAGCATCTCGCTTTTTGGATATTATAAATCATCGGGATGCCCATGGAATTCGTATCAATCATATACATGTTGACCATAGCGTTACAGAGAAAAGCATTCCGATAATACGGCGGCTTATAACCTGGCTCCAGTGCTTTCTCAATAGTCTCTGGAATGAAGGAACCTTCATTTATGAAAACAAGATGATCCTCAAATTCCTCAACATTAATTTTTCCATGCCGTCTGTAATCTGAATGGGCTATGCAATTGTTAATAATCTCTTTGACTAGATCGGCATCATATTGCTGTACCTCTTCCGGGAATAATGTCTGCTGCTCCGCAATATATCTATACTTTTCATTTCTAATCTTGGCGTACACTTTGTCCACTGCAAGTAATAATGGCATATCAAAGTGTTCATACGCTTTTACCGTCTTATCGGCATTATAAAGCGTCCATGTAATCCTCGGTGTAAACCCATCGAAATAGAATGCAGATTCCTTCTTGCCGAGAAGAAGGAGTGCCGTTCTTGTAATTTTTCCCTTAAAGCAAATCCCTGCTTTATTTAATACTTCGATATCAGAAAGACCCGACAGAATTTCTTTTGCCCGTTTTCGGTTCTCCTGTTTCTGCGAAAACATCTTCCTCGCATGAGCAACCGCTTCAGGGTCCAGATCATCTATTGTCGCATCTTTCACAATTTCTCTTGACCAATCCATTCCAACCTGGCTTCGTATCAGATCAACCTTATTCATTGGCAGCGGTGACAATGATTCATCTTCTCTCGCCCACGCAGCTCCATTCCATGTTGTTGGTATGCCAGGTATCGCCGGGGGAATCTGAAATGCTACTATTCTGCATTTCTCCATGGTAAGTTCATAAATATCAAGAAACGTTAGCCGCTCATTTGTGTTATTAGCAATTTCTTTCTTTAATGACTGAAGGCTTCCGCTCTTGCGGTAATCAGAACCTTTGAAATCTCCCTTGTTGGTAATACCAAAAATCAACCAGGCCTCATTCTTTCCCCGGATATTAGCTTCGTTTCCGAGCGCAGAAAAATACTTGCCGATATCTTTGAATGAATAGCTGTTGTTGGCCTCTTTGAATTCAACAACTTCCGTTTCAAAGTCCTTTAGCATTTCATATATTTTCGCTTTTAACTCAGTGTCTGTATATATCAAAGATGATCACCTCCAAACATCAACGGCTATTTCTTCTTATCATACAAATCCAGATAATACTCATTGTTAAGAATCTTCACTTGGATGTCATTTCCTTTACTTGTTGAAAGTATATTTTTGCTGAT